>CAZLSD010000331.1:0-2225 GCA_964561775.1 uncultured Desulfarculus sp. | reverse complement strand
ATGTATCTGCTCAAGTCCTGGTCCTGGCTGATGCCGGCCAGGCGCTCCTGCACGTACTGGTCGTCGATGGTCAGGCTCTGCCCGGCCTTGTCGGGGGCCTCGAAGGATATCTCCTCCAGCAGGCGCTCCATTACCGTGTGCAGCCGCCGCGCCCCGATGTTCTCGGCCGACTCGTTGACCCGGGTGGCTATCTCGGCGATGGCCCGGATGGCCTGGGGCGTGAAGTTCATGGTGACGCCCTCGGTGGCCAGCAGTGCCTCGTACTGGGAGATCAGCGCGTTCTTGGGCTCGGTCAGGATGCGCACGAAGTCGTCGGCGGTGAGCGCGGTCAGCTCCACCCGGATGGGGAAGCGGCCCTGCAGCTCGGGGATCAAGTCCGCCGGCTTGGAGATGTGGAAGGCCCCGGCGGCGATGAACAGCACGTGGTCGGTCTTGATCATGCCGTACTTGGTGCTCACGGTGGAGCCCTCCACCAGGGGCAGCAAGTCGCGCTGCACGCCCTCGCGGCTCACGTCCGGTCCCCGGCCCTGCTCGCGGCCGGCGATCTTGTCGATCTCGTCCAGGAAGATGATGCCTTCCTGTTCAACCTTGGCCAGGGCGTCTGAGACCACCCGGTCCATGTCGATGAGCTTGCCCGCCTCCTCGTTGGTCAGTATCTCCATGGCCTCGGGCACCTTGACCTTGCGCCGCTTGGTCTGCTTGGGAAGCAGCCCGCTCAGCATGTCCTTCAAGTTGACGTCCAGGTCCTCCAGCCCGCTGGCCGAGAAAATCTCCACCATGGGCAGGCTGGGCTGGGCGCTCAGCTCCAGGTCCACGTAGCGCTCGTCCAGCTTGCCCTCGCGCAAGAGCTTGCGCAGCTTGCTGCGGGTGGGGTTGATCTCCTCGTCCTTGCGCACCACTTCCAGGTGCTGCTCGGCGGCGTTCTGGTCGCCGGGCTGGCGCGGGGGCAGCAGGATGTCCAGCAGGCGCTCCTCGGCCAGCTCCTGGGCCTTCATACGCACGGTCTCCCGCTCGCGGGCCTTGACCATGTTGATGGCCAGCTCGGTGAGATCGCGCACCATGGACTCCACGTCGCGCCCCACGTAGCCCACCTCGGTGAACTTGCTGGCCTCCACCTTGAGGAAGGGCGCCTCGGCCAGCCGGGCCAGCCGGCGGGCGATCTCGGTCTTGCCCACCCCGGTGGGGCCGATCATGATGATGTTCTTGGGCGCTATCTCGTCGCGCAAATGCTCGGGCACCTGCTGCCTGCGCCAGCGGTTGCGCAGGGCGATGGCCACGCAGCGCTTGGCGTCCTTCTGCCCGATGACGTACTTGTCCAGCTCGCCCACTATCTCGCGCGGGGTCATGGTGGCCATGTCAGCGGGCCTCCCCGGTCAAATGCGCGTC
Organism: uncultured Desulfarculus sp.; assembly: GCA_964561775.1. Taxonomy (GTDB): domain Bacteria; phylum Desulfobacterota; class Desulfarculia; order Desulfarculales; family Desulfarculaceae; genus JACRDC01. The sequence continues at coordinate 839 of CAZLSD010000331.1, read as the reverse complement.
TATCCGCTTGAACTGCTTCATCGCTATAAAGTCTCCACCACGATCTGGCGGTTGGTGTAGATGCAGATGTCGGCGGCGATGCCCAGGGCTTCCTTGGCCACCTCGACCGGGTTGAGCGGGCTGTGGGCCATAAGCGCCCGCGCCGCGGCCAGGGCATAGGGCCCGCCCGAGCCGATGGCGGCCAAGCCGCCCTCGGGGTCAATGACGTCGCCAGAGCCGGAGATCATGAGCAGGTTGTCCCGGTCGGCGGCCAGCAGCAGGGCCTCCAGGCGGCGCAGCAGCTTGTCGGTGCGCCAGTCCTTGGCCAGCTCCACGGCGGCCCGGGGCAGGTTGCCGGCATAGGTCTCCAGCTTGGACTCCAGGCGCTCGAAGAGGGTGAAGGCGTCGGCGGTGGCCCCGGCGAAACCGGCCAGCACCTTGTCGTGGTAAAGCCTGCGCACCTTGCGCGCCCCGGCCTTGACCACGGTGGCCCCCATGGTCACCTGGCCGTCGGCGGCCATCACCACCTGGCCCTGCCAACGCAGGCCCAGCACGGTGGTGCCATGGAACTCACTGCCGCTTAGCATCCTCTATCTCCTCCTGCGCGCCCTGCCCCGGCCCGTTCTGGGCCCGCGGGTGGGCCAAGTCATATACCCTAAGCAGGTGGTCCACCGCAAGGTGGGTGTATTTCTGGGTGGTGCTCAGGCTCTTGTGCCCCAGCATCTCCTGCACCGAGCGCAAATCCGCTCCGCCCTCCAGCAGGTGGGTGGCCATGGCGTGGCGCAGGCTGTGGGGGCTGACCTTGCGCCCCACGCTCAAGCCCCCCAGGTGCAGGCTCAGCATGCGCTGCACGCTGCGGG
>CAZLSD010000330.1:0-3626 GCA_964561775.1 uncultured Desulfarculus sp. | reverse complement strand
TGGCCAGGCCGGCCTGGCCACCCTCGCCGGGGCGGGCGGGGCCGACGACTGGGCCTTTGATCTGGCCTTGCGGGCCGACGGCCGCATCCTGGTGACGGGCGGCCTGAGCGCGGGGAAGACCGAGGACATCCTGCTCTGGCGGCTAACCAGCGAAGGCGTCACCGACCAGAGCTTCGCCGCGGGCGGGGTGGCCACCTGGGCCGGATCCGGCGGGCAGCGGGATTATGGCAACGCCCTGGCCCTGGACCAGCAGGGGCGCATCCTGGTGGCGGGCGCGGACCACGACGGGGAAAACTACAACATCGTGCTGCTGGCCTTCCTGGCCGACGGCGGGCTGGACCCCAGCTTCGGTCAGGGGGGCGTGGCCAGATACCAGGGCAACTCGGAAGGATACGACTACGTCTGGGGCCTGGCCTTGGGGGACCAGGGCAGGATATTGCTGGCGGGCTCCAGCCAGGGCCAGGATGGCGACAACCCCGTGATCCTGTGCTTCCTGCCCGAGGGCGTCCTGGACCAGTCCTTCGCCCAGGCCGGGGTGTTTAGCCTGGCCGCCTCGGGCCGCCTGGGGCGGGCCTATGACCTGGCCGTGTCAGGGGACGGGGGCATAGTGGCCGCGGGCTATCTGAGTGACGGCGGCCGAGACGAGGTCCTGCTTTTCCGCCTGCCGGGCAGATAGGCGCGCCGCCCGGGGCCAGGGCCTGGCCTAGTGGGTCTTCAGGTACACCTTCAGCGGCTTGCTGGCGTTTATCTTGCGCCGGTTGGTATCCAGGATGAGCAGCAGGCTGTCGTTGATCTCGCGCCCGGCGCGGGCCAGGGCCACGCCATCGCTGCTTATGATGTCCTCGGCCAGCACCATGCCCGGCAGCAGATCGCCCAGGCCCAGCGGCCAGGGCAGGCGTCCCATGTCGGCCACCACGAACTTGGCCAGGGCCGCCAGCACCACGGGGTCATAGCGGAAGGCGGCCTGCTCCAGGATGTCCAGGGCGTCCAGGGGGGTGTTCTTCTGCATCACCGCCCGTTCGAAATCCAGGCTCACCTTGAGCACCCTGCTCTCCACCGGCACTCCCATCAGGTTGGTCAAGTCTTCCGGCGGTCCTGAGCCGTCCATGCCCTTTTCCTGCAACTCGATGGTCTGGGCCACCTTTTCCAGGCGGGGGATGTTGCGGATAACCCCGGCGCCGGCCTCGGAATAGGAACTGAGCAGGTCCAGGTCCGGCCCCTCCAGGGGCTCGCCCGCGGCCAGCTTGCGCTCCAGGTTCACCGAGGAGACGGCCATGCCGATCTGGGAGAGCAGGGCCGCCATCTCCAGGGTCCAGGTGTCCACGTTGATGAGCTTGGCGCCCAGGCCCATGGCGATCTGGGCCACCCGCTGGGAGCGCAGCATGATCTCGGGGCTGAGCAGGGCTATGACCCCTATCAGGGCCTTGACCCCGCCCTTGAGGGTCTGGTCCAGGAAGTCCTTCTCGGTCCTGACCAGGCGGTATTGCTTGATGGCGTCGGCCAGGGCCCGGGCCAGCACCTCGATTTCGCAGGGCTTGGTCAGGAAGCGGAAGACGTTGCCCTCGTTGACCGCCGAGACGGCGTTGGCCACGTCGGCGAAGCCGGTCAGGATCAGGCGCACGGTGTCGGGATAGGATTCCTTGACCTTGCTGAGCAGCTGGATGCCGTCCATGCCCGGCATCTTGAGGTCGGAGACCACCACCGCGTAGGGGCCTTGGCTGGCCAAGAGCTCCAGGGCCCGCTCCGCGCCCAGGGCGGTGTCCACGTTAAGCCCCTTGCGCAGATGGCGCACATACCCCGCCAGGACGTTGGGCTCGTCATCCACCATGAGAACCCGTTCCTTGATTTTGACCTCACTCATGTTCCACCTCGCCACGCGCCACCCGCTCGCTCAGGCCAATCCAGGCTTCCAGCTTGTGCTCCAGGCCGGCCTGGGCCAGGAAAGGCCTGTCCAGCAGCAGGTCGCCGTTCTGGTCCTGATCCGGCTGGAGACGGTGTTCGCAGTAATTGGCCACGTGTACCGCCAGCATGGGGCCGAAGCCGCCCTGGGGGCTGGAGGCCGGCTGGTGGTGATAGGCCAGGGCGTCGATGATGTCCTCGGAAAATCCCCACAGCCCCATGAGAAAGGCCCCCACCTCGGCGTGGCTCACCCCCAAGGCTTGGCGCTCCGCTTCCCAGAAGGGCATGGTCTCCCAGCGCCGCCGGCTGAGCACCTCGCTGTAAAGGGCCGGGATCAGATAGGCCAGCACCAGCTTGCCCAAGTCGTGCAGCAGGCCCGCGGTGAAGGCGCGCTCGGCCAGCAGCTTGTCCATGCCTTCGGCCGTGGCGATGGCCTTGGCCAGGCCGGCGGTGGCGAAGCTGTGCCGCCACAACTCCTCGAAGGAGAACCCGCTGATCCTGGTCTGATCGAAGGCGGAGAATATCTTGGTGCTCACCACCAATCCCCGCACCACCTCCAGCCCCAGCATGAGCACCGCGTCCACGGGGCTGGTGACGTGGCGGCCCAGGCCGAAATAGGCGGAGTTGATCACCTTGAGCACGGTGGCCGCCATGCTCACGTCCCGGCCCACGATCTGGCCTATGCTGTGCAGGGAGGGCTCCTCGGCCTCCAATTCATCCATCACCAGCTCATAGTTCCGGTTCAGGGTGGGCAGGGATTCAATGCGGGAAACCAGGGCCGCCAGGCCCTCCTGACGCAGGAAACCGCTGAGCAGGGAGGCCCTCTCCAGCACCTCGATCAAACGCGGCGCCTCGCAGGGCTTGATCAGGGTCTGGTGGGCCAGCTTGGCCGAGCGGAACACGGCGGGCAGGCTGGTGTCTCCCGAAAGGATGATCCGGATGGTGTGGGGAAAGGCGTCCCTGACCTTGCTCAGCAATTCCACGCCGTCCACCACCGGCATGCGCAGGTCCGCCACGATTATGTCGAAGCGCTGGCTCTGCAATAGCTTCAGGGCGGCCGGGCCGCCCTCCACGAAGGTCATGTCCCACTGCCGGCGCTTGCCCCTGAGCATGCGGGCCAGCCCCATGAGCACATTGGGTTCGTCATCCACGAACAGGATACGGGTCATGCGCCCCAAACCTCCCGAACCAGCGTAAAAAGACCCCTGAAAAAGATGTTACTCCAAAGCGATCCCAGCGGGCGAAAAATGCTTGGCCGAGCGGGGCGAGGGGCGGGCGGCGGGCGGTCTAGAAGATGGCCTGGGCGAAGGCCTGGGAGTCGAAGGGGCGCAGGTCGTCCAGGCCTTCGCCCAGGCCCACGAAAAGGATGGGCAGCTTCATCTCGGCGGCGATGGCCACCACCACCCCGCCCTTGGCCGTGCCGTCCAGCTTGGTGAGGATGAGGCCGGTGAGCGGCACGGCCTGGTGGAAGAGCTTGGCCTGGGAGATGGCGTTCTGGCCGGTGGTGGCGTCCAGCACCAGGAGAACCTCGTGGGGCGCGCCGGGCAGGCGCTTGTCCACCACCCGCTGGATTTTCTTCATCTCCTCCATCAGGTTGACCTTGGTGTGCAGGCGGCCCGCGGTGTCGATGATGACCAGGTCCGCGCCCCGGCTCAAGCCGGCCTCGATGGTGTCATAGGCCACGGCCGAGGGATCGGCCCCTGATTGCTGGCGCACGATGTCGCAGC
>CAZLSD010000329.1:0-3636 GCA_964561775.1 uncultured Desulfarculus sp. | reverse complement strand
GGACATGGCCCCGCCAACCAGCGGTAGCGCCCGGGTTGTGCGCGGCGGCTCCTGGCTCAGCAGCGATTTCGACTTCCGCTGCGCCTGCCGCTTCGCCAACGTCCCCACGCGCCGCGACGACTACAGCGGCTTTCGTGGCGCCAGGACTCTCTTGTAATGCTTTGTTCTTTTACCCTTTTACCCTTTGCTCTTAGCGCGAGGCTTTAGCCGAGCGCCCGGAAAATTTTTTAGGAAATTTTAACCCCTGTTTTGACCAGAGGTGATGAAATGAAACGCCATGGTGGACTCTTTGATGCCATTGCATCTTTTAAAAATCTGCTTGCCGCTTCCTATGAGTCCCGCCGCCGCAAGCGCCTTCGCCCGGACGTGGTGGCCTTTCATCACGACCTGGAAAGCAATCTGCTGGATCTGCGCCACCAGTTGTTGGGGCGCACCTACCGGCCCGGCCCCCACCGCACCTTTTATATCAGGGATCCCAAACCCCGCCTGATCAGCGCCGCCCCTTACCGGGATCGGGTGGTGCATCACGCCCTGTGCCGGGTCATTGAGCCTATTTTCGACCGCTCATTCATTCACGACTGCTACGCCAACCGTAAGCATAAGGGCACCCACCGGGCCTTGGACCGCTGCACGGCCTTTGCCCGCCGCAACCAGTACGTGCTCAAGTGCGACCTGGAAAAGTACTTCCCCAGCATGGACCATGAAATACTGATGTCCTCGGTCAGCCGCAAGATCAAATGCCAAGACACCCTGCGGCTGGTCGGCCAGATATTGGACCACTCCAACCCCCAGGAGCCGATAATCCGCTATTTCCCCCATGACACGCTTTTTACTCCGCACCAAAGGCGTCGGGGTATTCCCATTGGCAATCTCACCAGCCAGATATTCGCCAACGTCTATCTCAACAGCTTTGACCATTTCGTCCAACAGGGATTGAATTGCCGCTTCTATTTGCGCTATTGCGACGATTTTTTGGTCTTTGCCGACGAGAAGCAACGCCTACGCCAAGTGCTGGCGAAGATGAGTGAACACCTGGGTGGCTTAAGAGTGAGGATGCATCCCAACAAATGTCAGGTCCGCCCAACTCACCTGGGGGTGGAGTTTCTGGGCTGGCGGGTCTATCCTGATCATCGCCGCTTGCGGCGTCCCTCTGGTGTGCGATTCCAGCGCCGGTTAAAAGAATTGCGTAGGGCCTATGCCCTTGGCGCGGTTGGTATGGAGCACATCCGCTCCACCGTAACAAGTTGGATCGGCCACCTCAAACATGGTGATACCTGGGGGCTGCGTCGCAAGCTTTTTGCCGCCGCCAGCTTCCGCAAATAATGAATATCCGCCTGACAGCAAAGGGGGCATTTGCCATGGATAGCAAGGAACTGAACAAGCTGGCCCAAAACCTGCGCAGCACCGCCCCCCTGGTGGGGGGTATGATGCGGCGCTCCGCCGTGCGCAAGCTGGCCCAGGACTCCGGCCCGGAGACCATGGAACACCTGGCCTGGGCCTTGGGCTCGCCGGACCCGGAGGTGGCCCAGGCCGCCACCCAGGCCCTGCTCAATCTGGGCAACGCGGGGTCCATAGACGCCCTGTGCGCCCTATGGGTCAAGAACCGCGCCCCGCTGGTGGGGCAGGTCATCGCCCAGAGCCGCTATGTGGCCTCGGCGCCGGTTGGCGTGCGGGTGCTCTCGGCCTTGCAGGCGGGCAGGCCGGAGCTGGCCGGCGAGTCGGCCGAGGCCGTGCCAGACCTGGTCAAGGCCCTGGACGAAGGCGAGGCCTCCATGGCTAGGGCCGCCGCCCAGGCCATCACCATGCTCAAGGATCAGGGCGCGGTGGACGCCTTCTGCGCCTTGTGGGTGAGCAAGCGCGACCAGCGCCTGGGCCAGATCGTGGCCCAGCAGCGTTACCTGGCCTCCACGCCAACGAGTGTGCGGGTGCTCTCGGCCTTGAAGGCCGACCAGCTCCTGGTGGCTGGCGAATCGGCCCAGGCGGTGCCCGAGTTGGTCAAGGCCCTGGGTGATCATGACGCCCAGGTGGCCCAGGCCGCCGCCCAGGCCATCACCATGCTCAAGGACCAGGGGGCGGTGGATGCCTTCTGCGCCATATGGGCCAAGGGCCGGGATGAGCGCCTGGGCCAGGCCCTCGCCCAGCAGGGCTACGTCTCCCAGGAGTCCCTGGCCATGTCCCTGCTCACCGCCTTCAAGGCGGGCAGGCCCTCGCGGCCCGGCGCGGACCGCATCCCCCACTTGCAGACCCACCTGGACCTGTGCCGGGATGCCGATCCGGCGGTGAAGGCCACGGCCCAGGAATCCCTGCGCGGGATCACGGACCAGGCGGTGATTGACGCCCTGTGCGAGATGGCCATCGCCGACCCCCATGGCCAGGCGGCGGAGATCGTGCGCCAGCACGACTATCAGCCCAAGTCCGTGGGCCGCCGTTGCCTGTGGTTCCTCTTGAGCGGGCAGACCGAGCGGTTTTTCGTCCTGGACTATGAGCTGCAATACCTGCGCGCCGAGTACCAGGCCGCCGACGAGGACATGAAAATGCGTATCGGCAATCTGGTGCGCAAGAGCGGCGACGCCCGTCTGGCCGATCTCTTCCACGTGGGTAGCCAGTCCACCCGCCGCATCAAGGCCAGCGAGGCCACCCAGGAGGAGGCCGACATCTCCATCGAGGTCTACGCCCGCAACCAGCAATGGGAGACGATCTTCGGCCTGCTGGAAAAGGTGCACCTGGCCAGCGCGGTCAAGGGCCTGGACGCCCTCAAGGCCGGCGGCTGGCGTCCGGCCCAGGCCGACCAGGCCGCCCTGCTGGACGAGATGCTGGCCGCGCGGGCGGCCATCACCCGCATGCCCTCCAAGCCGGTGGCCCCCGACGTGGTGCTGGGGGGAGTGATACAGGGCTGGATCGAGCAAGGCTATTCCGGCGACATGTCGCGCCAGGCCCCGGACAGCCTGCGCCAGGCCCTGCGCGACGGCGACCCGCCCAGCGCCGTGGCCGCCCTGGCCGCCCTGGCCAAGACCGGCAACCTGACCCCCGGCGACGCCCAGGGCGCGGCCAGCCACCAGCACTGGCTGGTGCGCCTGGCCTGCCTGGCCCTGGCCAAGAACGTGCCCGGCCTGGGCCTGCCCCCCAGATCCCCGGGCAACGACGGCGGCAGCCTGTGGCTGGAAAAGCTGGTCCCCCACCTGACCCACCAGGCCATCCACGGCCACCGGGCTATGAACATCAACCCCAACGGCCTGGAGGCCCTGCAAGCCGCCCTGGCCGCCGACACCACCCAAAAGGGCGAGATGCGCCCCTGGGGCGTGCTGCTGGAGGCCATGGTCCGCTATCGCCTGCGCTACGAGATCGGCGTGGACGACGACATGTACATCGAGGTTGGCGAGACGGAGGTCGACATTGACGATTGATCTACCCAACAAGGTGCAAGCGGAGCGGGTTTTTTGGGAGCGGGGGCTTAGCGAAGTACCGCTCTTTGAGGACGCGCTCCGGAAGTGGCTCATCAGCAACGCGAAGGACGGGAGCATCCTGCTTTTGATCCCGGAGGGTGAGTTCATCGCTGGGGGGTCGGGCAGCGACGAGGGTGGGGCAAGTTCCCTGTGCGTTTGCCTGCCCATTACCTTGCTTTGCACCCTGTGACGA
>CAZLSD010000328.1:0-3663 GCA_964561775.1 uncultured Desulfarculus sp. | reverse complement strand
GGCGCTCCCTGGGGGCGGGCTGGGCCGAGCTGGAGCGCCTGCGCCAGCACCTGGGCCCCCAGGCCGCCCTGTCCCTGTGGCCCCTGGGCTGGGGCCAGGGGCAGGGGCTGTGCCTGCTGGCCTGGGAGCGGCGTCCCGTCTGGGAAAAGGGCCTGGCCGAGGCGGCGGCCGGGGCGCTGGGCCTGGCCTTGGGTCATGTGCTGTTGCGGCGGCAGGCCGCGGCCGGGGCCGAGGACTATCGCCGGGTCTTCATGAATTCGCCGGACATGATCTGCCTGGCCGCCCAGGACGGGCGCTGGGTGGATGTCAACCCGGCCGGGGTGCGGCTCTTGGGCTATGAGAGCAAGGAGCAGCTCCTGGCCGCCAAGGACCCCTCCCTGGGCTTCTTCATGGACCCCGCCGCCCGCAAGCCGCTTTTGGACGCCATGGAAAAGGACGGCCTGGTGCGCGACTACGAGGTGGAGTTGCGGCGCAAGGACGGCAAGCCCCTGACCGTGGCCATCACCGCCCAGGTGCGGCGGGACCAGGGGCGCATGCTGGGTTACGAGGGCATCATCAAGGACATCACCCAACAGAAGCGGGCCCAGGAGGCGGCCGAGCGGCAGAGTCTGCTGCTGGCCGGCATATTGGAGGTGATGCCGGTGGCGGTCTTCGTGGTGGACCGCCAGCACCGGGTGATGCACTGGAACCGGGCCTGCCAGGAGCTCACCGGGGTGCCGGCCTCCAGCATGCTGGGCACCACCCGGGTCTGGCAGGTCTTCGACCGGCCGGAGGGGGTCTCCCTGGCCGATCTCATCGTGGATGGGGATTGGGAGCGCCTGCGCCAGGTCTATGCCGAGGAATTCTTGCGCCCCTCGCTCTTGGGGCACGAGGCCTGGGAGGCCCAGGGGCATTTTCCCCACCTGGGCGGACGCAGCAAGGACCTGTTCTTCACCGCCGCGCCCCTGCGCGATCCCCAGGGCCAGGTGCTGGGGGCGGTGGAGGTGATCCTGGACGTCAGCGACGTGCGTCAGTTGCAATCGCGCCTGGCCGAGAGCGAGGCCCTGTACCGCTCGCTGGTGGAGGCCAACCGCGAGGGCATGGCCCTGCACGACGGCAACGGCTTCGTTTTTGCCAACCGCCCGTTTTTACGGATGTTCGGCCTGACGGACCTGGCCCAGGCCCGGGGCGATCTGCTGGAACTGCTGGCCCCCGGCTGCCAGCGCGGCTATCTGGCCTGGCTCAAGGAGGTTCAGGAAAAGAGCGGCGGCCACGACCTGTTCGAGGGGCAGGGACAGCGGGGCGAGGAGGTCTTCGAGCTGGAGGTGACCGCCGCGCCCACCGTCTACAAGGGTGGCGCGGCCCTGCTCTTCAACGTGCGCGACGTCAGCGAGCGCCGGGGCATGGAGGAGCAACTCATCCGCTCCGAGCGCCTGGCCGCCACCGGCAAGCTGGCCTTCGACATCGCCCACGAGGTCAACAACCCCCTGGGCGGCATCCTTACCTATGCCCATCTGCTGGCCGAGGACACCGGGCCGGGCTGGGAGCACGCCTCCACCCTGGACCGCATCATCAAGCTGACCCACCGCTGCAAGATCATCGTGCGCGGCCTGCTGGATTTCGCCCGCCAGGACCGGCCCGAAAAGGAGCTGATGGACTTAAACCAGGTCCTGTCCGAGACCTTCGCCCTCATCGAGGGGCACGTCATCCTGCACGGGGTGGAGGTGGTGCGCCAGTTGGCCCCCGGCCTGCCCCGCTATTATGGCCACCGCACCAAGCTGGAGCAGGTTTTCCTGAACATGATCGTCAACGCGGCCGAGGCCATGGACGGCGGGGGGCGTTTGGAGGTGCGCTCCTGGCTGGAGGAGGGGGCCTTGCGCATCCAGTTCAAGGACGACGGCCCCGGTCTGGAGCCGGACGTGGCGGCCAGGCTCTTCGAGCCCTTCTTCACCACCAAGTCGCGGGGGCGGGGCACCGGCCTGGGCCTGGCCATCAGCTTTGGCATCATCAAGCAGCACGGCGGGCGCATCCTGGTGGTCTCCCGCCCCGGCGCGGGGGCCAGCTTCACCGTGGTGCTGCCCCTGCAAACCTGAGCCTGTCCGGCCAACCAGCGCTTTAAGCTGCCTATTTGCCCTGTTTCACGTGAAACCCTGGCCACCCGGCCGCCGCCCGCCCCAGTTCATGTTTCACGTGAAACAACCAGCAGCCTGCGCCCCCCCGGCGGCGGCAGCTCATACTCCCGCACCTGAAGCCCCCGCGATAAAGCCTCCCGGGCGTCGCTCATGCCGCGCGGCAATACTATCAGCCCCCCCGGGGCCACATATTGCCTGCCCAGACCCAGGCACAGCTCCAGCCCGCCCAAGGCCTTCATGGTCACGCTGTCGAAGCGCTCCCCGGCCAGCCCCCCCTCCCCGGCCCGTCCCTGGGCCGCCCTGATGTTCTTGAGCCCCAGCAGGCGCATGGCCTGGCGCTGGAAGCTCACCCGCTTGGCCCGCGCCTCCAGCATGGTCACCGCCAGCTCGGGCCGGGCCAGGGCCAGCACCAGGCCGGGAAAGCCCGCCCCAGAGCCTATGTCCAGCACCCGCGGCCCCTTGATCCAGGGGGCCAGGGCCAGGGCGTCCAGGAACAGCCCCACCGCCACCCCCGCCATGTCCCGGTAGCCGGTCAGATTGATGCGTTTGTTCCAGCGCAAAAGCTCTTGCCCCAGCAACTCCAGCTGGTCCAGCCGGCGGGCCTCCAGGCCCTGCCCCGCCACCAGTTCCCGCCAATCCTGTTCCCGCGCGGCCATCCTACTTCCCCAAGCAAAATTTGGCGAAAACCGTCTCCAAGACCTGGTCCGGCGCGTCCTGTCCGTCCACTTGGCCCAGGCTGGCCAGGGCCTGGCCCAGCTCCAGGGAGACCAGCTCCCAGGCCTGGTCCTTAAGATGCGCCTGGGCGGCCTCCACCGCCTCCAGGCAGCGGGCCAGGCCCTGGCCCTGGCGGGCGTTCACCGCCCACTGGCCGGCCTGGGGCTCGGGCTCGCCCCCGGTCAGGGCCTGGACCAGGGCCTGCTCCAGCGCGGCCAGGCCTTGGCCGCCCCGCGCGCTCACCTCCACCCCGGCCAGGCCCGCCCCTTTAAGGCTCCAGGCCGGGGCCAGGTCGCTCTTGTTGGCCAGGATCAGGCGGGGCCTGGCCCGGGTCTCCTCCAGCACCTGCCAGTCCTGGGGGGTCAGGGGCTGGCTCACGTCCAGCACCAGCAGGCACAGGTCGGCCTGCCCCAGGCGCTCCCGCGCCCGCGCCCTGCCCTCCTCCTCCAGTTCGGCCCCGCCGTGGCCCAGCCCGGCGGTGTCCACCAGGCGCAGGCGCAGCCCACCCAAGAGCAGGCTCTCCTCCACGCTGTCCCTGGTGGTGCCGGAGACCGGCGAGACGATGACCCGGTTCTCTCCTAGCAATGCGTTGAATATACTGGACTTACCCACGTTGGGCCTGCCGCAGAGCACGACTTGCGCCCCTTCCTGATAGACCCGCGTCCGCCCTCCCCGCGCCAACATGTCGCGCAGCGGGCTGGCCGCCCGCTCTTCCAGTTGGGCGCCCATCTCCAGCGGGTCCAGGCCCTCCATCTCCTCGGGAAAGTCTATGCCCGCCTCCACCTGGGCGGCGGCCTCCAGCAGACCGGCGCGCAGACCGGCCAGCCCGCTGCGCGAC
>CAZLSD010000327.1:0-3663 GCA_964561775.1 uncultured Desulfarculus sp. | reverse complement strand
CGACGGCCCCGCCCAAGCCCTGAGCCCTGGCGGAGGTTGTGCGAAAATTCCATGGACAAGGCTGCGGGAGTGCTGCTAATATGGCTTTCAATCCCTCAAGAAGCAGCACGAGGTCACTGGAGACGGCCCCCAACCAGGCGGCCCCGAGAGCGTAGCCGAACCACACCTTATCAGGCAGGAGAGCTCGCATGACCCTGACCAAAGCTGACCTGGTGGCCGCGGTCTATGCGCAGGGCCTTCTCAACAAGGCCGAGGCCGCCGACGCCGTGGAGCGTTCCCTGGATCTCATCAAGGACTCCCTGGCCCTGGGGGAAGAGGTCCTGGTGAGCGGGTTTGGCAAGTGGTCGGTGCGGGCCAAGGCCGAGCGCCGCGGCCGCAACCCCCAGACCGGGGACCCCTTGACCTTGCCACCCCGCCGGGTGGTCACCTTCCGTCCCTCGCGGGTCTTGAAGGCCCGCGTGCAGGGACTGCCCGTGCCCGAGGCCGAGGCCGAGGAAGGGCAGGCCAGGAGCGCGGGCGAAAGCCCGGACAAACCCCGCGCCCTGAGGCCTGGCTACTTCTAGGCCCCTTTTCCCGGGCGGGCGCGACCATGCCCCTGTTGGCGGTGCTCAGCGATCTGCACGCCAATCTATCGGCCTGTCTGGCCGTGGCCGCCGATATTCACCAGCGCGCCCCCGCCGCCGTGCTGGTGCTGGGCGACTTGGTGGGCTATCTCTGCCGCCCCAACCAGGTGGCCCGCCTGGCGGCCCGCGAGGGCTGGCGGGCCATACGCGGCAACTACGACCAGGCCGTGCTCACCGGCGGCCAGGCCGGAGTGGATCAATTCCTCAAACCAGGGCTGGGCGAGGAGCCCAGGGCCGTCTTCGCCTGGACCGAGGGCCAGGTGGACCAGGCCACCCGCGCCTATCTGGCCGGCCTGCCCCTGGAGCTGCGCCTGGAAATGGGCGGGGCGCGCATCCTGGCCGTCCACGGCAGCCCCCAGGGCATCCGCCACTATGTTTATCCCGACCATCCCCCCGAGGAACTGCAAGCCTGGCTGGAGCGGGAGCAAGCCGGCATCCTGCTCATGGGGCACACCCACCGCCCCTTCATCCGCCAATTGCCCGCCGGCCTGGCGGTAAACCCCGGCAGCGTGGGCAAGCCCAAGGACGGCGACCACCGGGCTTCCTACGCCCTCATCGAGCTTTCCCCCCAGCCCCGGGCCCAGATCGTGCGCCTGGAGTATGACCTGGACCTGGAGGCCCATCTGCTGGACCAGGCCGGACTGCCCCCCAAGACCGTGCAGCGCCTTTATCAGGGAACCTGAGCCCTCCTGTTTACCCAGCCCCCCAGCATTTCCAGGCCCCGATCCCGCCTTTTCTGCGTCCAGTAACCATTGGCGGCTTGTCGCTTGCGAACTTGTTATGGCATAATTTTATAGTATAGACGCCGATTTGTGAAATCTGGCGCCTTGAGTCGGCCGCCGCCTGCCCCAGCCGGTTCGATATGAGGTCGTCGTTCCCATTTTGAGCACGGGAGGCTTACGTCATGAAGCTGGACCTCAAGACCCGCTTGCTGTTGCCCACCACCGTCCTGGTGCTGGTATTCATGGGCGCGATCTCCTTGGTCACCTATTTCATGTCGCGGAGCGCCCTGGAGAAATCCGGGCTGACCGAACTGGGGCAACTGGCGCGCGCCAGCGGCGAGCTCATGGACCTGTGGGTGGAAGACGCCAAGACCATGATGAGCATCTCGGCCCTGCGCGTGGTCTACGAAAACGTGCTGAAAAACGACAACGAGGAGAACCGCGCGCGGGCCAACGCTGAACTGGCCGAGCAGATCAAGGGCATGCCCGGCATCTCCTATATCAACATAGCCAACGCCAAGGGAGAGGTGCGCGCCTCCACCATTCCCGACTCGGTGGGCAAGGTCAAGGTGCCAGACCGCGAGTATTTCCAGAAGGCCATGCGCGGCGAGACCAACGTCTCCACGGTCTATGTGGCCCGCACCACCGGCAAGCCGGCCTTCTCCGTGGCCACGCCCCTGCGCGATGGCGGCAAGGTCATCGGGGTGCTCTTCGCCGTGCCCGACCTGGGCTGGTTCAACGCCAAGTTCGTCGAACCGGTGCAGGTGGCCGGCAGCGGCTACATGGCCTTTTACGATCGCGAGGGCGTGGTCTTCGCCCACCGGGACAACAAGCAGATCATGAACCTCAAGCTCAAGGAGGCCGCCTATGGCTCCCTGCTGCTGGGGCAGCGCCAGGGACAGGTCTTTTTCCAGCAAAACGGCCAGGACATGGTGGCGGCCCAGGCCGCCTGCAAGGCGGCCGACTGGACCGTGCTGGCCGCCGCCCCCGCCGAAGAGGTCTATCAAGGCGCCGCCAGCCTTACCAGGGTCAATCTGTTGCTCACCGTCTCCGCCCTGCTGCTGCTCGTCTTGTCGCTCTACTTCTTGGTGCGCTCGGTGGCCGGCCCCGTCACCCGCATCATCGGGGGCCTGAACGACGGGGCCTCCCAGGTGGCCTACGCCGCCAATCAGGTCAGTTCCTCCGGCCAGACCCTGGCCGCCGGAGCCAGCCAGCAGGCCGCCGCCCTGGAGGAGACCTCCTCCTCCCTGGAGGAGATGTCGGCCATGACCCGCACCAACGCCGACAACGCCGCCCAGGCCGACTCCCTCATGAAGGAGGCCAAGTCCGTGGTGGATAAGGCCGGCGAATCCATGCGCCAGCTCAAGGACGCCATGGAGCGCATCACCTCGGCCAGCGAGCAGACCTCCAAGATCATCAAGACCATCGACGAGATCGCCTTCCAGACCAACCTGCTGGCCCTAAACGCCGCCGTGGAGGCCGCCCGGGCGGGAGAGGCCGGGGCCGGGTTTGCCGTGGTGGCCGAGGAGGTGCGCAACCTGGCCATGCGCGCCGCTGAGGCGGCCAGGAACACCACCGGGCTCATCGAGGACAACCTGAAGAACATCAAGGAGGGCTCGGAACTGGTGACCCACACCGACCAGGCCTTCGCCGAGGTGGCCACCAGCGCGGCCAAGGTGGCCGAGTTGGTGGGCGAGATATCAGCGGCCTCCAGCGAGCAGGCCCAGGGCATAGAGCAGGTCAACAAGGCCGCCAGCCAGATGGACAAAGTCACCCAGCAGACCGCCGCCAGCGCCGAGGAATCGGCCAGCGCCAGCGAGGAGCTGTCCGGCCAGGCCCGCACCATGCTGGAACTGGTGGAGGAGCTGGCCACTCTGGTGGGAGCCGCCGCCGGGGAAGGAGCGCCACCAGCCGCGCGCCCGCGCCGTTTCAAAAAGGCCGTCCCCGTCTCGCCGCCCCAGGCCCGCGCCCTGGCCGCTCCAGGCAGGCGGCTGCCCAGCCCCCGCCAGGGTCAGGACGGAGAAGACTTCTAGACCTGACTTGGATGCGCCGCCCATTTGGGCCATAATGCGATCTCCCCCGCTGGCCGGAGGTTCCCCTGCCTCTGGCCTCCGGACCATGCGCCCGCAAACCCCTGGGGAGACAAAGTCCATGAAAACTAGGCGTCCGCGCCGGCATCCCTTACTGGTCCTGGCCTTGCTGGCCCTGGGCGCGCTTTCCGCCCCGGCCTGGGCCGCCGCCCTGGACCCCTGCTCCCTCATCACCCCGGCCGAGGCCCAGGCCGAGCTCATCGCCGCTTTCAAGCCCCACGCCGCGAG
>CAZLSD010000326.1:0-3679 GCA_964561775.1 uncultured Desulfarculus sp. | reverse complement strand
CCGGCGCATCGACAACCAGCTGCGCGGCCGCTCCGGCCGCCAGGGCGACCCCGGCTCCAGCCGCTTCTACCTCTCCCTGGAAGACGATCTGCTGCGCCTGTTCGGCAGCGACCGCATCAGCGGGATGATGGGCAAGCTGGGCATGGAGGAGGGCGAGCCCATCGAGGCCGGCATCATCAGCAAGGCCATCGAGAACGCCCAGCGCAAGGTCGAGGGACGCAACTTCGAGATCCGCAAGAACCTGCTGGAATACGACGACGTGCTCAACAAGCAGCGCGAGGTCATCTACGCCCAGCGCCGCGGCGCGCTTTCCGGCGAGGGCATCCACGAGTCGGTCATGGAGATGCTCGACGAGGTGGCGGCCAATCTGGCCGGAGTCCACGCCGACGCCCAGACCCCAGCCAGCGAGTGGGATATGGAGGCCGCCGAAACGGCGGTGGCCGGAGTCCTGGGCTTCAAGCCCCGCCTAGCCGATCAGGAGATCGCCAGCCTGGACGATTTGAGCGGGCTCATCGCCGGCCAGGCCAAGGACCTCTACCAGGCCAAGTTCGCCCAGTATGGCCAGGAGACCATGGCCTACCTGGAGCGCATGATCATCTTGCAGGTGGTGGACAGCCTGTGGAAGGACCACCTGCTCAACATGGACTATCTCAAGGAGGGCATAGGCCTGCGCGGCTATGGCCAGAAAGACCCCCTGCGCGAGTATCAGCGCGAGGGCTTCGAGATGTTCATGGACATGGTGGGCAGGGTCAAGGCCGAGGCCGTGGCCACCCTGCTGCGCATCCAGTTGGCCCGCCCCGAGGACGCCCAGGCCTTCGAGCCCGAGGACGAGGTTCCCCTCACCCTTTCCGGCGGCGACGGCTCCACGCCCGAGCCCAAGAAGCGTAAAAACGCCAAGGTGGGGCGCAATGAACCCTGCCCCTGCGGCAGCGGCAAGAAATACAAGAAGTGCTGCGGGGCCAAGAAATAGGCCCCCATAGCCTGCCCCTGGCCTGCGGGCGGCCGATCTCCCCGGCCGCCCCGGCCTGGCCGCCCGCCGCCTTGACGAATCCCGCCGCGGCTGCCAGCTAAACCAGGGCCAGGCCAAGGCCAGCAGAGACTGGGGAGTCCCATGAGCCGTGTGGAGCGGGTGCTCATCGTCATCTGGGAGGAGAGGCCCATCTCCATCGGTTTCGCCCGGGCCTTTGCCCGGGCCGGGGTCCAGGCCCAGGTCTTCGAGCTGGCCAAGGCCAACACCTGGCAGGACCGCCTGCTCTTCCACACCATCAACCACTGGGCCCACAACCTGCGCCTGGTCCCCAAGAGCAAGGACCTCTTCGCCGCCCATCCCCTGAATCACCGCAACTGGCGCTCCAGCCAGTTGGTGGAAAAGGTGCGCCAATGGCGGCCCCAGTTGGTCTTCGTGGTGCGCACCAAGCCGGTGACGCCCGAGGCCCTGGCCCAGGTGCGCGAGCTGAGCGCCCTCTTCGGCTGGTGGATCCACGGCGAGAACCGCTTCGAGGAGACCTATCCCGAGGTGGGGCTCTACGACATGTTTTATTTCTTCTCCAGCGAGTGCCTGAACTGGTCGCGCCAGCGCGGCCACCAGGCGGTGGACCTTTTGATCCACGCCATCGACACCCAGCTCTATTACCCCCTGGAAAACCAGAGCCAGCGCCACGACTGGGTTTTCGTGGGGGCCTGGGACCGGGTGCGCCAGGAGATCATGGAGTCCCTGGCCGGTAGATCGGCCAACTTCGCCATATACGGCCCCAACTGGCGCAAGCGCAACCGGGGCAACCGCCTGCTCGGCCCGGGCATCAAGGGCCAAGAGATCTGGGGCCAGGACCTGGTGCGCCTGTACAACCAGGCCCGGGTGGCGCTCAACGTCAGCCAGTGGGGCGGGCCGGGGCGGCGCCGGGTGGGCATGAACCTGCGCGTGCTGGAGGCCCTGGCCTGCCGGGCCTGTCTGCTCACCGACTACGCCGAGGACGCCGGCGACTTCCTGCGCCCGGAGGAGCATTTCGCGGTCTACGAAGGCCCGGCCCAGGCCGCCCAGGCCCTGGGGCGGCTGCTCGAGGAGCCCGAGCGGCGGGAGCGCCTGGCCGCGGCGGGCTATGCCCGGGTGGTTCCCCAGTTCAGTTACGACGCGCGGGTTGAGCAGCTCCTGGCCGACTACCAGCGCCTGCGCCCCTGAAGGGGGACTGCCCAGGGGGGCATATTCCTGCTAGGATGGCGCGATTACTCTAGACCCGGAGGGAGAACGGCGTGGCGGGTCCGGTGCAAACCACCATCGATGCGGAAAAGTGCGTGGGCTGCGGCCAGTGCGTGCGGGTCTGCCCCTCAGACACCATCAGCCTGGTCGAAGGCAAGGCCAGGATCACCGGCGACCGCTCCCTTAACTGCGGCCACTGCCAGGTGGTCTGCCCCAGCGGAGCCATCCAGGTGGCCGGGCTGGAGAGGCCCGCCTACCAGACCTTCAGCGCCGATGGGCGCTATCTGCCCCCTGGCCAGGGCGACCTGCCCGGCCTGGTCAGGCTGATGACCTCGCGCCGCTCCTGCCGCAACTACCTGGACCGGCCAGTGCCCCGCCAGGCGCTGGAGGACCTGGTCAGCATCGCCATAAGCGCGCCCTCGGGCACCAACAGCCAGGCCTGGACCTTCACCATCCTGCCCGATAGGCCGGCGGTGCTGGCCCTGGGAGAAAGGGTGGGGGATTTCTTCCGCCGCCTCAACCAGACCGCGGCCCGGCCCTTGCTGCGCAATCTGCTGGCCGCCCTGGGCAAGCCCCAACTGCGCGACTACTACCAAGAGCACTACCAGTCGGTGAACAAGGCTCTGGAGGAATGGAAGCAGGGCGGCCGCGAGCGCCTGTTCCACGGCGCGCCGGCGGCCATCCTGGTGGGCTCGGCGCCCGGGGCCAGCTGCCCGGCCGAGGACGCGCTTCTGTCCAGCGGCCAACTGGTCTTGGCCGCCCACCTGATGGGCCTGGGAACCTGCCTGGTGGGCTTCGTGGTGGAGGCCCTGCGCCACGACCCGCGCATCGCCCAGGGCCTGGGCCTGGAGCGCGGCGAGCAGATACACGCGGTCATCGCCCTGGGCTATCCCGACGAGACCTATCTGCGCCAGGCCGGACGGAGGCCGCCCCGCCTGCGCTGGATAGAGCCCGGGCGGGGCGACTAGCGGCCATGCGCCTTTCCCTGGTCATCTCCGGCATGGGCGCGGGCGGGGCCGAGCGGGTCATGAAGACCCTGGCCGAGGCCTGGCTGTCGGAGGGGCATGACATCACCCTCATCACCCTGGCCCGGGTGGAGGATGATTTCCTGCGCTGCGACCCCCGGGTGCGCCGGGTGGGGCTGGATTTGCTGGCCGAGTCGGGCTCGCTGGCCCAGGCCCTGGCCAACAACCTCCAGCGGGTGCGGGCCCTGCGCCGGGCCCTGGCCGATTCCCGGCCCAGCGCGGTCATCAGCTTCACCGACCAGACCAACGTGCTGGCCATCCTGGCCGCGTGGGGATTGAAACTGCCGGTCATAGCCTGCGAGCACATCGATCCCTTCCAGCACAAAATCGGCGCGCTGTGGGACCGCCTGCGCCGGCTGGCCTATCCCCGGGCCGCCGCGGTGGTGGGGGTCACGGCGGCGGCCGAGCGCTTCGCGCGCCAGTTCGTGCATGGGCGTCCGGTGCTCACCATCCCCAACCC
>CAZLSD010000325.1:0-3689 GCA_964561775.1 uncultured Desulfarculus sp. | reverse complement strand
CCAAGGCCCGGGCGGGGTCAGGCCCGGGGGCAGGGCCGCCAAGGCGGCCAGCCCCGGCCCGGCCAGGGCGCGGGCGGCCGCGAACAAGGGAGGCCGCGAGAGCGCCAGCCGGCCCAGCTCGGCCGGCAGTTCCCCCAGCCCGTGGCCCCGGCGCTGGCGCAGCTTGAGCAGCATGCCGGGCAGGTCGATGCCCATGGGGCACATCTCCTGGCACCTGCCGCACTGGCTACAGGCCTGGGCCAAATCCAGGGCCTCGCGCCGGTCCTCCACCTGGCCGGGCAGCAGGTTGTCCAGCACGCCGCCCATGGGGCCGGGATAGGTCCCCCCCCAGGCGTGCCCGCCAGCCAGGCCATAGACCGGGCAGAAGTTCAAGCAGGAGGAGCAGCGCAGGCAGAGCAGCATCTCCCAGAACTCGGTCTCCAGGATATGGGAGCGCCCGTTGTCCAGGATGACCAGGTGCATCTGGCGCGGCCCGCCCGCGCCGGCGGCGGCGCTGGGTCCGCTCAGCCAACTCACATAGGAGGGCGGCAAGGCCCCGGTGGCGGCGCGGGGAATGAGGGTGGAGAGCAGGGCCAGGTCGGCCAGGCTGGGCACGGCCTTTTCCAGGGTCATCAGCGCTATGTGGACGGCAGGCAGGCTGGAGCAGTAGCGGCCGTTGCCCTCGTTGCTGATGAGGGCCAGGGTTCCGCTCTGGCAGGCCGCCGCGTTGACCCCGGTGATGCCCACCTGGGCCCGCAAGAAGCGGCGGCGCAGCACGGCGCGGGCGGCCTTGGTCAGTTCGGAGGGCTCGTCGCTCACCTTGACCCCCAGCTTGTCGCGGAACAGCTGGGCCACCTGGCCCCGGTCCTTGTGCATGGCCGGTCCCAGGATGTGGAAGGGGCGCTCGCCAGCCAACTGGATGATGAACTCGCCCAGGTCGGTCTCGCTGACCTCCATGCCCGCGCCCTCCAGGGCCGGGTTCAGTTCCATCTCCTCGGCCACCATGGACTTGCCCTTGACCACGCTCCTGGCCCCGGCCCGGCGGCAGATATCCAGGGTTATGGCCCTGGCCTGGGCGGCGTCGGCGGCGAAATGGACTTGGCCGCCATTGGCTTCCAGCCTGTCGGCCAGCATCTCCAGCCAGTAATGGGGACGGGCCAGATACTCGGTCTTGGCCGCCCTGGCCTGGGCGCGGAAGCCGGCCGCCTGTTCCGGGCTGGCGAAGCCGCTAGAACGCATCTCGCGCAGGCGGGCGGTGAAGACGGCCAGGCCAGCGGCGGTGCGCGGATCGCTCAAGGGACGCAGGCGGCGCGGCACGGCTCAGACCTCCCCGGCCAGAACCTGGGCCAGATGGACCACGCGCAGGCCGGGGTCCTGGGCGGCCGCGCCCGCGCCCAGGTGCAGCATGCAGCCCAGGTCGCCCACCACCAGGAGGCGCGCCCCGGTCTGCTTGAGATCGGCCAGCTTTTGGCTCAGCAAGGCCCCGGAAAGCTCGGGATGGCTGACGCTGAAGGGGCCGCCGAAACCGCAGCAGCGGCCGGAGTCGGGCAGTTCCCGGGGCGGCGCGCCGCGCAGGGACCTTAGCAGCAGCCAGGGGGTCTGGTTCTCGCCCAGGGCGCGGTGCAGACCGCAGGAGGGGTGATAGGCGTAGGGCTCGTCCGGCGCGGCCTGGGCCAGGTCCTCCACCCCCAACTGGCGCACCACGAACTGGGTGAGTTCCCAGGTCAAGGAGGCCAGGCGGCGGGCCTCGGCGGCCAGGGCCGGCCAGGGGGCCAGGAGTTCGGCCAGGTGGTTGCGCACATGGGCCACGCAGGAGCCGGAAAGCCCCACCACGGCCGGGGCTCCGCTCATGGCCCGCACCCAGGCCGCGCCCACCCGCGCGGCCTGCTCCCGGTGGCCGGCCTTGAACAGGGCCTGGCCGCAGCATATCTGCTCGGGAGGGATGTGCGCGCTCAAGCCCTGGCGCTCCAGGACCCGGCGGCCGGCCCGGACCACCTGGGGCAACAGACCCAGGCCCAGACAGGAGGGGAAATAGGCCACCGCGCGCGGCGGCCAGTGGGCAGGCCAGGCCGCCTCCCCGGCCGGGGCGGCTGGCTGAGGGCAGTGAGCCACCTGGCGGCGCGCCCCGCGGTCCGGCGCTTTAGCGGATGCGCAGGAGCTGGCCCGGCTCCAGGGCGGGCTTCTTGCCGTCCTGGGGCAGAACCTCGGCCCAGGAGACCCGCGCGCCCATCTGGGTCAGGCGCAGCCTGCCCACCTGGGGGCCAGGCAGGATGATGGTCTGCCCCGAGCCGCCGCGCAACTTCTCGCCCACGGCGTAGACCGAGAGCACGTCCCCGGTGGAGAAGCCGGCCTCGGTTCCCGCCGAGACCTGGACCTTGTCGCCTTCCACGGCCAGGACGGAACCCTTCCAGGTCAGGCCGTTGATGGTGGAGACCACCGAATCCTGGCAGTCCTTGCTCAGCTGGGACACCAGCTTCTCCATCACCGCCGGTTTGGCCGGCCTGCCGTTCTTGAAGGATTCGGCGTCGATGTCGTCAATCACCTCCTCCTTGCGAAAGGAGGTCTGGGCGGCCACGGTGTTGCTGGAAGGCTCGAACACCTTCATCTCGGCCTCCAGGCCCAGGAAGGAGGTGTTGTCGCGGAAGCCGTAGATGCCCTTGAGCCGGTATTCGATGGACAAATCCACCAGGTTGCCGGCCACGATGGCGGCCAGGCCCAATTCGCGCCCGGCGGCCATGGCCCGGTCCTCGCCGTCCTTGATGGCCGGGTCCACCTGGGCAATGGCCGCCTCCAGCTCCGCGTAGGGGACCAGGGCCATGCCACTCTGGCGGGCCAAGGCCTCGGCCAGGGCCTTTTGCAAGGCCTGGGCGCGTTCCTCCTGGCCCTTGACCGCGCTGGTGAAGGGGGCCACCGCCACGCGTTTGCGCACGGAGGTGTCCTTGCCTTCCCAATAGGTGCTGACGGTCTGGCCCAAGCCGCAGCCGGCCAGGAGCAGGACCGCCGTCAAAAGGGACAGGGGCGCGAGCAGGCGTCCAAGCCGGGGCGGATATTTGCTGATCATGGCCAAGGCCTCCTGGCGGCTCACGGTTTGCGGGGTTGTTCTGGGCCGCTAGTATATCAGAGCCCGGCCCCGGACCAAAAGCCGGTTTACAAACGGTTAATACCTAATCTCGAAGCCCGGGTACTCCTCGTCGGGCTGTGACCAGCTCACCGACACCTCGCTGACCTGGGCGCTGGGCGAGCCCCGGTGGCACCAGGCTATGGCCTTGTCCACCACATCGCGCGGCCCCACGAAGACCGCCTCCACCCGGCGCAGGGGCAGGTTGCGCACATAGCCGGTCAAGCCCAGGCTCAAGGCCTGCTCCTGGGTGTAGGCCCTAAAATAGACTCCCTGGACCCGGCCCTTGATCAGCACGGTGGCTTTCACTTTGTTCTCTATTTCCGCCATGTTCGTCTCCTCCATCGGCCGCCAGCCGCAGGAATTCCGCCTCGTCGATGACCCGCACCCCCAGCTGGCGGGCCTTGTCCAGCTTGGAGCCGGCCTGCTCGCCGGCCACCACCAGGCTGGTCTGGGCCGAGACGCTCTCTGCGCTTCTGCCCCCCAGGCGGCGCACCAGTTCCTGGGCTTGGCCGCGGGTAAGCCGCGCCAAGGCCCCGGTGAAGACCACGCTCATGCCCGCCAGGGGCTGGGCCGGGCCAGGGGCCTGGGG
>CAZLSD010000324.1:0-3711 GCA_964561775.1 uncultured Desulfarculus sp. | reverse complement strand
AGGAGAGAGGGGATAACCCATGATACCGATAGAACAAATCGTAGCTAGAGAGATACTTGACTCACGCGGGAATCCCACCGTGGAGTGCGACGTGACCCTGGAGGACGGCTCCCAGGGCAGCGCTTGCGTGCCCAGCGGCGCCTCCACCGGCGAGCATGAGGCCCTGGAGCTGCGCGACGGCGACAAGAGCCGTTATATGGGCAAGGGCGTGCTCAAGGCCGTGACCAACATCGAGGAGGTCATCGCCCCCGAGCTCATCGGCCTGGACGGCCTGGATCAGGTGCTGGTGGACCAGACCATGATCGACTTAGACGGCACCCCCAACAAAGCCAAGCTGGGGGCCAACGCCATCCTGGGCGTCTCCATGGCCGTGGCCCGCGCCGCCTCCAATGCCTTGATGGTGCCCCTGTTCCGCTATCTGGGCGGGGCCTATGCCCGGGTGCTGCCCATGCCCATGATGAATATCCTAAACGGCGGCTCCCACGCCCCCAACAACGTGGACATCCAGGAGTTCATGATCGTGCCCGTGGGCGGCCAGAACTTCGCCGAGGCCCTGCGCATGGGCGCCGAGGTGTTCCACACCCTGAAGAAGGTTCTCTCGGCCCGCGGCCTGGTCACCAGCGTGGGCGACGAGGGCGGCTTCGCCCCCAACCTGAAGGACAACGACGAGGCCATCCAGGTCATCCTGGAGGCCATCGAAAAGGCCGGCTACGCCCCGGGCGAGCACGTGGCCCTGGCCCTGGACTGCGCGGCCAGCGAGTTCTACAAGGAGGGCCAGTACGTCTTCCACAAGTCCGACGGCTCCAAACGCAGCCCGGCCGAGCTGGTGGACCTCTACGCCCAGTGGACCCAGCGCTATCCCATCGTCAGCATCGAGGACGGCCTGGCCGAGGACGACTGGGAGGGCTGGCGCATCATCACCGAGAAGCTGGGCGACCGCGTCCAGTTGGTGGGCGACGACCTGTTCGTCACCAACAGCGAACGCCTGGCCATGGGCATCGAGCGGCGCACCGCCAACTCCATCCTCATCAAGTTGAACCAGATCGGCAGCGTCACCGAGACCCTGGCCTGCATCGACCTGGCCAAGCGCAACGGCTACACCCAGGTGGTCAGCCACCGCTCGGGCGAGACCGAGGACACCTTCATCGCCGATCTGGCCGTGGCGGTCAGTTGCGGACAGATCAAGACCGGATCGCTGTGCCGCAGCGAGCGTATCTGCAAGTACAACCGCCTGCTGCGCATCGAGGAAGAACTGGGCGACACCGCCCTGTTCCAGTCCCCGTTCTAGACCAGGCCGCCTACCCCGGGGCCGGGCCGCGCCCGGCCCCGGACAGACCATCAGGCCTGTCCCATATTCCCCTTTGCGCCCGGCCGGTCCTTTTCGCGGGGCGTGGCGGGGTTTGCTTGACAACTCTGCGCAACGGCTGATAGTCTCGGGCAGCAAACCCACGCCTTTTCGGGAGGTGACGGTGAAATCGGCGCTTGTGCTCAAGACAGCCTTGTGCTCCCTGCTGGCCTTGTCGCTGCTGCTTTCCGGCTGCGCCTATACCACGGTGACTAGGAGCGAACGCATACCCCAGCCCGGCCACGATGTGCCCGCCGGGCTCGCCGCCGTGCTGGTTCCCCTGCAGGACCAGCGCGTATGGCCTGGCCAGACCTCTTCCAATCCCATCCCCAACGTGCGCATGTATGCGCCGGAGATGACCGAGGCCATACGCCAGGGCCTGTTGCGGCGGGGCCTCTTCTCCCAGTTGGCCAAGGCCGGCGAGCCCGCCGCCAAGGGCATGCCCAACCAGCTGCGCATCGACCTCAAGGAGTTCATGCTCACCAACCTGGGCAACAACGCCTGGGTGGTGCCCCACCTGCTGTTGGACGGCGCGCTGCTGCCGGTCTTCACCGCCGCCATGGTGGGCACCCAGGGCAAGGTGGACATGGGCGGCTACCTCATCCCCAGCACCCGCATGGGCACCACCTTCAACGCCAAGGTGACCTACCGCGAGGCCGGCTTCACCGCCCCGGTGTTGGAAAGGGATTATCTGGTCAAGGTGGAGCTGGAGCAGGTCAGCGAGCGCAAGCTGCTGAAAAGCGTCAGCGAGGGCGAGCGCTATGGCGTGGAGATAGGCAAGGAGCAGGGGCAAAAGACCCTGGACCTCTTCGTGCAGACCGTGGCCAGCGACGCCCGCTGGGCCTTCCTGCCCCAGTTCAGGCGGCTGGTCAAGGCCGAGGCTCTGATCAAGGAATCGTCCGAGCCGGCTAAGCAGATCGCGGCGGCGCGGGAGCTCTTGGACCTGGTCAAGCCCTTGAGCTACACCGAGGAGGAGATCAAGGTCCTGCGCGATGGCTATCTGGACGCCGGGCCGCGCGCCAACATCGTCAACGAGATGCGCGCCCAGTGGCTCAACCTGCCCGGAGCCAAGGACGTGCCCCGCGAGCACTTCATCAGCGAGCAGCGCGCCGAGGAGCTTTTCAACGACCCGTCCTTGTACAGGGCCGAGGTGGAATCGGTGCTGGCCGAGCGCGCTCTGGGCATCATGGTGCAGGTGCTCACCCAGGACTACCTGGGCAAGGAGGAGGCCCCCAAGCTGAGCCAGGCCCAGCTTGACCGCCTGCGCCAGCCCCTGCGCCAGGAACTGGTGGCCAAGCTGAAGAACCAGCCCCGCCTGCAATCCCTTTTGTTGGTGCAGGCCGACAAGGCCATCGGCAAGGCCTGGGCCCCCATGAAGCTGGTCCTGGACGACGTGGGCGACCCCGTGGTGGAGAAGTACCTGAAGAAGCGCAGCTAGGCTCCGGGGAGGGCTGGCGGGGCCGCGTTGGCGGCCGCGCCCATGGACAAGGGAGCCGGGGCATGAAGATCGTCGCGCCCAGCCACCAGATACTATTCCTGCCGCCGGGGGAGCAGGTGCTGACCGCCCTGGAGCTGGCCGGGCGCACCTGCTACAAGTCCGAGGGCCACATCACCCCGGGCTCGGCCGCCGGCTTCGTGGGGCGCATCATCGCCAGCGGCCACCACAGCGTCATCGAGCACGTGAGCGCCACCGTGCGCTTTGTCTGCGACCGGGGCGTGACCCACGAGCTGGTCCGCCACCGCCTGGCCGCCTACAGCCAGGAGAGCACCCGCTACGCCAACTACTCCCAAGAGCGCTTCGGCCGCGAGATCACCGTCATCCGCCCCCTGTTCTGGCTGCCGGGCACGCCCCAGTTCGCGCGCTGGCAGCGGGCCATGGCCGCCGCCGAGGCCGCCTATCTGGAGCTGATCGACGCCGGAGCCAAGGCCCAGGAGGCCCGCGCGGTGCTGCCAAACAGCCTGAAAACCGAGATCGTAATGACCGCCAACCTGCGCGAATGGCGGCACGTGCTGGGCCTGCGCGGGGGCAAGGCCGCCCACCCCCAAATCCGCGAGATAGTCCTGCCTCTGCTGGATGAACTGCACGCCAGACTGCCAGCGGTTTTCGACGACCTGCACGCCGCCTATGCCGAGGAGATCGCCCAACTCAACCGCCAGGTGGAACGCTGGAACCAGGCCGCCCAGCAGGCTGCCCTGGTCCTGGGCTGATTCTCGGCCATCTTCATCCGCGTGGCTTAAAAAAGAGGGGCTTCCGGCCCAGGGCCGGGACGGCACGGCTTTTCGCATTAAGGCTAGTTGCTGAGCGGGGTCTCCCGGAAACCGCCGGTGCGCCCCGGTCCCGGAGCGGAGCCTGGCTGGGGCAGGGG
>CAZLSD010000323.1:0-3770 GCA_964561775.1 uncultured Desulfarculus sp. | reverse complement strand
CGGCGGCTAGAAAGGTCCTTGCCAGGGTGGAAAGCTTCTTGCCAGGAGTGAAATACGGCACATATCTTATGGACATTGTTTCACAACTGCCGACGTCACAAAAACCGCCTCGTTGAAAATAAACTGGCCAACCCGGCCGCAGAGAGCATGCGCCCCCGCGAAGGATCAAGAGAAGAAGTCTTGCTCCGGGCCGGATCCTCTTCGCCTCCGTGGCGGCAAGGCGCAGGTTGCGGCCCTTGGCCTTCGGCTCCTGTTCTTTTTGCGTCCCGTTCCCTGGCAATTTATAGCGAGATGAGGGATGAAAACGCTCTCAAGACCACGGATTTTCTATAAGGAAGATTGCTGCGCGTCGCTCGCAATGACAACGATTATGAGTGGTTATGGGGGATAGGTCGGCGTGGGGGCGTGGCTGGAACGAGAGGAATGAAGGCGCTATCAAGACATCAGAAAATCTATAGGGTAGATTGCTGCGCGTCGCTCGCAATGACAACGATTATGGGTAGTTATGGTGTATAACCTGGTGTAGGGGTATCGCCAGCACGATGGAACTGGCTGCGGAGGCTGCTTACCGGCTCCCAAGCTTGCGGCCAAATATGGGGCTAGAAGGCCGCGCGCAGGTTGTCCGGCGCTTGCAGGCCAAAATGGCGCAGGCGTTTGCGCAAGGTGGGGCGGGAGAGCCCCAGGGCCTTGGCCGCGGCGGAGAGGTTCCAGCCGGTGTGGCCCATGGCCTCCAGGATGTGCTGGCGCTCCACCTGCTCCAAGGAGCGCAGGCCGCCCTCCAGCATCTCCTCGGCGGGGATGGCGGTTATGGCCTGGCGCACGGTCTGGGCCAGCAGCACCGAGCCCCGCGATTCCAGCACGGCCTTGGCCAGCAGGTTGCGCAGCTCGCGCACGTTGCCCGGCCAGGCGTGGGACTTCAGAACCTGCAAGGCCTCCTTCTCCACCCGCGTCACCCTGGTCTTCAGCTCGTGGTTCAGGCGGGTCAGGAAAAATTCCACCAGCTCGGGCAGATCCTCCAGGCGGTCGCGCAGGGGGGGTACGTGGATGTTGATGACCCGCAGGCGGTAGTAGAGGTCCTGGCGGAATATCCCCTTCTTGGACAGCTCGGCCAGGCTCTGGTTGGTGGCGGCGATGATGCGCGCGCCGGAGCGCAGCACCTGGGTTCCTCCCACGCGGGTGAACTCGCGGTATTCCAGGAAGCGCAACAGCTTGGCTTGCAGGGGCGCGGGCAGCTCCCCCACCTCGTCGAAAAAGATGGCGCCCTCCCCCGCCAGTTCCAGCCTGCCCTTCTTGCCCTCCACCGCGCCAGTGAAGGCCCCGCGCTCGTGGCCGAACAGGTCGGATTCCATCAGGCTGTCCACCAGGGTGGTGCAGTCCACGGTGACGAAGGGCTGGTCCTTTTCCTTGGAGGAGGCGTGGATCATGCGGGCGATTAGTTCCTTGCCCGTGCCGGTCTCGCCTTCGATGAGCACGGTGGCCCGGTTGCGCGCCACCAGACCTATGGTCTTGAATATCTGGTGCATGAGCGGCGAGTGCCCCACGATGCGCTGGCGGGGGTCTTCCTCCTGCTCCAGCCAGATGACCTGGGGGCTCTTGCGCAGGGCCTCGGCCATGTGCAAGGCCCGGTTGACCGCCCGCTCCAGCTCGTCGATGTCCAGGGGCTTGTGGATGTAGTCATAGGCGCCCTGGCGCATGGCCTCGATGGTGGTCTCCATGTCGTGGAAGGCGGTGATCATGATGACCTTGGTCTCGGGGTCGCGGGAGGCCATGCTGGAGAGTATTTGCAGGCCAGAGAGATCAGGCAGGCGGATGTCCAGGATGACCACCTGGGGCAGGTGCTTGCGCCACAGGCGCAGCCCCTCCTCGCCGGTGCCGGCGCTGATCACGCTCAAGCCCTTCTCGCGCAGGAACATCTCCAGGGATTCCCGGATGGAGGCCTCGTCGTCGATGATTAGTATGTTCTTCAAAGTGGACATGGCAGCCTCAAGCTGAAAACCGCGCCTCCCGCCTCGCTCTCGCTGACCAGGACCTGGCCGCCGTGGGCCTCCACGATGCGTTTGACGTTGTAGAGGCCCAGCCCGGTGCCCCGGGCCTTGCTGGTGAAAAAAGGCGTGAACAGGTGGGGGAGGTGCCGGGCGTCCACGCCCGCGCCGCGATCGGCCACGGACAACTCCAGAAAGGGCTGGCCGTCGGTAGGCTCCAGGCGGCTCATCACGCGTATCTCGCTGCCCTGGGGCGAGGCCTCGATGGCGTTCAAGAGCAGGTTAATCAGCGCCTGCTCCATGCGGGCGGAGTCCAGGGCCAAGAGCGGCAAGCCCGGGGGGTGGCTTTGCCTGACCATAAGCCCGCGCTCGTTTAGCTTGGGCTCCAGCAGCTCCAGGCAACCGCGCACCAAAGCGGGCACCTCCACCGGCTCCGGTTGCAGGGTCAGGGGGCGGGCGGTGTCCAGGAGCTGGCAGAGTATCTCCTCCAGGCGGGTGATCTCGCGCACGGTTATCTGCAAGCGGCGCAGGTCGTAGCCGTCCAGATCCAGCCGCCGGGCCAATATCTGCATGTTCATCTTGATGGCCGAGAGCGGGTTGCGTATCTCGTGGGAAAGCGAGGCGGTGAGATGACCCACGTAGGCCAGGCGCTCGTGCTCGCGCACCTTGGCCTCCATGGCCATGCGGGCGCTGATGTCCCGGCAGATGCCTATGGTCACCGGCCCCTGGCCCAGGTCCACCACCCGGGCGCGTATCTCGGTGGCCGCCCGCTCCGGCGCGCAGCCCAGGCGTTCATACTCCACCGGCACCTTGGCCTGGTTGCCATCCACGGTTTCCTGGTAGGCGTGCTCCATCATCTGGCGGTGGGGCGGGGCCACGAAACGCAGGAAAGGCTGCCCCAGCACCTCCTCCAACTCCGCCCCGTGCATGCGGCAAAAAGCCTGGTTGGCGAAGATGATGATGCCTTCTTGGATGATGAAGTAGCCGTCGTGTATCTCGTTGACCAGGGTCTTGTAGCGGCGCTCGCTCTCGGCCAACTGGGCCGTGCGGCGGGCCACCTGCTCCTCCAGGAGCTGGGCGTGCTGGCGGATGGTCCGCTCGTGCATGTGCTGGAACAGATCGGAGAAGCGGTGGATGGTGTAGGAGAGCACCGCGTTGACCGGCTCCAGGGACAAGGACAGAAGCGGCAACCAGGGTGGCTCCTTGAGGCGTCCCAGCACGATGGTGCGGAACAGCTCGAAGGCCTTTTGCACGTCGGAGAGAGGAAATCCCGTCTGCAAGCGCTTGGCGGTGATGAAGTCGATGAACTCCTCCATGGGGGCCATGTCGCCCCGGGACAGCGCGGCCAGGTTGGCGTCGAAGGCGCTGGGCACGGTGTGATAGAGCTCGGGCCGGGGGCGCAGGCGATAATGGGGCGAGAGCACGGACAGGCGCTCCACCCACTCGTCCACGATGTCCCGCCGGTTTTCCACCAGCCAGGCCAGCAGCGCGGGCGGGGTCGCCAGCCCGGAGGAGGCTCCGGGACACGGCGCGGCGCGGGCGTGGCCGCCGGAAACGGGCATGGAAAAAGCCGGTTCTGTCATGGCGCACTCACGGCGAATTTGGGCCGGGATTATCCGGGCCGAGGCCGGCGTGAGCTTCGGATTGGGCAAGAGAGTGAAGTGCGAGGGACCGGCCTCGCCTACACTTGTACCATAGCGCCCGCTCCGGACACAATACGCCGCGCGCCGCCAATTGGGGGAACCCCTTTTTGAAAAAAGGGGTTCCCCCAAACCCCCTCCCGAAAAA
>CAZLSD010000322.1:2065-3776 GCA_964561775.1 uncultured Desulfarculus sp. | reverse complement strand
AGGCGGGCGGGCGGGCTTGCCTTTATAGGCCCGCCCAACTGCAAAGGGCATGCGTGGCGGCTCTTGGCAAGCCCCGTGAAACGAGTGTATAACTCAGCAGTCCCCTGACGGGACCAGGGCGGAGCTTGCCCTGATAGCGCGCTCCCCGCCCAGCCGGGGAGGGAGGTTTTCATGGAGAGCATCAAGGAACAGATGGCCGCCGAACTGGCCGGAGCCGCCAACTTGAACGAGTTGGAGGCCCTCAAGGTCAAGTACCTGGGCAAAAAGGGCCTGGTCACCAACCTGAGCAAGACGGTGAACTTCGGGGCCATGGGCGCGCAAGAGCGCAAAGACTTCGGCGAGCGCTTCAACCAGGTCAAGACCTGGGCCGAGGAGGCCCTGGCCCAGGCCGTGGCGCGAGTGCAGGCCGGCGGACAGTCCGCCCCGGCCGGCCTGGTGGACATGACCCTGCCCGGGTCCGGACGCACCCTGGGCTCCTTGCACCCCATCACCCTGGTGCAGATGGAGCTGGAGCAGATATTCCAGGGCATGTCCTTCATCGTGGGACAGGGCTATCACGTGGAGACCGAGCACTACAACTTCGACGCCCTGAACATCCCCAACGACCACCCGGCCCGCGAGATGCAGGACACCTTCTGGATGACCAACGGCATGCTGCTGCGCACCCACACCTCGGCCAACCAGGTGCGCATGATAGAGGCCCACGGCGTGCCCCTGCGCGCCATCTTCCCCGGCCGCTGTTTCCGCTACGAGGCCGTGGACGCCAGCCACGAGAACACCTTCTATCAGGTGGAGGGGCTCATGGTGGACAAGAACGTCACCATCAGCCACCTCATCGCGGTGATGAAGGCCTTGCTCAGCCAGGTCTTCCACCGCCAGGTCACGGTGCGCCTGCGCCCGGGCTTCTTCCCCTTCGTGGAGCCGGGTTTCGAACTGGACTGCCAGTGCCTCATCTGCGACGGAGTTGGCTGCAAGACCTGCAAGAACACCGGCTGGATCGAGCTGTTGCCCTGCGGCATGATCCATCCCCGGGTGCTGCAAGCCGGCGGAGTGGACCCCAATCAGTACAGCGGCTTCGCCTTTGGCCTGGGGCTCACCCGCCTGGCCATGATGAAGTTCAACATCCCCGAGATACGCCTCATGAACAGCGGCGACCTGCGCTTTCTGGAGCAGTTCCCCGCCGCGGTGTGAGGCAGGGCGATAAATGACGCCAGGATGCCATTCTTTGAATCCGGGGGGAAAAAAGACGGGCGGGGATAAACCCCGCCCCTACACCAAGATTATTCCTCCGTGTTGTTCTTGATGTAGGGGCGGGGTTTATCCCCGCCCTCACCCACGGAGGACCGACGCGGGTACAGACTGACCTGAACGCGGGCTAGAAAGGCTTAAACGCCATGAAGATATCCCTGGAGTGGCTGGGGCAGTACGTGGACCTGGCGGGCATCGACCCCCAGCGCATCGCGGGCGAGCTGACCATGAAGACCGCCGAGGTGGAGGAGCTTCACCATATTCATTGCGCCACCGCCGGCGTGCTGGTGGGCGAGGTCCTCAGCGTCCAGCCCCTGGCGGGCAAGCCGGGCTTGAGCCTGGTGCAGGTGGGCCTGGGCGGCCAGAAGCTTCAGACCGTCTGCGCCGCGCCCAATGTGCGCCCGGGCATGAAGGCCCCCTTCGCCCCGGCCGGCGTCACGGTGGCCGGCGGGGCGCGGGTGGA
>CAZLSD010000322.1:0-1965 GCA_964561775.1 uncultured Desulfarculus sp. | reverse complement strand
TGGCCGCCATCTTTGGCCGGGAGCTGAAGCCCCTGGACGTGGTGGACCTGAAGAATTTCGACGCGCTGCCCGCCTTCCCGGTCACGGTGGACGACTATAGCCTGTGCCCGGGCTACTGCTGCCTGCTCATGCAGGGCATCAGCCCCGCGCCCGCGCCCTTGATGATGCAGTGGCGGCTGCACATGATCGGTCTGCGCGCCATCAACCTGCTGGTGGATCTCACCAACTACCTCATGTACGAGGTGGGCCAGCCCATGCACGCCTTTGACGGCGACTTCCTAAAATCCGTGCGGGTGGCTCCCTTGGGCGCGGACGGCGAATTCGTCACCCTGGACGGCCAGGCCCGCAAGATGCTGGCCGAGGACCTGATGATCTGGAACGAGCGCGAGCCGGTGGCCCTGGCCGGGGTCATGGGCGGCCTGCGCTCGGAGGTCACGCCCCAGACCACCAGCCTGCTCCTGGAGAGCGCCAACTTCCAGCCCGCCCGCATACGGCGTACCGCCGTGCGCCTGGGCCTGCGCACCGACGCCAGCCAGCGCTTCGAAAAAGACCTGCCTCCGGCCTTCATGCCCCTGGCCCTGGCCCGCTTCCTGCGCCTGGCCTCCGACGCTGGCCAGGAGCCCCGGGTGCAAAGCCGCTTCTCCCACGCCGGCAACCTGGGCCTGGAACCACGGCCGCTCACCATCCCCGCCGACTACGTGCAGCGCTACATGGGCGTGCCGGTCAGCCAGGAGTTGACCAGTTCCATCCTGCGCGCCATCGGCTTCGGCTGCCGCCAAGAGGGCGAGGCCCTGCGGGTCGAGGTTCCCAGCCATCGCAGCGTGCGCGACATCAGCGTGCCCCAGGACATCGTGGAGGAAGTGGCCCGCTTCTATGGCTATGACAACATGGCCGTGCGCCTGCCCGAGGTGGCCATCACCGAGTACGGCTTCAACGAGCCCCTGCGCGCCGAGCACAAGCTGCGCCGCCTGCTTAGCCAGGCCCACGGCTACAACGAGCTGCACACCTATTCCTGGTACGACGACCGCTGGATGGCCAAGCTGAATCAGGATCCGGGCGAGACTTTGACCCTGGCCAACGCCATAGCGCCCTACAAGTCGAGCATGCGCAAAACGCTCATACCCAACCTGCTGGAAGCCCTGACCCAGAACTACGCCCAGCGCGACAGCATCCGCATCTATGAAGTGGGGCGGGTATACCAGCCGGTGGAGCAGGGTTGTCACGAGACCACCCGCCTGGGCGCGGTCTCCTTCGTGGCCGGCGGCCAGGACCAGCTGGAGCCCCTGTTCCTGGGCCTCAAGGGTGTGCTGGAGGACGCCGCCACCCTGCTGGGCTGTGGCGAGCTGGAACTGAAGCCGGGGCAGGGCCAAGTAGCCGCCTGGGCCCAGCCCGGGGCCTTTATGGAGATTTGGCAGGGCGGCAAGCAACTAGGCATGCTGGGCTACCTGAGCGGCCCGGTGCTGGCGGCCTTCAAGCGCAACGCCCAGGTGGCCTGGCTGGAGCTGGAGCTGGACGAGTTGCCGCTTTTGGCCTTCCCCCAGGTGGAGACCAAGCCGGCCCCCACCTATCCCGGCTCCTGGTTGGACTTCTCCCTGCTCTGGCCCGCGGCCAAGGGCTATGCCGCCCTGGAAGCCGAACTGGACAACTTCAGCGACGAGATGCTGCAAGCGCGCCAGTTCGTGGCCAGCTACGCCGGGCGCGGCTTGGAAAAGGGCATGAAGAGCATCAGCTTCCGGCTCATGCTGGGCTTGAGCGAGCGCACCCTCACCAAAGAGGACATCGACGGCTTCAAGGAGCGCTTCCTGGCCTTCCTGGCCAGCCGGGGCATACAAATCCGCTAGCGGGACCGGGGCCTGGCCCCAGCCCGCCCGCCTTGGCCTGGGTGGTGGAACTGGTAGACACAGGGGACTTAAAATCCCCAGCCCTTTAAGGGCGTGCGGGTTCGACTCCCGCCCTAGGCACCAG
>CAZLSD010000321.1:2614-3801 GCA_964561775.1 uncultured Desulfarculus sp. | reverse complement strand
CACCCGGCGGCGCAGCTCCTGCCCCAGCCCGGCGCGCCGCTCCGGCTCCAGGGCCAGGATTTCCCCGGCCCGGCGGGCCAGGCCCGGGGCGTCGCCGATGGCCGCCACCCACTCCGGCCGGCCCAGCACCCAGGCCGCGTCGCCCACATCCGTCACCAGGCAGGGACGCCCACAGGCCATCGCCTCGCCCAGCACGTTGGGGAAGCCCTCGCCAAAGGCCGAGGTGAGCAGGCACAAATCCAAGGCGTTCATGATGCCTGGCATGTCGGCCTGCTCGCCAGCCCAGATCATGTGCGCCCCCAGGCCCAGCGAATCGGCCAGGCCGCGCAACTGGGCCGCGTACTCTGGCGCTCCGCCCCCCACGCTGACCAGGCGCGCCTCGGGGCGGGTCTGCCGCAGCAAGGCCCCGGCGCGCAGGAAGGTGGGCAGGTCCTTCATGGGGTCCAGGCGGGCGGCCAGCCCCAGCAAGGGCTGCCCCGGACTGAGCCCCCAACGCTCCCGCCAGGCCGCCCCGGCGGCAGGGTCGGGACGGAAGCGCTCGGTGTCTATGCCGTTGGGCACCACCACCATCTTGACGGCGGGCAAACCCTGGGCCTGATGATGACGGGCACCGGCCTGGGAGTTGGCGATGATGAGGTCCGCGCCCCAGGCGCTCCAGGGCAGGGCCTGGTGGGCCAGGCGGGCGAAGTCGCCATAGCGCGACAGGTCCATGTCGCTGGCGCGCAGGCCCCAGACCACCTTGGCCCCGCGCAGCCAGGGCTTTAGCCAGGCCGCGGCCAGGTTGGGGGTGTCCAGGAAGCTGTAGACCACCTGGGGATTCAGCCGGCGCAGGATGGTCAGGAAGCGCTGGCCAAAGCCCAGCACGTCCCAGCGGTCCCGCTTGCCCGGGCACCAGACCGGCACCCCGCCCCGCTCCAGCTCGGGCTTGAGATCGCCCCCGGCATAGAAGCTGAGCACGCTGACCTCGTGCCCGCGCTGGCGCAGCCCCAAGGCCAGCAGCACCAGCTGGCGCTCGGCCCCGCCCCGCTCCAGGCAGCGGGTGAGCAGGGTCAAGCGCACGGGCTCCCCCCCGGAGCCAGGCTCTCCAGCCACAGCTCGAACATCAGCACGTCCCACAGGTAATAGTGCCAGGCCCGGGTTCCGCTCAGGTGCTCTTGCCACATGCGGCGGATGGGGCCAGGGTCGAA
>CAZLSD010000321.1:0-2514 GCA_964561775.1 uncultured Desulfarculus sp. | reverse complement strand
GCGCGGTCCACCTTGACCAGGATGTCGTCGGGCAGGTAGCTGACCAGGTCCAGGAACATCATGCGCTGGCGGAAGTCGGCCAGATCGGCCCCCCGGCCGGGATCGGTCAAGGCCGTGGGAGGCTCATGGCCTCCCAGCACGATCTGCTCGGGGTGCTTGAAGTGGCTGACCAGGCCCCGGTAGAACTCCTGGGCGCTGCCGGACTCAAGTATCTGCCCCAAATCGGCCAGGCGCTCGCCGGGGTTCTTCCAGTTGAGCTGGCGGGGCAGCAACCAGCCCGCGCGGG
This sequence comes from uncultured Desulfarculus sp., assembly GCA_964561775.1. GTDB lineage: Bacteria > Desulfobacterota > Desulfarculia > Desulfarculales > Desulfarculaceae > JACRDC01. The sequence goes on along the minus strand of CAZLSD010000321.1, from coordinate 2,228 downwards.
CGAAGAGGCGGTCCCAGGCCGCTGGCGGGGTGCGGGCCAGGATGCCCGCCCCGGCCGCGCGCAACAGCCCAGGCACCCGCTGCACTCCTTGCCACAGGCGTTGGGCCAGGAAGTAGCGGTCGTAGCCGCAAAACAGCTCGTCCCCCCCGTCGCCGGAGAGGCTCACCGTGACCTGGCCGCGCGCCAGTTGGCTGACCAGGAAGGTGGGTATCTGCGACGAATCGGCGAACGGCTCGTCGAACATCGTCGCCAGGCGGGGCACCACGGCCAGGGCCTGCTGCCAGGTCACGTACAGTTCGCTGTGCTCGGCGCCCAGATGGGCGGCCACGGCCCGGGCGTGGGGGGCCTCGTCGAACCCGGCCTCGGGAAAGCCGATGGAGAAGGTCTTGACCGGCCGGTGGCTTACCTTCTGCATCAAGGCCACCACCAGAGAGGAATCCACCCCGCCGGAGAGGAAGGCCCCCAGGGGCACGTCGGAGATCATGCGCAGACGCACCGCGTCGGTCAGCAGCTCCTCCAACTGGTCGGTGGCGGCCCGCTCGTCCAGGACCAGGGGCGATCCCGCGCCAGCCAGGGCCATATCCCGCGCTGACCAATAGGGCCGGGGGGCGGGCATCTCCCCCTCCCGGCCGGGGTCGATGACCAGGTACGCGCCGGGGTCCAGTTTGCGTATGCCCTCATAAATGCTGTAGGGGCCGGGCACGTAGTTGTGGCGCAGATAGAGGCTGAGCGCGCCGCGGTCCACGCCCGCCTGGAAGGCCGGGTGGGCGCGCAGGGATTTCAGCTCCGAGCCGAAAAGGAAACACGATCCCTGCCAGCCGTAGTAGAGGGGCTTCTTGCCCATCCGGTCGCGGGCCAGGAACAGCCTGCGTTCGGCGCGGTCCCACAGGGCCAGGGCGAACATGCCGTTCAGGCGCTGCAGGGTGGCCTCCACCCCCCAACGGGCGGCCGCCTCCAGAATCACCTCGGTGTCCGAATGCCCCCGCCAGGGCAAGGCCCCGGTCTGGGCCTCCAGCTCGGCGCGCACCTGCTCATAGTTGTAGGCCTCGCCGTTGTAGGCCAGCACCCAGCGCCCGTCGGCCGAGGCCATGGGCTGGTGCCCCATGGGCGAAAGATCCATGATGGAGAGCCGGCAGTGCCCCAGGGCCACGCCCGATACCGCCTCGGCCCATGCGCCCTGATCGTCGGGACCGCGATGGGGCATGGTCCCGGTCATGGCCACGGCCAGGGCTAGAAGCTCCTCCTGGCCGCGCCCGCTCCGGGCCTCCACGAAACCGCAGAACCCGCACATGGTCTAGCCCACCAGCTCGGCGAGCATGTTCAACTCCAGCTCCAACACCCGGGCCAGGGAAAAACGCTCCAACACCATGCGCCGGGCGGCCTGGCCGCGATGGACTCGCTGGGCCGGGTCGTGCATCATCTCCACCAACCCGCTCCTGATCTCCGGCGCGGAGAGCCCGCACAGCCAGCCGGTGTGCCCCGGTTCCACCAGCTCGGCTATGCCCGGCACCGCCGTTCCCATCACCGCCATGCCCGCGCCCATGGCCTCCAAAAGTGCCTTGGGGTGGTGCTCGCCCTTGGAAGGCAGCACGAAGGCGGATGCCCGGGCCATGAGCCCAGGCAGGTTCTGGTTCTCCACCCGGCCCAGGAACTCCACCTCCAGGCCCAGGTCCTGGGCCAGGCGCTTGAGTTCCGGCCCCTGGGGGCCCTCGCCGGCCAGCATCAGGCGCAGACCCAGGCCGCGCAGGGCCTTAAACAGCGCCACCAGGTTCTTCTCCTGGTGCAGCCGCCCCACGTAGAGCAGCAGGTCGTCTTCACGCGGCGGGGCATCCGGAGCGGGCGGGCGGAAAAGCTCGGTGTCCACGAAGTTGGGCACCACGCGCACCTTGGCCGGGTCCAGGCCATAGCGCAGGCAGACCTCCTCGGCCATACCCAGGGTGGTCACCGCCACCCGGTCGGCCTGGCCCATGACTAAAGCCTCCAGACGCTTGAAACGCGCGGCCTCGGCCGAGTCCGGACCCTCGCGCCACAGCGCGATGTTGCTGGGCAGATAGCCGCAGCGGGCCACGAAGGCATAGCCGGCCCGGCGCGCGGCTTTAAGCGCGATGTCCGCGCCCTGCATCTGGTTGGTCTTGACCAGGGCCGGCTTGTTTCCCCGGATGGTCAGCCCGCTGGAAAGCAGCCGCGTATAGAACGGCGCGGGCAGGCCCCAGCGGTTTTCCTTGAGG
>CAZLSD010000320.1:0-3804 GCA_964561775.1 uncultured Desulfarculus sp. | reverse complement strand
GTCCTGGAGGGTGGTCTCCAGGTTGGCCCTGACAGGTACTTCGTCCTCGGCCATGAAAAGCGCCGCGGTGAGGGGAGAGACCTCGGCGCGGGAGCCCACGCCCAGGCGGGCCAGGGTCTGGTCCAGGGTGGCGATGCGATCGGCCATGCCCAGGCGCAGGGTCTCATGGGCGGTGACCATGCGTCCCTCGCCCATGTCCTTGCGCACCTGGGCGGGCTTGACCCCGCGGCCCCTGGCCACCGCGGCCACGAACTGGCCATAGTAGTGATCCACGATGTCCTGCTCGTAAGCCTTGGCGTCATCGCCAAGGGGCTGAAATGGATTGCCCTCGACCTTGTACTGGCCTGCGTGGATGAAGGTGGGGGTGATGCCGGCCTGGTCCAGCAGCCGGGAGTAATCCAGGTGCATCCACATGGTGCCGATGGAACCCACCATGCCGCCCGGGGCCACCACCACCTCGGCGGCCTGGGAGGCCACGTAGTAGGCGGCCGAGGCAGCGTAGCTGTTGGCCACGGCCACGATCTTCTTTTGGCCGCGCGCCGCCATGACCTCGCTGGCTATCTCCTCCAGACCAAATACCTCGCCGCCGGGGCTCTCGATGTCCAACACTATGGTTTTGATGCCCGGGTCGTTCATGGCCAGCCGGAGCATGCGCGTGATGCGGTCGGTGGAGGCTAAGCCATAATCTTCCATGTACTGAAATTCTCGCTGCACCATGACGCCCAGGATGGGGATGATGGCTACCCCGCCGGCCAGCTTGTTGGAGCGCGCCGGGGCGGCGGCCAGTGGCCGCGTCTGAGGCTGGGCCTCGTGCTGTCCCATGACGGAGCGCAGCCAGGCGTCCATGGCTCGCATGGCGGAGACCTCCATGCACCAGGGGCGGCTGTAAAATGCCTGGGCCAGGGTGTGGAGCATTTTCACTGCGCGCCTCCTTGGGCCTGGGCCATGGGGTTTACCAGGGGCGGGGGCTCGTCCAGGCCGGGCAGCGGGTTCAGGTTTTCCAGGGCGCGCACCTCGTTGCGGGTCATCCACGCCCCGCGCTGGGGATTGATGGCGCTCTCGTAGGCCTCGTAGCGGCTCTTGATGTCGCCGCGCAGCAGGGCGTCCACCTGGTGCTCGGCGAAATACTCGGCCTGCTCGGGCTGGGTGAAGAGGGCAAGGTTGATGGCCTGTTCCCAGCGCACCAGCCAGGGCCGGATGGTGTGGATCACGAACTCAAGCGCCTGGTGTTCGATGTTGCTGAAGGTGGCCCGCTCCAGGTCGCCTATCAGGTGGGGGGGGACCTGGAACACGCGGGCGATGTCGGAGACGTTGAACTTGCGGGTCTCCAGGAATTGGGCATCCTCGTTGGATACGCTGAGCGCCTGCCACTCCAGGCCGCCCTCCAGCAGGATGACCCGGTGGGCGTTTTCCCCGCCGTAGTTGCGCTCGAAATCGTTTTTCATGCGCTCGTGCTGCTCCTCGGTCAAGGCCTTTTGGGGCGGTAACTTTAGAGCTCCGGCGGGGCGCGCGTAGTTCCTGAAGAAGCGCGAGCCAAAGGCGTCCACCTGGTGGGCGAAGCCGAAGGTGTTGGCGGCCAGGGAGAGCGGGGACAGTCCCATCACGCCATCGTTGGAGATGTTGCGCAGGTGCAGGACCTCGTCCTGGGCGTAGTGGATAACTCGGTTGTCGGCGTCGCGATATTCGTAGGCGCGGTCGCCATTGGGCAGCACGCTTACCTTGATGCGGTCGGGGTGCAAGGGGATGATGGCCTGGGGGTAGCCGGAGCGGCCCCAGGGCGTGTGGGCATAGGCGTTGCCGCGCAGCACCAGGTGGCCGCATAGCATCTCGCGCAACTCCATGGCGGTCTGCCAGGGATTGGGGGCCAGGTGCAGCAGGCGATAATTGGGGTGGCCGGTGGCCCGCTCCTTGCCCCCGTTGGCCAGGCGGCGATACACGAATAGGGGCAGGCTGCCCACGGTGGAAGCGATCAGCCGCACGCAGGCGTAGACCGCGCTGATGGACAGTGCCAGGCTGGGAGTGACCGCCACCCCGCTGGGGTTGGGGGAGGCCAGAGGGGAATACCAGAAGTCATCATCTGGCGGGCGCGTGGAGCGCTCGGCGGAGGCGAAGGCCTGGGCCAGCAGGCCCATCAGGAGGCCCGCCGCGCGGCATGCCGGATTGCCGTAAGCACGCCCACCACGCCCAGCGCGAAGGATAGGCCGCCCGCCACGATCAATCCCCAGCCCAGGCCCCAGAGCAGGCCCGCGCCAGTGCCGGCGGAGGCCAGGCCGCCAAAGGCCAAAATATCCTCCAGACCGGGGGTGTTGTTCTTTGGCGTGGGCATGGCGTCCTCAAAACGCAAGAGAGCATCGCGGGCGATTCCCGCAATGCTCTCGATGGAGTCTCACGCGCTCATGCGGCCCTGGCCGGCCGCGCGCCGGGTTTACTTCCGGGTGCGGTGCCTACACTTGGGGCACTCGTAACACCCGCGCAGATTGACTCCCTTGGCCAGGAGCTTGCCGCACTTCTCGCACCGTATTTCGGCCAGGGTGTGAGAGGGCTGGGGCATGATAGCTCCTGTCAACTGGTATGATCTGACATTAGCATAACGAGGAACGAACTGTTTTAGAAGGGGATTGATTACACCCGTGTAACATGGCCATCCTCACTAGCCCTGATGGCGACTGGGTCAGTCTCGGTGGACTTGAAGCGGTGGCCGCAGCCTGGGCAGCGATGGTGCCGCACCCGCCTGCCTTCCTCCCACTCCCTGGTGCTAGCGCTCTTGGCCAGCGCGCCGCACTGGGGGCAATAGGCCCCCCGCGCGGCCGGAGACCAGATGCCAGCCAGAACGGGCAGAAGGGATGGGGGTAGGCTATTCATTAAGTTGGGAAGTTGTTTCTGCCAGAATTGGAGTTAAAGCCGCAAGCTTTTCCGCGTTGCGGTCTAAAACCAATTTAAGCTGCATGGCCCTATAACAAAGCATAAATGCTGAGGTTATGTCGTCTAACTCTCCAGGCCAAATCTTGGCCGCCGATTTGGCGGCAAGGTGAACTTTGTCCTCGTGTATAGGATCGCAACCACAGGTCAGCCGGTTAAAGTATGCGAACCAATTGATATGCACCACGACCTCCTAAAAAACCTTGAATCCTCGCTGGTCATAGGGCCAGTAGTTTTCCTGGCCCAGCATCTGGCGGCTAAGGGCCATGACCAGGCCGACGATGCCGTCGATGCGCCCGGTGGATTTGTCCTTCACGGGTTTTATGTTCTCGTTGTCGTCGGTGCTCACCATGAGATTGTCGGCGCACCAGCGCAAGACAGGATGCCCGCCGTGGCCCAGGCGCGTTGACTTGATCAGGCGGAGCATCTCCTTGGTGGGTGCGCTTAGGGTCTTGTACCCCTGGCGGGCCTGCACCATGACCACGCCGTCCTCGTCCTGCATCTTCAGCGCGGTTTGGGTCGCGTTCCAGGGGTCGAAGATTATCTCTTGCAGGTTGTATTGGGCCTGGAGTTGGCGCACGGTTTCACGCACAGCGTCATAGTCCACCACGTTACCGCTGGTCAGGCGCAGGTGTCCCTGCTGGGCCCAGATGTCATAGGAGGCGTTGTCCCTGCGCACCCGGCGACGCAGGTCCTGCTCTGGCAGCCAGAACCAGGCCCTGACCGGCACCACGCCGGACTCCAGAGGAGACCAGGCCAGGACAAGTGCGGTGAGGTCGGTGGTGGAACTTAGGTCCATGCCCGCCCAGCAGGGGCGGCCGGTCAGGTCATACTCGTCAAATTCTAGGTTGGCGCAGGCGTCCCACTCGTGCATGTCGATGACCC
>CAZLSD010000319.1:0-3830 GCA_964561775.1 uncultured Desulfarculus sp. | reverse complement strand
CTCTGGGGCAGGGGCTCGCTGCCGGGCAGGGCGGAGCGGCGCAGGGGCTTGGGCTTGGGGGGCAGGTTCAGCGGCGACTCGGGATAGGGCGGTGATTGCCCGGAGTCCTGGGCCGCCAGGTCGGGCGTCCAGACCAAGGGAAGGGCCACGAGGCACAACAGCAAAGAGTTGGCCAGCCGCCTACAAGAAATCATGATGCCCGCCTCCCTGGAGAAGCTTGTAGGTCCTTCTTTTGATCAGGTCCACAACCCTGGCCGCCGCCCTTGGCCAGCGCGGCCAGCGACCAAAATCTTTTCAAGTTTACCAGCCTGGCGCGGACCTCGCTTGACCCGACCTGGCCATGGCCTCCTGACGCCCTGACCGGCCCCAGGCCGGCGTGGGGCAAAGGCATGGCCAGCTCCCGAACGAGGGGACTCGGCCAGCATTTTTGTCTCCCTGGCCTGCCTTGTCAAGATTGCCGGCCAAAGCTTCCTAATGTGTTTCCAGGACCAGATAGGAATATATTATTCCTATTATATTTAGATATATTGCTTAACCATTTAATTTACCAGACATATAAAGTTTGGTTGCTCATATTCCCTAAAGACCTAATATCAGAACTGTAATGTCCTAAATATATTTATAGGAACTAAATATTCTTATTAAGGCGCGCTGTCCAGAGACTGGAGGGGATCAGAGACTCGCGGCGCGGCGCTTTTGGAAGGCCATAGTGTATATGCTTTTAATAACAGCATGTTAAACGATTTTTTTTTATATGTCCCCGCCGGCCGCCTGGCGAGCCCGCAAAACCGGCGAGGAGTCTCGTGAAAATAATCCTAATTAAACCAAGACGGTATCCATGACTAGCCGACAAACTCCCGCCAGTAGCCTGGTAGGGGATAGGGACTTTAGCGGAATCACTAATTCCTATAAAAAATTTCCTCGGAAAAAATTTCCTGATAATACAACAATATATCCTGAAGGCTCCGAAATAAACAGTTGCCCGGCTTGCAATGCGCCGCTCTGGTCCGGCAAGCGGCGACAATCAATTAGCTTTGTGATATAAGAGGTTTCGTCCTCTATAGTCAGGGCGATTTGCGCCCTTCTTCTATAGACGACGCTCAGCAAAACCGATAGGGCAGTGAAAAAACTCAGGAGGCTTACGATGAAAAAAGTGTTGGCGATCCTCATGGCCTTGGCCTTTGCCTTCACCGCGGCTCCCTTGGCCTTCGCCGCCGACCAGGCCGCTGGCGACCAGACCCAGATGACCACCAAGAAGAAGAAAAAGGTCAGCAAGAAAAAGGCCGCCAAGCCCAAGAAGTCCAAGAAAGCGACCGGCGACGCTGGGATGACCAAGCAGCAGTAAGTCAGCCTGTCGTATAAGGGCCCGCCGCCAACGCGGGCCAACGGGATGGGCCGCGCGCCAACGCGGCCCATCCCGCGTTTTATCGCCTTGATTCAGGGTATTAAACCTTCAGCGGCCCCTTTTTTTCATCCAGAGCTTGACTTTGTGTTTTAAATAGGTATTCTAGTACCTGAATGCATTTTACGGAGAGCCCATGTCATCCCTGCTCAAGATATCCGAGGCCGCCTCCCTGGCCCTGCACAGCCTGGGACTCATGGCCGCCCAACCCGAGGCCACCCTCTCCACCCGCGAGGCCGCCCTGAGCCTGGGCGTCTCCGAGGCTCACTTGGCCAAGGTCTTCCAGCGCCTGGCCCGCGCTGGCCTGCTCACCTCCCAGCGCGGCCCCCACGGCGGCTTCATCCTGGCCAAGCCCCCTACCCAGATAACCCTGCTGGAGGCCTATGAGGCCGCCGACGGACCCCTGCAAAGCCGTTCCTGCCTGCTGGACCGCCCGGTCTGCCAGGGCCAGTGCATCCTGGGCGGGCTGCTGACCAGCGTGGATCGGCAGGTGCGCGAGCATTTCTCGGCAACCACCCTGGCCGACCTGGCCGGAGCCTTCTCCGCGGTCCCCCGCCGGGCCGCCAACTAGAAAGGAAAAGAGACATGCGCAAGCTTCGCAACATCATCAGCATCGACGAGGAAAAGTGCACCGGCTGCGGCCAGTGCGTGCTGGACTGCGCCGAAGGCGCTCTGCAAATCATCGACGGCAAGGCCAAGCTGGTGGGCGAGATATATTGCGACGGCCTGGGCGCCTGTCTCTCGGGCTGCCCCACCGGCGCGCTCACCGTGACCCAGCGCGAGGCCGACGACTTTGACGAGCAGGCCGTGGAAGAGCTGCTCAAGACCCAGGGCCGGCCGGTCCCGCCGCCTCCGGGCCAGGCCCATGGCCATCACGGACACGATCACGGTCATCACCACCACGACCATGGCCACGGCCATCATCATCACGGCCACGGCCACCATGGCCATCACCACGCCGGCGGCGGCTGCCCTGGCGCGGCGGCCATGAGCCTGAAGCCCGCCGAACCCGCCACTCTGGCCCAGGGGGCTACTCTGGCCTGTGGATGCCCTTCATCCAGCGCCACCGCCCTGACGCCAGCCGCCGCGCCCGCCAGCGGAGCCGCGCCCGCGGTCTCCACCCTGGGGCATTTCCCCATCAAGCTGGCCCTGCTCTCGCCCCAGGCGCCCTTCCTGCAGAACGCCGACCTGCTGCTGTTGGCCGACTGCGCCGCCGCGGCCCTGCCCGACCTGCACGCCCGCCTGCTGCCCGGCAAGGCCGTGGCCCTGGCCTGTCCCAAGCTGGACGACGCCCAGGCCCACATCCGCAAGCTGGCCGCCCTGCTCTCCCAGACCCGGCCCAAGAGCGTCACCGTGGCCATCATGGAGGTGCCCTGCTGCAAGGGCTTGCAGTTCATCGCCAGCCAGGCCCTGCAAATGGCGGGCCTCAACCTGCCCGTGCAGACCATCGTGGTCAGCCGCGACGGCAAGGTCCTGGACCAGGCCGGGGCCGCCGGCCTGGCCCTGGCCTAGCAGATAAAGGGACAGAGGGAGCGCGCCATGGCCCAGCTAGCCTGGGATAGCCCGGCCCAAGAGGCCCTGCGGGGGGTGCCCTTCTTCGTGCGCGCCCTGGCCCGGCGCAAGGTCGAGGAACAGGTGGCCGCCCAGGGGCGCGACCGCGTCACCCTGGAGGACTTCGCCCAGGCCCAGGCCCGCTTCAAGGCGGTCATGGCCGGCAAGAGCCAGGCAGAGCTGCAAACCATGCTGCCCACCCAAAACCAGCCCGGCGTGGAAATGGTCATCCTGGAGGCCTGCCGCTCTGAGCTGGCCGCCTGCCCCAACCAGCTGCTGGCCGTGGAGCCCTGGCGGCAGGCCCTGCAAGACTGGATCGCCCAAAGCGATCTCTCCGAGCGCCTGCGCGCCCGGGTCGGCGAGGACCAGGTGCTCTATCACCACAAGCTGCGCATAGCCATCAGCGGCTGCCCCAACGGATGCTCGCGCCCCCAGATCGCCGACCTGGCCCTGGTGGGCACGCTGCGCCCCAGCTTCGACCCGGAGCTTTGCACCGGCTGCGCGGCCTGCGCCCAGGCCTGCCCTGACCAGGCCCTGGCCGTGACCCTGCCGCCGCCCCTCTGGGACGCCCAGGCCTGCCAGGGCTGCCTGCAATGCCGCGACGCCTGCCCGGCCGGAGCGGTCAACCTCAGCCAGCCCCAGGCCCGCCTGCTCATGGGCGGCAAGCTGGGACGCCACCCCCGCCTGGCCCGGGAAGTCGCCCTGCTCGACAACCCCCGCCAAGCCATCGCCCACATGCAACAGGCCCTGGACCGCTACCTGGCCCAGGCTGAGCCCGGCGAACGCTTCGCCAGTTGGTTTGCGCGGCGCGTTGAAGAGGGGAAGAGGTAAGAGCTTGGGGGGAACCCCTTTTTGCAGCGCAAAAAGGGGTTCCCCC
>CAZLSD010000318.1:0-3837 GCA_964561775.1 uncultured Desulfarculus sp. | reverse complement strand
GGGCAAGTCCGGCCTGCGCTGCCGGGTGCTCTCCCGCCAAACCACGCCCCCGCCTCGTCCACGCCTGACGCTCTGTCCGGGCCTGCTCAAGGCCCCGGCCATGGATATGCTGGCGGTCAAGGCCGCCGAGCTCATGGCCAGCGAGCTGCGCCCCTTCACCAGCCAATACTCGGTGCCGCGCGGCCCGGAGGCCGGCCGCCTAGAGCGCTGGCAAAGGCTCTCCCGCCAGGCCCTCAAGCAGTGCGGCAATCCCCGCGCGCCGCTCTGGCATGCGCCCGCGCCCCTGGAGGAGCTGCTGGCCCAGGCCCCGCCATCCGCCGCGCGTCTTTTCTTTTATGAAGAGGAGCGCGGAGCCAGCCTGGCCGCCCAGTTGCCCGCCCTGGCCGGGGCCGGCGAGATATGGGCCCTGCTGGGGCCGGAGGGCGGCTTCAGCCCGGAGGAGGCCGCGCGCATGGAGCGGGCCGGCTTCACCCCGCTCAGCCTGGGGCCGACCATCCTGCGCGCCGAGACCGCCGCCCTGGCCGTGCTGGCCGTGCTGCGCATCTGCCTGTCCAACACCGCGCTGGATTCTTGAACCCGCTCCCCACGGGGAAGCGGGCAGGCTGAGACGGCTATTCCCCCGGCTCCAGGGAGGCTCCGGCCAGGCGCAGGGAGCCCCCGCCCTTGTAGAGCACCCGCAAATCCACCTCGCAGCGCCGTTCAACCTCAAAGGGCACGCGCAGCTCGCGGTACTCCGGCCCTAGGTCCGCGCCGCGCGCCAGGGCGCTGGCCAGGGGCAGCCTCCCCAGGTCGCTGGCCACCACCAGCTCGGCCAGCTCGGCCCCGGCCGGGTTCTCGCCCTGGGCGGCCAGGCGGAAGCTGGCCACATAGCGCCCCGGGTCCAGGCTCTGGCGCGGGCCGTGCATCAGGTAGAGCGGCGGGGTCTGTCCGGCCTTGGCCAGGCTGGCCAGGCCGCCGGGAACCCGTTCGTCCAAAACAAGCTCGCCGGCCTGCCGCCACAGGCGGGCCGCGGGGAAGAAGCGTTGCCAGCGGTTCTCCCCGGCGAAGCTGACCAGCACCGTGTTGAGGGCCAGTTCGGCCTGGCCCGAGTACCACGCCCTGAACTCCAGGGGCGTCACCCGCTCCAGGGCGAATTCCAGCTCCACCTCGCGCCAGGCCCCGTCGGCGGGCAGGCGTTCCTGGCCCAGCTCGGCCGCGGCCAGGATTCGGCTGCCCTTGTCGGCGGCCACCTCCACCCGGCCGGGCATGCCGCCCGCTCCGCGCTTGAGGCGGAAGCGGGCGGTATAGCGCCCCGGCGGATACCCCTTGAAGGGGCCATAGGCCAAGAAGCCGGGCTGGTCCCGGCCAGGGGAGGCCAGGGCCACGTTGCCGGCCAGGTATTTCTCGCCCGGACCGGCCGGGTCTTCCTGGTCGCGGAACAAGAGCCCCCAGCCCGAGGCGTTCTTGTCTTCCACCAGGCGGCCAGTCTGGCGGGGCAGGGCGAAGGCCTCCCAGGCGCTGGTCACTGGCGAGGTGACGCCGTCCACTGGCGCGGGCGGCCCGGCCTCCGGGATGGGCTGGTAGAGAAACACGTCGCCGTGCTGCCCCAGGGGCTTGAACATCCCCGAGGCGGCCAGGCGCTCTCTGGCCAGGGCCGGGGGGAAGGGGCTGACCTTGGCGGTGTAGACCTGGTCCTGGTCATGGAAGGCCAGGAGCCCCGCCTGCAAACGGGCCAGGGCGGCCAGGCCGGGCGGCTCCAGGCTGCCCAGGTTCAGGGGGGCCAGGGGCTGGAAGACCTGCTCCACATAGGCCCTGCGGGTCAGCGGGGTGTAGCCGTTGACCATGGGCTGGCCGGTGCGGGTGATGAGGTGCTCGTAGACCGAGGACTGGTGGGAGTCGCCCGGCCACAGGGGCAGGGCCAGGACGCGGCGTTGCTCCGCAGGGGCCTGGGCCAGGCGCGCCGCGATCTCCCGCTCCAGCCCCCCGGCCGGAGGCAGGGCGCACAGGCCGATCCCCCCGGCCGGCATATAGGACCAGGCCAAGAGCCCGGCGGCCAAGAGCCCCCCCGCCGCCCCAAGCCAACGCCCCCGGCGCGGGCGCGCCATTTCCAGGACCTGGGCCAGGGCCCAGGCCGCGGCCAGGGAGAGCAACACCGCCGCGGGCAGGATCAGGCGGCCGGGCACCCGGGGGAAGTTGAAGAAGGGCAGCCAGCGGTAGAGCAGCTGGTAGAGGGGCAGGCCCTCCAGGGTCGGCCCCAGGCAGAGCAGGCAGGCCAGCCCCCCCAGGGCCGCCCACAGGCTGGCCAAGGCGGCCTGGGGGCGCGAGCCAACCCCGCGCCCCCAGGCCAAGAGGACCAGGGCCAAGGCCAGCAGGGCCAAAAGCGGCCAGCCCAGGTAGACCAGGCGCTCGGCATGGCTGGCCTGGGGGGTGAAGAGGTCCTCCCAGCGCGGCGCGAACAAGAGCACCTCGCCCAGCCCGCGCCCGGCGTGGGCGATGCTGGCCTCGAAGTCGCGCGACTTGACGAAGAGCAGACGGGCCGTGCCCAGGGCCAGGCCCAGGCCCAGGCCCCACAGGGGGTCCAGCTCCCGCCAGCCCAGGCCGGGCCGCCGCCGCGCCCGCCACAGGCCGGGCAGGCCCAGCCAAGCCCCCCCGGCGGCCAGGGCCAGCAGCAAGAGGGTGCCCAGGTGGGGGATGTCCAGCCAAAATTGCAGCGCATAGAGGGGGGCCAGGGCCAGGGGGGCCAGGCCCCGCCCCACGGCCCGGCGGGCCTGGCCCAAGCTCAGGCTGGTCAGCGACCAGGCCAGCCAGCTCAAGACCAGCCAGGCCAAGAGGGCCAGCAGGGGATAGAGCAGCAGGGCCTGGGCCAGCGGCAAGCCCTCCAGGCCGGAGCCCGGCTGACGCCCCAGGCGCAGCAGGGTCATAACCGCCAGGCCCAGCCCGGCGGCCAGGGGCCAGAGGGCCTGGGCCTGGCCGGGCGGCGGGCCGCCCTGGGGGGGATGGTCCTCGCGCCGCCCCAGCAAGATCAGGCGGGCCGGCACATAGAGCCCCAGGAGCAGGGCCGCGTAGTAGGCCAGGTGGGCCTCCATGTAGGCCCCCAGGAAATAGGCCAGGCCCGCGCCCAGGCCCCAGAGCCGGGAGGAGCGCCGCGAGGATTCCGTGCGCCAGCCCCGCTCCAGGCAGAAGAGCATGAGCGGCAGCAGGAAGGCTATGAAGCCGTAGAGGTGGCCGGAAAGCGCCTGGGCCGCCCGGAAGGGCATGAGGGCCAGCACCAGGGCGGGCGCGAGCGCGGCCCAGGCCGTGTTCGTCCCCCGCGCGCCGGCCAAGACCTCGCGGGCCAGGGCCCAGGCGCACATGCCCGCCAGCACATAGGATAGCAAAGTCAGGCTGTTGTAGGCCTGGGCCGGCCCCAGGGGCTTTAGCAGCACGTAGAGCAGGGAGAAGGGGAAGAAGGCGTCGCCCACGTAGCCCGGGGACAGGAAGGTGTTGAACTCGTAGGGGTTATGAAAGAGGGCCGAGGAGCCCAGCAGGTTGTCGGCCATGAGCCAACACCAGTAGAGGAACTGGAGGTGGTCGCCGGGCATGAGGGGGTAGAGCTGGTAGCCGGGCAGGGGCGCGTGGTTATAGGCGATGGCCTGGCCCCAGTGCCGCCACAGGGGATGGGTCCAGACCAGGCCCAGGCCCAGGAACAAGAGGGCCAGCCCCGGCCAGAGCAGGGCCGGATGGATTTTGCGCGGGCGGGCCGATGGTCTGGAGCTGGTCACGGGCGGCCTTCCTGCCTGGCGGACGCCGGGCGCGGACGGGCGGGAACAACCCCCGCCCCGCCGCCCAGATTTAGCACAGGCCCCGCCAAAGCGCCAG
>CAZLSD010000317.1:0-3839 GCA_964561775.1 uncultured Desulfarculus sp. | reverse complement strand
CGGTTAGGCCCGGCCGAAGCGGCGGCTTCACCCGACCCGTTATGGGGGTCGAGGCACTCGACCAACGCCCCTTGCATATTAGACAGGGTATCTACGGGAGCCGGTTAGGCCCGGCCGAAGCGGCGGCTTCACCCGACCCGTTATGGGGGTCGAGGCACTCGACCAACGCCCCTTGCATATTAGACAGGGTACCTACGGGAGCCGGTTAGGCCCGGCCGAAGCGGCGGCTTCACCCGACCCGTTATGGGGGTCGAGGCACTCGACCCGCTGTGGGTGTCGAGGCGCTCGACCAACGCTCACAGGGGGCCCACGCTCATCTCGGTGTTTTCCTCCTCCTCGTCCTGGTGACGGATGTTGCGGCCATCCAGGAAGAAGGAGACCTCCTCGGCGATGTTGGTGGCCTCGTCGCCCATGCGCTCCAGGTGGCGGCCAGCCAGGATCAACTCCACCCCCCGGCGCAGGCGGTTGCGGTCCTCGCCCATCCATTCCAGCATCTCGCCCAGCAGGCGGCGGTCCAGGGCGTCCAGGTCGTCGTCGCGGGCCAGCACCTTGGCCACCAGGGATAGGTCCCCCAGGGCCATGGAATCCAGGCAGCCCCTGACCATCTCCTGGGCCAACTGGCTCATGGCCAGCAGGGTGAGCGGGGTCTCGCTGGGCGTCATGTCGCGCAGGGCCAGGGAGGTCTTGGCCAGCTTCTTGGCGTGGTCGCCCACCCGCTCCAGGTGGCCGCTGATCTTGGTGGCGGCGAAAAGGAAGCGCAGGTCGCTGGCCACCGGCTGCTGGGTGGCCAAGAGAGTCACCACCCGGGCCTCCACCTGGTTTTGCAGCAGGTCTATCTGGCGGTCGCCCTGCATGACCCGCCGGGCCAGATCGTTGTCCCGCTTGGCCAGGGCCTGGGCCGCGTCATGGATGGCCGCCTCCACCAGGCCGGCCATCTTGAGCAGGTCTTCCTTGACCAGCAGCATCTGTTTTTGGAAATGGGACAGGGTGTTCATGGGCACAAACCTTGGCCAAACAGGGGTCGGGGCAGGCGCGCCTTCAAGGCCGCTTCCCCCCGGGAAAGCGGCCAGGATCGCGGAAACTACATAACTATACAAGAGTAAGCGGCGCGGCCACAGTTTTTGTTACCGACGGGTGACTATTGAGTGACAATAAGCAAAAGAGTGGCCCGCCTGGCTTGCGCCGCTTGGCGGAGGCGGCTAAGGTCCATAATGCGGGGACGCGGCGCTCGCGCCCGCACTGGAGAGAGGTGATAACCATGGCCCGCGCCAACATCCTGGTCATCGAGGACGAGCCGGACATCCGCGACCTGGTGGGCTTCAATCTCAAGCAGGCTGGCCTGGAGGTCAGCCAGGCCGCCGACGGCGAGGAAGGGCTGCGCCAGGTGTCGCGCCTGCGGCCGGACCTGGTGGTGCTGGACCTGATGCTGCCCGGCCTGGACGGGCGCGAGGTCTGCCGCCAGCTCAAGCAGGGCGAGGCCACCCGCCACATCCCGGTGCTCATGCTGACCGCCCTGGCCGGCGAGACCGACCGCATCGTGGGGCTGGAGCTGGGGGCGGACGACTACCTGGTCAAGCCCTTCAGCCCCCGCGAGCTGGTGCTTCGGGTGCAGGCCATCCTGCGCCGCTCGCGCCAGGGAGAGACGGGCAGCGGAACCCTGCGCCGGGGCCTGCTCTTCATCGACCCCGCCCGCCAACTGGTGGAACTGGAGGGCCAGGCCCTGCACCTGACCAGCACCGAGTTCCGCCTGTTGCACCTGTTGGCCAGCGCGCCGGGCAAGGTGCACAGCCGGGAGGCCCTGCTGGAGCGGGTTTGGGGCTACACCTACGAAGGTTATTCGCGCACCGTGGACACCCACGTGCGCCGCCTGCGCGCCAAGCTGGGCCAGGCCGCCGACTACATAGAGACCCTGCGGGGCAGCGGCTACCGTTTCCGCGAGGAAGTATGAACGCCAGGTTTTCCTTTCAGACCCGCCTGTGGGCGGGCTGCGTGCTGGTGGTGCTGATCACCCTGCTGCTGGTGGCCATGGTGTCCCAGCGCCAGCAGGAGGGGCGCATCACCGAAAACGCCCGGCTCTCCCTGGAGCCCCGCTTGAACCTGGCCCTGGACCTGGTGCGCGGCCGCTGGTCGGCCCAGCTCGACCTGGCCCAGAGCGAGAAGGTGGCCCTGGAGGTGGGACGCCTGGCCGGGCTCCGGCTGACCCTCATCGCGCCCGACGGCCGGGTGTTGGGGGATTCGGACCTGGAACTCAAGGAAGTGGAGGCCCTGGAGAACCACGCCCAGCGCCCCGAGGTGGTCCAGGCCCTGGCTTTGGGCCGGGGCGACTCCATCCGCTACAGCAGCACCCTGGGGCATGACCTGCTCTATGCCGCCGCCATCCTGGGCTCGCCCGGCGACCCCCAACTGGTGGCCCGCCTGGCCCTGCCCCTGGCCACGGTGCAAGAGGCGGTGGCCGCCTCGCGCCGGCTGCTGCTGATGGCCCTGGCCCTGGGCGTGCTGCTCTCCCTGGGGGTGGCCTGGCTGGTGGCCCGCGGCATCAACCGCCCCCTGCGCGAGCTTACCGCCACCGCCCGCGCCATCGCCGGGGGCGACCTCTCCCGCCGGGTGCGGCGCTATCCGCCCCACGAGGTCGGCCAACTGGGCCGGGCCTTCGACGAGATGGCCGACCACCTGGAGCAGCGCCTGGACGAGGTCTGCCAGGCCGCCAGCCGTCAGCAGGCCATCTTGCTGGGCATGATGGAAGGCGTCATGCTCTGCGACCAGCACGGCCGGGTGCTCCTGGTCAACCAGGCCTTGGTGGACCTGGTGGGCTTAAGCGGCGATCCGGTGGGCAGGCTCTATTCCGAGGCCATCCGCATTCCCGACTTGCAGGAGGCCATGCGCCAGGCCTATGCCAGCCCCTCCCTGGTCAGCCGCCAGGTGCGCAGCCTGACCCCCAAGCCCCGCCACCTGGAGGTGCACCTGCTGCAAGTGGCCGGCGACAAGACCCCCTCCGGGGTGGTGGCGGTCTTCCACGACATCAGCGAGCGCCTGCGCACCGAGCAGATGCGCCGCGATTTCGTGGCCAACACCTCCCACGAGCTGCGCACCCCCCTGGCCGCCATCAAGGGCGCGGCCGAGACCCTCTTGGGCGGCGCCCTGGACAGCCCCGCCGACGCCCGCAACTTCGTGGAGATGATCGAGCGCCAGGCCAAGCGCCTGGAGCGCCTGGGCGAGGACCTGCTCACCCTGGCCCAGTTGGAGAACCGGGAGGGCGCGCCCCGCCGCGAGCCCCTGGACCTGGCCGACATGCTGGACAGCGTGCTGGCCACGGTGGAGCAGTTGGCCGCCCAGAAGAACCAGGCCTTGGTCAGGCCGCAGACCTGGCCCGAGCTGGAGCTGTTGGGCGATCGCCGCCAGCTGGAGCAGGCCCTGGTCAACCTGCTGGACAACGCCATCAAGTACAGCGACGCCGGAGGCCAGGTCAGCCTGGCGGCCCAGCTCCGGGCCGGGCTGCTCTGCCTGGAGGTGGCCGACACCGGGCCGGGCATCCCCCGCGAGCACCTGCCCCGCATCTTCGAGCGCTTCTACCGGGTGGACAAGAACCGCTCGCGCAGCCAGGGCGGCACCGGCCTGGGCCTGGCCATCGTCAAGCACATCGCCCAGTCCCACGGCGGCTCGGTGGAGGTGGAGAGCGTGCTGGGCCAGGGCAGCAGGTTCCGCCTGCTGCTGCCCCTGAACCCCCCGGAGCCGCGCCCGGCGGACTGAGACGCCTTGAACTAGGCTTTTCGCCAGAGCTTGCGATATATTTCCGGGGAAAACAGCAGCAGCCAGGGCAGCCAGGCCAAATCGCGCAGCCG
>CAZLSD010000316.1:0-3861 GCA_964561775.1 uncultured Desulfarculus sp. | reverse complement strand
CCCTTTTTGCGCTGCAAAAAGGGTTCCCCCCGCGCTCTTCTCTAGATCATCCCGTAGCCGCCGTCGACGCAGATGAGCTGGCCGCTGATGTAGGCGGCTTCATCGGAGGCGAGGAAGACGAAGGCGGGGGTGATGTCATCGGCTTCGGCGAAGCGCTTGAGCAGGATGCGGTTCATGTATATGTCGCGCAGTTTTTCGTCGGAGCGGATTTTCTCGGTCATGTCGGTGGCCACGATGCCCAGGCTGAGCACGTTGACGCAGGTCTGGAAGCGGGCCATCTCGCGGGCGATGGACTTGGTGAGGCTGATGACGCCGCCCTTGGCCGCGGAGTAGTTGACCTGGCCCACGGTGCCCACCACGCCGGCCACGCTGGTGACGTTGATGATGCGGCCGTGGGTGTGGGCGCTCAAGTGGGGATGGGCGGCCTTGCTCATGAGCCAGACGGCCTTCAAGTGGATGCCCAGCACGGCGTCCCACTGGGCCTCGTCCATCTTGTGCAGCATGGCGGGCCGGGTGAAACCGGCGTTGTTGACCACGATGTCCAGGCCGCCGAACTCGCTCTTGGCGGCGTCCACCAGGGCCTGGCAGCCGGCGGCCTCGGCCACGTCGGCCTTGACGGCCACGGCCCTGGAGCCCATGCCCTGTATGGCCTTGACCACCTCCAGGGCGGGGCCCTCGGAGGAGGAATAGTTGACCACCACGTCCGCGCCCTCGCGGCCATAGGCCAAGGCCACCGACGCGCCCACGCCGCGCGAAGCTCCCGTCACGATCGCTTTCTTGCCCTTCAAACGCATGGCTGTTCCTCTCCAAACCCACGCCGCGGCCAGGCCACGGCGTGGGCGGTTGGCGTCATGAAGACTTCACATCCCTGCCAGGATTTTCATCAGCCCCGAATTACTTCAGGCCCAACAGCTTTCTGGCGGTGATCCACTTGCAGATGTTGGCGCTGCCTTCCACCATGAAGTAGGTGGGGGCGTCGCGGTAGTAGCGCGCCACCGAGTACTCGGTGGAGTAGCCATAGGCGCCCAGGATGCGTAAGGCGTAGTTGGCGCACATGTTGGCCACCTCGCCCGACTTCCACTTGGCCATGGCCACTTCCAGGTTGTTGGCCAGGTTGCCATTGTCTTTCTGCACGGCGGCCTTGTAGACCAGCATGCGCGCGCACTCGATCTCGATGGCCATCTGGGCCAGCTGGTCCTGCACCATCTGGAAGGTGCCGATGGGCTTGCCGAACTGCTCGCGCTCCGTGGCGTATTTGACCGCCGAGTCCAGGCAGGCCTGGGCCAGGCCCACGCCGCCGGCCGCCGCGCTAAGCCGCGTCTGGTCCAGCGAGCCGAAGACGATCTTGGCCCCGTCGCCGGGCTTGCCCAGCAGGTTCTCCTTGGGCACCTTGACGTTCTCCAGATAGATCTCGCCGGTGGGGCTGGAGCGGGAGCCCATCTTGTCCAGGTCGGTCACGCTGACGCCGGGCAGCAGGTTGCCGGCCTCGTCACGCAGGTCCACCACGAAGGCGCTCATGCCCCGGCTGCCCGCGTTCTTGTCGGTGTAGGCATAGTAGATTACGCAGGCCGCCGTGGCCGCGTTGCTGATCCAGGTCTTGGAGCCGTTGAGCAGATAGTAATCGCCCTTGTCCTCGGCGGTGGATTTCAGGCTCATCACGTCCGAGCCCGCGTTGGGCTCGGTGATGCCGAAGCCGCCCATGTACTCGGCGCTGACCAGCTTGGCGATGTACTTTTTCTTGGCCGCCTCGGCGCCGTAGCGGAAGATAGTGAAGGCGCAGCCCAGGGCCTGCATGTTCACCTGCACGCGCAGCGAGCTGGACGCGCGGGCGATCTCCTCGGTCAGGATCATGGCGGCCAGGAAACCCATGCCGTTGCCGCCGTACTCCTCCGGTATCACCGTGCCGAAGAAGCCCAGCTCGCCCATGGGCTTGACCACTTCCTCATAGGGGAAGTAGTGCTCTTCGTCCCACTTGTCCGCGAAAGGCGCGATCTTCTCGGCCGCGAAATCGCGCGCCATGTCACGGAGCATCAACAGCTCCTCGCTCAACTCGAAATCCATGAATTTATCTCCCGTAGGTTTGTTTATGTGGTTTCCAGGTTGCAGCCAAATTTCTCTCGCCAGCGCCAGGCCGTGAGAGACTAGGAGCCCAGAATCAGGCGCTGGGGGTCGACTTCCTCTCGCAGGGACCACAACTCTTTCTCGCTGGGTGGCGCGGCCTCGACGGCCTGGGACACGTCCACTTCAAAGCCGGTGTTGTCAGCCACCTGCTGAGGGTTGACGCCCGGGTAGACCTCGGCCAGGAACATGCGCTTGGTCTGGGGGTCGAACTTGAGCACGCCCAGGTTGGTGACCACCGCCACCGGGCCTCCGCGCTGGAAACCGGCCTGCTTCCTGGAGTCGCCGCCGGTCAGCCAGCCCGGGCTGGTGAGATAGTCCACCTTCTCTACGAAGCGCTTCTTTTCATGCTGCATGAAGAGTATGACGCCATAGGCCAGGCTCATGGCGTCGCAGGCTCCGCCGGAGCCGGGGAAGCGCACTTTGGGCTTCTTGTAGTCGCCCAGGCAGGTGGAGTTGATGTTGCCATAGGGATCAATCTGGGCCGCGCCCAAGAAGGCGATGGTGCGCAGGCGGGGGTGGCCCAGGAAGGTGAAGGCGTCTATGAGTCCGCTGTTAAGCGCGGTGCCGACCATGACCCGTGGATCGGCCACGGCCAGGGGCAGTTCCTTGAGCGCCGGGTCCACGCCGCCGGTCTCGAAGAAGACCACCGAGTTGGGGGCGTGGATGCGTTTGGCCACGGTGGCGGCCAGCATGGAAAGACCGGTGCCGGCGAAGAGGATGTCTCCGTCGGTGACGATGCGTCCGGCGGCCAGGGCCATCATTTCCTTGTTGGTGTAGTTTGCTGTCATGCTCTCGATCCTCAACGACGGTCCAGGCCCGGCGCGTATCCCAACTGGGAGTTGGCTCTTATGCGCATCAGATCGCCCACGCCCACCAGCTCCAGATAGGCTTCCTGGTTCTGGGGCCCCATAACCCATTTTTCCAGATAGGCCTTGAACGAATCGTCGTTGGAGGCCTCCTGGCGATAGTAGTTAAGGTGACGCGGGTCATAGTCATAGAAGTTGTGGCAAGCCGTGGGATGGGCCGCGAAGGGCACATGCACGATGGCGTCCACCAGGAAGGAGGGCAGCGAGTTCTGGTCGGGGTCCTGGCGCAGATAGGATGCCGGAACGATCTCCTCGCAGGTCACTATGACCCGTTTGGCGGCGCGGGCCTGCTCCATGTCCAGGAAGCTTAGACCCTTTATGCGCACGGTGCCGTCGTCGCCAGCATACTGGGCGTGGATCAAGGCCACGTCGGGGTTGATGGCCGGCAGGAGCACCAGGGGCTCCTTGGTTTCGCTGAAGGGGTTGTCAGCCAACATAACCTTCTTGGCGGGGATGTTGCCCTGGCCGCGCAGCTCGGGGCCGAAGCCCCACTTGGATAGCAGATCGCTGGAGAAGCCGGTGCGGCAGGGGATGTAGGGAATGTTCAGGGAGCCGGCCAAAAAGCGCAGGCTCATCTGGAAATTGGAGTAGTCCTCCACCTCCAGGCTGCCTTGCTGCACGGCGCGGCGGAAACGTATGCAGGTGGGCGCGAAGCGCCCGGTGCCGCCATAGGCGATCTCCAGGCGCTTGACGCAGCCCGCGCCCACCATAAGGTCCATGGCCTGGCCCTGGGAATGCACGGCCAGATGCAGGTCCTTCTTGCCCTGGCGGATGATCTCGCGGGCCAGGGTCATGGGGTTGCGGCTGACCGTGAAGCCGCCCAGGGCCACCAAATCGCCGTCGTGCACCAGGCGGCTGACCGCCTCCTGGGCAT
>CAZLSD010000315.1:2013-3882 GCA_964561775.1 uncultured Desulfarculus sp. | reverse complement strand
GGCCATGGCTGGCTCTCCCCCGGCCCCGGCCTATCATCAGCCGCCGCGCTTCTGGCTGGCCAACCACATGACCCTGCTGGGGGCCCAACTGGCCCCGGGGCTGCCCCGCCACCAGGTGCGCGAATGCCTGCTCTGCCATCAGGCGGCCAGCTCCTGCGATCCCTGCCACGCCTATGTGGGCGCGCCGGCCGTGCGCCCCGGCTCGGCCCTGCCATGAGCCGTGGCCGGGGAATCTTGTCCGGCCTGGGCGGCCTGGCCCCCTGGCGGCGCGCCCCGGCGGGCGGCGTCGCCACATCCGGAGAGCAGGACCAGGCCATGGCCCAGTTCCTGCGCCAGAACCTGGGACGGCTGGCCCTCTTGCTGCTGCTGGCCCAGGGCCTGGGCGGCTTTTTGCTGCTCCTTCACTACCGCCCCAGCCCCGGCGAGGCCCTGGCCTCCCTATGGGCGCTGGATTCCCAGGTCTGGGGCGGCTGGCTGCTGCGCCGCCTGCACGCCGCCGGGGGCCAGTTGCTCTTGCTGCTGGCCCTGGCCCGCTGGCTGTGGGCCTTGCGCAGCGGGGCCTATGCCCAGGGCCGGCGCGGGGTGTGGCTGGGCGGCTGTCTGTTCCTGGGGGCGGTCTTCGTGCAGAACACCAGTGGAGCCATCCTGCCCTGGAGCCTGGCCGCCCAGGGCGCGCTGGCCAGCCTGCTGGGACTGGGCGGCCAGGCGACCGCGCCCAGCGGCCTGGCCCTGGCCTTTGCCCTGCACATGGCCCTGCCCCTGCCTCTGTGGCTCTTCTGCCGCGCCCGGCGCGACCGCCTGGGCGAGCCCCGCCAGCCGGAGCCATTCTCTCCCTTCGTGCCGCCCCCGGAGCCGCAGCCCACCGACCACCTGGGCCGGGTTCTGCTGGCCGGCGGGGCCTTGGCCCTGCTCTGGGGGCTGGCCCTGCTCATGCCCGACCTGCTGCTGCTGCCGGACCTGGCCGCCTCCGCCGCCGGCGGCGGCCCCACGCCCCTGCCCTGGCACCTGCTGGCCCCGGCGGCCCTGGCCGCCCGCCTGCCCCCGGGGCTGGGGCTGGGCCTAATCAGCCTGGCCGGCCTGGGGCTCACCCTGCTGCCCTGGTGGGACCGCCGGGGCGGCGACCTGTGGCGGCGGCCCGCGGCGGCCCGCCTGGCCCTGGGCGTGGCCCTGCTCTGGCTGGTTTTGAGCCTGTGGGGCTGGCTGGAGTCCCGGCCATGGTGAGGACGGCGCTGATTCTCTGGCTGTTCCTGCTGGCTGGCTGGCCGGCGGCCTGGCCGGCTTGGGCCCAGGAGGGCGGCTCCTGCGCCCAGTGCCACCTGGGCCGGACGCGCCAGGAGACCGGCTCCAGCCTGGGCCAACTGGGGGCCAGCCTGCTCTGGCCCGGCCAGGGTGAGCAGCAATGCCCGGCCTTAAGCCCCCTTGGCCTGCGCCTGGCCGCCCTGGAAGAGCGCCTGGCCTTGCTGGCCCTGGGCCGCCCCGGTCTGGCCAGCCAGCACTATCCCCTGGACCGCCTGGAGCCGGGCCTGGCCCGGGTGCAGGCCCTGCACCGCCGCCTGCTGGCCCAGCCCCTCTCCTCCCTGGAGGAGGCGGGCCGCTTGCTGGATCAGTTGGACCAGGCCCTGCACCAGGAGGTGGAGCTGGTCCTGCGCCAGCACGAGGACCGCCTGGCCCGCCTGCGCGGCTGGGGGCTGCTGGGCCTGGCCGTTGTTTGCGCCGCCCTGTGCGGATTGTGGAGTTGGCGGCGGCTCAAACGCCGCCAGGACCAGGACGCGCCCCTGGCCCGGGCCGCCCGGGGAGAGCTGCCATGAGCCAGGCTGTGGGGCGGCTGGGCCGGACCTTGCTGCTGGCCCTGGTTCTTTGCTGGGCCTG
>CAZLSD010000315.1:0-1913 GCA_964561775.1 uncultured Desulfarculus sp. | reverse complement strand
CCCTGGCCGCCAGCCAGGCCCTGGCGCAGATGAGGCAGCAGGAGCGGCGGGTGGGCGCCCTGTGCCAGGTGGCGGCCAAGGCCTCGTCCTCGGCCCCGGACCTGGCCCGCGAGATGCTGGAGCAGGCCCTGGCCATCGCCATCGCCCGGCTGGAGTTTCCCGCCCGCCAGGCCGCCGCCGACCTGCTGGCCCAGGCGGGGGACGACCCCCGCGCCCCGGACCTGGTCCGCCAGTTGGAAGAGAACAGCCAGGCGGCCTGGCCCCTGGGCCTGGTGGCCAGCGCGGCCCAGGGCCTGGCCCCGGCTCTTTCCTCCCGCGCCCTGGAGCTGGCCCTGGCCCGGGCCAGGCTCCAGCCCGCCCTGGCCCAGGAGGAGATCGCCGGCCTGGCTCTGCTGGCCAGCCGCCAGCAACTGGGGCGGGGCGAGCAATTGGCGGCCCAGCTCACCGACCCGCGCAGCGAGGCCTGGTTCTGGCGGGAGCTGGCCACCTCCTACAATTCGGCGGGGCAATTGGAACCGGCCCTGGCCGCTGGCCTGCGCATAGCCGAGCCCCGCGAGCGCGCCCTTTCCCTGGCCGCCACCGCCCGCCTGTTCATGGAGGCCGACGCCCAACAGGGCAGGGAGGTGTTCACCCAGGCCTTGAATCAGGCCGACCAGATAGAAAGCCAGGCCCTGCGCGCCGCCACCCAGGGGGAGGTGGCGGCCCTGGCCGCCCAGAGCGACGCGGCCCTGGGCCTGGCCCTGGCCGCCCGGGTGGAGCCGGGCCTGGGCGCGCGGGTCAAGTTGCTGCGCGCCGCCGCCGCCCAGCTTAGGGTCAGCGATCCCGGCCGCTGCCGCTCCGCCCTGGAGTCGGCCTGGCGGGAGGCCCACAGCCTGCCCCTGCTGGGGCAGCGGCTCAAGGCCCAGTCCCTGCTGGTCCAGGACATGGCCCCCCTGGACCCGCGCCGGGCGCGCGAGATGCTTTCCGCCATGCCGGCCGGCGACTATCCCCAGCGGGCCGAAGCCCAGACCGCCCTGGTGCTGAACCTGGCCGCCAGCGACCTGGAGCAGGCCCTGACCCTGGCCCGCTCCTCCCTGCGGGGCGAGAGCCGGGGCCTGGCCCTCTGCCGTCTGGCCGGCATGGCCCAGAAAAAAGACCAGGCCCTGGCCAAAAGCCTCTATCAGGAGGCCTGGCTCTGGCCCCAGGCCGGCCCGGCCGACCAACTGGCGCAAAACCTGGCTCCGGCTCTCGCCGCCCTGGATGCGCGCAAAGGTATTGACATCGCGCTTGGCATCGGCGACAAAGTGGCCAGGGCGGCAACTCTGCTGGCGGTGGCCAGGAGCCTGTTCCAGGCCGGGGAGGATGAGGCGGGGCTGTTTTGCCTGCGCCAGGCCGAGATGGCCCTATCTTCCCTGGGTCCCAAAGAAGCTATTGACAAGGTCCGCTTGTTGGGCGATATGGGACGACAATGGGCCAGCAGGGAGGCCGAGAAGTCGCGGCGCTACTTACGCCAAGCAGCCGAGGCGGCCGCCGGATTGGAATAGTCAATCAAAGGCTCGGGCCCATGGCCTGTTACCTTTTTCGCAACATAAGGAGGACAACGTTATGTTCATGGTTACGGTCGATGCCGACAAATGCGTTGGCGACGAGGAATGCGTGGAAGTTTGCCCGGTCGACGTGTACGAAATGCAAGATGGCAAGGCCGTCCCGGTGAACGCCGAGGAGTGCCTGGGCTGTGAGAGCTGCGTGGAGGTCTGCGAGCAGGGCGCCATCACCATCACCGAGGTCTAGCACCCCGGAATGGGGGGCCCAACCAGGGAGAGGGGCGCGCGCCTCCCTCGCCTGGCGGACTCTCACCCACGAAAAGCGCCGTGGCGCCGCTTCCCCTGGGAAGTGGCGCCGCGGTTTTTATAAAGCGGGGACGCGGGGCGTAA
>CAZLSD010000314.1:0-3886 GCA_964561775.1 uncultured Desulfarculus sp. | reverse complement strand
GAGATTTGTCGCCGCAAACTTAAGGAGGCGGCCCTTTTGCGCGCAAAAGGGCCGCTTCCGGCCTCAAGCCGGCGGGTATACGCTGACGCGGGTCTTGTCGCGGCCCAGGCGTTCGTACTTAACCTTGCCATCTACCGTGGCGAAGATGGTGTAGTCACGCCCCAGGCCCACGTTCTGGCCGGGGTGGATCTTGGTGCCGTGCTGGCGCACCAGGATGGTGCCAGCCTGTACCTGGTAGCCCTCGCCGCGCTTGATGCCCAGCCTCTGTCCGGCGGAGTCGCGGCCGTTGCGGGATGACCCGCCTGCTTTTTTATGTGCCATGGGAAGCCTCTTTCCAGAAAAGCCTAGGCCTGGATGGCCTGGATGCGCACCGCGGTGAAAAGCTGGCGGTGGCCGCGCTTCACTCGGTAGCCCTTGCGGCGTTTTTTCTTGAAGACCAGGACCTTGCGGGCCTTGCCCTGCTCAACGACCACGGCGGAGACCGCGCCCTCCAGGAAGGGCCGCCCGATCTTGGGCTCGCCCTCGCCGCCCACCATGAGCACGGGCTTGAGGTCGATGGCCTGGCCGACTTCGCCGTCCAGCTTTTCCAGGCGCAGTATCTGGCCCGGTTCCACCTTATATTGCTTACCGCCGGTGGCGATGATGGCGTACATGCTTGAACAACCTCCCAGAAAGTGAAAGGTGAATATACGAGAGCGGGGGGATTCTGTCAAGTGCTGGTAACTTGTCTTGCGGCGGCTCGCCTTGTAGAGGCCTGGGGGGGGTGGTATACTGGGCCACGACTGGTGGGGTCGCGGCCGGGTTTAAAGACCCGGTTTTTTGCGGGAATAAGCGCCGCGCGGCCTTGACAGAACGCCCTATCCGCGATAGGTGGGGATACCGGGACCACGGGGAGGCTAGGCCTATGAAGATTAGGCTGGAAGAAATTCCCCCCGAGGGCTTGGAGGTGAGTTTCACCGACAGCCGGGTTGAGCCCCAAAACCTGGGACCGCAAGTGGGCCAGGTTCTGGAGCCGCCCGCGGCGCAGCTCACGGTGAAGCTTCTGGGCGAGGTGGTGCGGGTGCAAGGCCAGTACCAGGCCCGTTTGGGCCTGGTGTGCAGCCGTTGCCTGCGCCATATGCCCCAGGAGGTGGCCGGCGAGTTGGACGTCTCTTATCGCCCCCAGGATTTCCTGCCCGGCGAGGAGGTCCAACTGGGCGACGGTGAGCTGGAGGTGGGCTTCTACCAGGACGGCGAGGTGGACCTGGCCCAGGCCGTGCGCGACGAGCTGAGCCTGTCCCTGCCCATGGCCCCCCTGTGCGCGGGCGACTGCCCGGGGCTGTGCCCGGTCTGCGGCCGCGCGCTTTCTGAGGGGCCGTGCGACTGCCGCCGCAAGGAACTTGACCCCCGCTGGGCCAAGCTGGCCAAGCTGGATTTGAAGTGACGGGCGCGCTCCCTGCGCCCCGCAATTATCAGGAGCGAATGAGATGGCCGTTCCCAAAAGACGTCATTCCAACAGCCGCACCGGCAAACGTCGGGCCCATGACGGCATCGAGCTGCCCAACCCCTCGGCCTGCCCCCAGTGCGGCGAGCCCAAGATGCCCCACCGGGCCTGTCCTTCCTGCGGGACCTACAAGGGTCGGCAGGTAGTGGCCAAGGACAAGGAGGAGTAAGGGCGGGCCATGCGCATCGCCCTTGACGGCATGGGTGGCGATCGCGCCCCTGCCGTGGTGGTGGAGGGCGCCCTGGAGGCCCTCAAGGCCTCGGCGGGGGAGCTGGAGCTGGTCCTGGTGGGCCGGCCCCAGGATCTCGAGCCCCATTTGGCCCGTTTGGGGGCCCCCGCCCGGGGGCTCTCCATCCATCCCGCCAGTCAAGTGGCGGGCATGGAGGACGCGCCCAGCCTGGTGCTGCGCCAGATGCGCGACGCCTCCATCCGCGTCTGCTTTGATCTGCACAAGTCCGGCGAGGTCCAGGCCGTGGTCAGCGCGGGCAACAGCGGCGCCACCATGGCCGTGGGCATGGTGGTCATGGGCCGCCTGCCCGAGGTGGACCGACCGGCCCTGGCCTCGGTCTTTCCCGGCCCCCTGGGCCCCACCGTGGTGGTGGACGTGGGAGCCAACGTGGACTGCTCGCCGCTCATGCTCTTGCAGTTCGGCTACATGGGCGCGGTGTACGCCCAGTCGGTGCTGGGCCGCGACAAGCCCTCCGTGGGGCTTCTGTCCATCGGCGAGGAGGACGTCAAGGGCAACTCGGTGGTCAAGCATGCCCACGAACACTTCAAGAACAGCGCGCTCAACTTCGTGGGCAACGTGGAGGGCCGGGACATCTTCTCCGGCAAGGCCGCGGTGGTGGTCTGCGACGGCTTCGTGGGCAACGTCTGCCTGAAGCTCTCCGAGGGCTTGGCCGAGGCCATCGCCACCTTGTTCCGCGAGGAGATCATGAGCAGCCTGCGCGGCAAGCTGGGGGCCTTGCTCATGAAGGGCTCCCTGCAAGGCCTGGCCCAGCGCCTGGACTACGCCACCTATGGCGGAGCGCCGCTTTTGGGCATCAACGGCGTGGCCTTCATCTGCCACGGGGCCTCCTCGCCCCGGGCCATCGCCTCGGCGGTCAAGGTGGCCGCCGACAGCGTGCGCGGCCAGTTGTCCGTCCGCCTGCAAGAGGGCCTGGCCCAATACCGCGGCCTGCTCCTGGGCGAGATGAGCGGCGAACAAACCTAAAGTCTACAACCCGCCGCCCCGCGAGCGGGCGGGTGGATCAGCATCATCAGGGAGAGAGGGACCATGGATCACTTCCTCAACGAGACCCAGCTCATGATCCGCGACTTGTGCCGGCAGATCGCCGAGGAACGCATCAAGCCGGTGCGCGCCGAGCTGGACGAGAAGGAGGAATTCCCCTGGGCCATCATGAAGGCCCTGGCCCAGGCTGATCTGTTCGGTCTCATCATTCCCGAGGAGTACGGCGGCCTGGGCGCGGGCTGCCTGGAGAACTGCATCGCCGTGGAGGAGCTTTCCCGGGCCTGCATCGGGGTAAGCACCAGCTATGCCGCCTCCTTCCTGGGCGGGTATCCCATCCTGCTTTTCGCCAGCGACGAGCAGAAAGCCAAGTACCTGCCCGTCATCGCCAGCGGCGAGAAGCTGGCCGCCTTTGGGCTCACCGAGTCCGCCGCCGGCTCCGACGCCGGGGGCATCACCACCGAGGCCAAAAAGGTGGGCGGCGAGTACATCTTAAACGGCTCCAAGCAGTGGATCACCAACGGCGGCGAGGCCGGCATCTACACGGTCATCGCCATCACCGACCGCTCCAAGGGCGCGCGCGGGGCCAGCGCCTTCATCCTGGAGGACGGCGACCCTGGCTTCACCTACGGCAAAAAAGAAGTCAAGATGGGCATCCGGGCCAGCACCACCAACGAGCTCATCTTTCACGACTGCCGCATCCCCGCCGACCGCCTGATCGGGCGCGAGGGCATGGGCTTTGTCATAGCCATGCGCACCCTGGACAAGAGCCGTCCCGGGGTGGGGGCCCAGGCCGTGGGCCTGGCCCAGGGCGCCCTGGACGAGGCCGCCTTGTTCGCCCGCACCCGCCGCCAGTTCAACCGCCCCATCATCAATTTCCAGGCCGTGGCCCACATGCTGGCCGACATGGCCACCAATACCGAGGCCGCCCGCGCCCTGGTCTACGCCGCCGCCCGCTACGTGGATTCCGGGGCCAAGGAGATATCCAAGATCAGCGCCATGTCCAAGCTGTTCGCCACCGACAACGCCATGGAGGTCACCACCAACGCGGTGCAGGTCATGGGCGGCCACGGTTACATGCGCGAGTATCCGGTCGAGAAGATGATGCGCGACGCCAAGATTCTGCAAATCTACGAAGGCACCAACCAGATACAGCGCAACGTCATCGGCCAGGA
>CAZLSD010000313.1:0-3888 GCA_964561775.1 uncultured Desulfarculus sp. | reverse complement strand
TATCTCCCTGACCACCACCCGCGACATGTCCAGGGGAACCGGCAGATGGGAGGTGGTTTTCAGCGCCACCGTGCCTTCGGAGCGGACCAGGGCCAGGGCATGCTCCAGCCCCGCCGGGCGGCCCGTGGCCTCCACCACCAGGTCGAAGCTCTCCCGCGCGGCGGCCAGCTCCAGCGCGCCGGCCAGGCAAACCGCCACGCCCTGGGCCTGGGCCAGGGCCAGCTTTTCGGGGTGGCGTCCCACCAAGACCAGCCCGGGCACATAGTGGCGCAAGGCCAAGGCGATGAGCAGGCCCAGCCTGCCATCGCCCAGCACGGCCAGCTTCATCTCCGCCCGCAGGTGGACCTGCTGGGCGATCTCCAGGGCCGCGGCCAGGGGCTCGGCCAGCACCGCCTGCTCATCGCTCACGGAATCCGGCGCCAGGTGAAGGTTGCCCAGGGGCGCGGTCATCAGCTCGGCCAAGGCCCCGGGCCAGGCGTGGATGCCCAGGGTGCGCCGGGCCGGGCAGTGACGGGGGTCGCCAGCCAGGCAACGCGGACACCTACCGCAGCCCTGGTTGATGTCCACCACCACCCGCGCGCCCAGCAAATCGGGCCGCCCCGGGGCCGCCTCCACCCGAGCCACCACCTCGTGGCCGGGCACCCCGGCAAAGCCATAGTAGCCGGCCAGAAGCTCCAGGTCGGTGCCGCAGATGCCCACCAAGAGCGGGCGCAGCAGGGCCTCGCCCGGACCCGGTTGGGGATCGGGCAACTCCTTCAGCGAAGCCTGGCCCTGTTCAAACCACAGCGCGCGCACCGGGCGCTAATCCTTGAAGAAGGCCTTGGGCACCACGGTGATGCCCCGTTCTGTCACCTTGAAGCGCTGGCGGTCCTCGTGGGGGTCATAGCCGATGTGGACGCCCTCGGGGATGTGGTTGGCCTTGTCCACGATGACCTTGCGCAGGCGGCAGCCGCGGCCCACGGTCACGTCGTCAAGGATCACGCTCTCGTCCACCACGGCGTAGGAGCGCACCACCACGTTGGGCGAGAGCACGGAGTTGCGCACCAGGCCGCTGACGATGCAGCCTTGCCCCACCAGGGAGTCCAGGGCCTTGCCCGCCCGGGGCGGGTCGGCCTTCTCGGCGCTGAAGATGAACTTGGCCGGCGGCAGCTGGCGCTGGTGGGTGTGGATGGGCCACAGCTCGCCATAGAGGTTGAAGTAGGGCTCCACCCCGCACAGGTCCATGTTGGCGTTCCAGTAGGAATCCAGGTTGCCCACGTCGCGCCAGTATCCCGAGTCCTTGGCGTGGGGGTCCAGCACCCGCTCGCGCCGGCCGTCGGCCTGGTTGACATAGGTGTACTCGGAGAGGATGTTGCGCGCCCGGTAGGGATAGGCCTTGACCTTGGCCTTGCCCAGCAGGTTGGGGATGATGTCGTGGCCGAAGTCGGTGCCCGCGCCCTCGTTCAGCACATGCAGCATCAACTCCTTCTTGAAGAGATAGATGCCCATGCTGGCCAGGGCGCGCTCGGGGTCGCCGGGAATGCACACGGGCTCAGGCGGCTTTTCGTGGAAGGCCACGATGTCGAAGTCCTCGTTCACCTCCATGACGCCAAAGGCCCGGGCGCTCATGCGATCCACCTCGATGGCGCTGATGGTCAGATCCGCCCCCGACTCCTCGTGATAGCGCCGGAAAGCGGCGTAGTCCATCTTGTTGACGTGGTCGCCGGAGAGGATGAGCACGTGGCTTGTCTGGCGGTCGCGCTCCAGCAGATAGGCGTTCTGGCGCACCGAGTCCGCCGTGCCCTGGTACCACTTGTCGCCCATGCGCATCTGTGGGCTCACTATGCGCAGGTAATGCCCCAGGTCGTAGGAGAAGATGTTCCAGCCCGCCTCCAGGTGGTCCACCAGGGACTGGCTCTTGTACTGGGGCAGCACCATTATTTTGTAGATGCTGCTGTTGATGCAGTTGCTCAAGGTGATGTCCACCAGGCGGTAGATGCCGCCGAAGGGCACCGAGGGCTTGGAGCGGTCGGCGGTCAAGGGGGCCAGGCGCTCGCCCTTGCCCCCGGCCATGATGATGGCTAGCACGTCCTTCATGAAAAAGCTCCCTGGGATGCGGGCGCGGTTCTTGGTCAGGATTCCTGCTCAGGCTCCGGCTGGGGAGGCGGGAGCTGGCCGTTTTGGAAATAGCGCTGGTAGACCTCCAGCAGGGAGATGAGCACGGCCAGGACCAAGGGCCCCAGCAGCAGTCCCACCACCCCGAAGAGGCTCATGCCGCCCAGCACCGAGAAAAAGGTCAGCAGGGGATGCACCCCGCTTTGGCCGCCCAAGAGGCGCGGGCGCAGGATGTTGTCGCAGGTGACTCCGGCGGCCACGCACCAGACCATCACCGCCACGGCCTGGCCGGGGTGGCTCATGACGAAGAGGTAGATGCCGGCGGGCAGCCAGACCAGGGCCGTGCCCACCAGGGGCACCACCGAGGCGAAGACCATCACCGTGCCCCAGAAGGGGGCGTTGGGCACCCCGCAGACCCAGAAGCCCAGCCCCCCGGCCAGGCCCTGGATGAAGGCCAGCACCACGGTGCCTTTCAGGGTGGCGCGCAGGGAGGCCAGCACGTCCTGGCTGATGCCGTGGTTCATATCCTTGGGCAGGGGCGAAAGGCTCAAGGCCTTGTCGGCCATCTCCTCGCCGTCCATGAAAAGGTAGAAGGCCACGAACAGCACCTCGGCGAAGCCGATGAGCACGTTGGTGAAGCCTTTGACCAAGCCGGTCAGGTTGGCGTAGAGCAGGTTGCTTACCGTGCGCACCGCCTCGCCCGCCTGCTGCAAAATCTGCCCCTGGTCAATGGAGAAGCGTATCCGCAACCAATCCAGGTAGGGGGCCAATTCACCCAGGCTTTGGCTGAAGGCCTTTTCCAACTGGTCGTCCTTCAAGGCCTGGGTGGCGGCGTTGTAGAGGTCCAGGGCCTGGGTGGTGATGACCCCGGCCATGAAGAAAAAGGGCAGCACGATGATGACCATGAGCAGCAGGCAGGCGGCCGCCGAGGCCAAGGCCCTGCGCCCGGCCAGCAGGCGCAGGAGGGCGCTGTAGACCGGCTGGGAGACCACCACCAGCACCACGGCCAGGAAGATGGGCAGCAAAAACGGCTCCACCAGGCGATAGGCCAGGTAGAGCGCGAAGATCACGCAGACCGCGAAGAACCAGCGGCTCACATTGGTGTCGAAAGCCTTCTGGGAAGGGTCGTCCATGGCCTAGCCCCTTGGCCGCCAGGCCCGGGGCAGCAGCCGGGCGTGGGAGGTGGAGTCCAGCAAGCGCCGCACCTTCTTCACTTGGGCCGGCTCCAGCTCGGCCGCGGCCAGCCCAATCCCCTCGGGCAGGCGGGCCATGATCTCTCCCCAGGGGTCCACGATCATGGCCGAACCGAAGCTGCGCCTTCCCCCGCCGTGGGAGCCCCATTGGGCCGCGGCCAGCATGAAGCACTGGTTCTCCACCGCCCGCGTGCGCAGCAAGAGCTCCCAGTGGGCCTGGCCGGTGGCCTGGGTGAAGGCGCTGGGCGCGGCCAGCAGGCTGGCCCCCTTTAGGCGCAGGCGGCGGTACAGCTCGGGAAAGCGCAGATCATAGCAGATGCTCAAACCCAGCCCGCCCCAGGGGGTCTGGGCCACCGCCAGCCGCCGTCCCGGCAGGGTGGTGGCCGACTCGCGCAGGTCGCGCTGGCCGGGCATGGCCAGGTCGAAGAGGTGAATCTTGTCGTAATGGGCCGCCAGGCGTCCCTGGGGGTCCAGCAGGGGCGAGGTGTTGTAGATGAGCCCGGGGCGGGGGGAGTGGCGGGCGAAGGAGCCGCCCAAAAGCCACAACCCCAGGTCGCGGGCTTGGCCGGCCAGCCAGGCCAGGGTGGGGCCGTGCAGGGGC
>CAZLSD010000312.1:0-3892 GCA_964561775.1 uncultured Desulfarculus sp. | reverse complement strand
GTCGTAGTAGGCCTTGTCGCCCACCGTGCCCCAGGTGCCCACCTGCTTCTGGAACTTGACGAAATCCTCGTGCACCTTCTTGGCGATGGGGTCGGCGGCGGTGATTTCCTCCAGCACTTCCTTGGAGTAGACGCGCAGCTTGTCCATCACCGGCGCGGGCAGCGCCAGCAGCTGCACGTGGTGCTTCTCGATCATCTCCAGCAGGGCGGCGGCGTTCTCGGCGTCCTGGCCGGCCAGCATCCAGGTGTAGGTCTCGGTGCAGGCCACGTCGATGATGGCCTTCAAATCCTTGGGCAGGGCGTCATAGGCTTTCTTGTTGAAGAAGGCCTCCAGCACCGTCCCCGGCTCGTGCCAGCCGGGGTAGTAGTAATACTTGGCCACCTTGTGCAGGCCCAGCAGCTTGTCGTGCAGCGGTCCCACCCATTCGGTGGCGTCGATGACGCCGCGCTCCAGGTTGGTGAAAATCTCGCCGCCGGGGGTCAAGGTCACGGTGACGCCGGCCTTGGCCAGCACCTTGCCGCCCAGGCCGGGGATGCGCATCTTTAGGCCCTGGAAGTCCTCGATCTTCTCGATCTTGCGGTTGAACCAGCCGGCCATCTGCACGCCGGTGTTGCCCAGGGGCCGGGGCACCAGGTTGAAGGGGGCGTAGACCTCTTCCCACAGCTTGATGCCGTTGCCGCCCCACATCCAGGAGGAGATGCCGGCGGGGTTGAGCCCAAAGGGCACGGCCGAGAACCACTGGGCGGCCTGGCTCTTGCCGGCCCAGTAATAGGACGCGCCCGAGCCGGCCTCCACCGTGCCGTTGCCCACGGCCTCGAAGGCGCCCATGGCCGGCACCAGCTCGCCCGCGGCATAGACCCGGATTTTGAAGCGGCCGTCGCTCATCTCCTCCACCCGCTTGGCGAAGCGCTCCACGCCCGTCTGCAGGAAGGGCAGCTTGGGCGGCCAGGTGGTGACCATCTTCCAGGCCACCTCGGCCTTGGCGGCGCGCGCCTTGCCGGCTCCGGCCAGAAGGGCCGCGCCGGCCGCCGCGCCAATGCCGGCCTTTTTCAGGAAGTCGCGTCGTTTCATCACAATCCTCCCGTTAATTTAAAGCTTTTGGCTTAGTCGCCGTACATGACCTTGGGCAGCCAGGTGGCCAGGGATGGAAACGCCACGCAAAGACCCAAGCCGATGAGCTGCAACACCACGAAGGGGATGATGCCTTTGTAGATGTGGCCGCTTGACACCGAATCGGGCGTCACCGCCTTCAAGTAGAACAGAGAGAAGCCGAAGGGCGGGGTCAGGAAGCTGGTTTGCAGGTTGACCGCCAGCAGGATGCAGAACCACACCGGGTCATAGCCGAACTCGAACATGATGGGGGCCAGCACCGGCACGTGGATGAAGCATATCTCGATGAAATCCAGCAAAAATCCCACCAGGAAGATGAGCCCCATGACGATGAGCAACACCGTCCACCTGGAATAGCTCTCCGCCACCCAGGTGAGGAAACGCCGCACCAACTCGTCGCCTTCCAGCTCGCGGAACATCAGGCCAAAGGCCGCCGCCCCCACCAGGATTATGAAGACCATGCAGGTGAGCCGGGTGGTGGAATCCATGACCTCGCGCACCATGCGCAGGCTCAGCTTGCCGTTAAGGGAAGCCAAGCCCAGGGAGCCCACCGCCCCCACCGCCGCCGCCTCGGTGGGCGAGGCGATGCCGGCGAAGATGGAGCCCAGCACGGCCAGGATCAGGATCAGGGGCGGGATAAGGGCCTTGGACACCCGCCGGCGCAGGGCGGCGGCGTCCAGGCCCACGTCGGCCATGGTCACCACAGGACCCAGATGGGGTTTGAAGTAGACCAGCACGGCTATGTAAATGACGTACAAACCCACCAGCAGGAAACCGGGCAGGAAGGCGCCCATGAAGAGATCGCCCACCGGAACCTGCACGATGGAGCCTAAAAGCACCAGCACCACGCTGGGCGGGATGATTTGGCCCAGGGTGCCCGAGGCGGCCACCGTGCCGGTGGCCAGGGACTTGTCATAACCATAGCGAATCATGGTGGGCACCGAGAGCAGGCCCATGGTGACCACCGTGGCCCCCACGATGCCGGTGCTGGCCCCCAACAGCGCCCCCACCGCCACCACCGAGATGGCCAGGCCGCCGCGCATGCGGCCGAAGAGGATGCCCATGGTCTCCAGCAGCTCCTCGGCCATGCCCGAGCGCTCCAGGGTCACGCCCATGAAGACAAACAGCGGCACCGCGATTAGCACCACGTTTTCGATGACGCCCCAGATGCGCATGGGCAACAGATCCAGGAAGGAGACCCCGGGGCCGATCCAGGCGAAGAACAGCGAGGTGCCCAGCAGGGTGAAGGTGACGGGAAAGCCCACCATGAGCAGGATGCTTAAAGCCAAAAACATCCAGAGCGCCAGGTATTCCATCAGTGGGCCTCCTTCTGTTCCACCTGGTGGCCCAGGACCACGGCCAGGCTTTTAAAGAACAGCGACGCCCCTTGCAGGGCGAAGAAGGTGAAGCCCAAGGGAATGCATATCTTGAGAATGAAACGGTGGGGTATGCCGCCCGGGTCGGGCGAGCCCTCGCCGGTCAGATAGGCGGTGACCACGAAGGGTATGGAGGTCTTGATGACTACGTAGCAGCCGGGAAATAGGAACATGACGCTGCATATCATGTCCACCCAGGCCTTGCCCTTGGCGGTCAGGCGGGCGTAGATGATGTCAACCCGCACATGGGCGTTGTGCCTGAGGGTGTAGCCCGCCCCCATCAAGAAAATGAAGCCGAAGAGGTGCCACTCCAGCTCCTGGGTGAAGACCCAACTCAAGTTGAGGGTGTAGCGCATAACCACGTCGGTGAAGACCACGGCGACCAGCAAGCCCGCCACCCAGGCAACGAGCCCCCCGACTTTCTCGTTGATGGCGTCGATGGCGCGGCATATCCCCAGCAAAACATCCATGCTCGTCTCCAGCTTCCCTGTTTCGGCGTTTGGACGGCCGGAACGTTCTTTTTTCCCCTGCCGCGAAGGCGGCGAGACCAGGGCCGCCTTCAATCACAAGCATGCTAACTCACCGCATGCTCACAGGTCAAACCGTAACCGTTATTTTTCGCGCTTGTAGGCGATATGCCCCAAAGCAATGGGATTTTCACGGCCAGTCCCGCCTGTGCGCCACCGTCTTTTTAGCATATAATGACCCGTATAGTTTTGTATCTCCAAGCAAACGGATCGCAACCATGCCCCCCGGAAAACAAGACGTTCCCCCCCCTGCCCTCCGCCAGGAGGGCTCCGCCTCGCCCGCGGATATCCAGACGGAAATCACCGCCTTGAAAGAGCAAATCGAGCAACTGGGGCGGGAAATCCTGGCCTGCCAGGAACAGAAACGCCAGATGCTGGAGCGGGAACTGTCCGGTCAGGGGCCTTTCGCCCAGGAGATATTCCGGCTGCAACAGCGCAAGATGATACTCACCACCGAGGTGCAGCATCGCAAAGTGCGCATCAACGCCCTGCGCTTTCAGCTTTAGGCCAACCGCTTCCTTCCGCACGCGGTTCTAATGAAGCCATCCTCGCAGGCCAGCGCCATGAGCCTAAGCCCCTTCAAGCTGCTGTGCGGCGCCGGGCTCTTGGCCATCTTCAGCTCGACCATCTCCAAGAGCCCGGTGCTGCCGCTCTTCGCCACCCACCTGGGGGCGGATCCGGCCGGGGTGGGGCTGGTGGCGGCGGTCTCGGCCTTCACCGGCGTGGCCGTGAGCCTGCCCGTGGCCATGGCCCTGGTGGCTGACCTGCACGAGGGCGCGCGGGGCGAGAAGATCGGCTGGTTCTCCACCGCCACCCTGCTGGGCCGCTTCGCCGCGCCCATGGCCGGCGGGACCGTGCTGGCCGCCCTGGCCGCCGACC
>CAZLSD010000311.1:0-3897 GCA_964561775.1 uncultured Desulfarculus sp. | reverse complement strand
GTGCACCTCGGCTCGGGGCTTTTGCAACTTACACCGCAACCTGTTGCGTAGTCAAGCCAAATAACATACAATTTGGTGACGGGTCGCGCTTTTTATAGTGCACCGTTCCGGCGGCGGGGGCTGGGGGCCTCGCTCGGCTTGTCAGGTCATGCCCAGCATGATATTAACCCTATCTGGTTTTGATCAGCAGGGGGAGAGGCCCATGAAGCTAAGCAAGGACGAAGTGGTCCACGTGGCCGCCCTGGCCCGTCTCAAGCTCTCCGAAGAGCAGGTGGAGACCCTCACCGGCCAACTCAACGACATCCTGGCCCACATGGACCAACTGGCCCAGGTGGAGACCGATGGCGTGCCCCCCACCAACCACGCCCTGGCCTTGACCGGAGCCCAGCGCCCGGATCAGGTCCGCCCCAGCCTGGCAACGGACCAGACGCTGGCCAACGCCCCCCAGAGCGACGGACAAAGCTTCGTCGTACCCCGCGTGCTCTAGGAGGCTGGCCATGGAACTGCACGAGCTGACCCTGACCCAGGCCCGCAACCTGTTGGGAAAGGGCGAGATATCCTCCGTTGACCTGACCAGGGCCATGCTGGCCAGGGTCGAATCCAGCGAGCCCAAGGTGCACGCCTACCTGAGCGTGACCCCCGAACTGGCCCTGGCCCAGGCGGCGGCCGCCGACAAGCTGCGCGCCGCCGGCCAGGCCGGGCCTTTGACCGGCATCCCCGCCGGCATCAAGGACGTGATCTGCACCCAGGGCGTGCGCACCAGCGCGGGCAGCCGCATCCTGGAAAACTTCATCCCACCCTATGACGCCACCCTGGTGGCCCGCCTCAAGGCCGCCGGCATGGTCATGCTGGGCAAGCACAACATGGACGAGTTCGCCATGGGCAGCTCCACCGAGAACTCGGCCTATGGCCCCACCCACAACCCCTGGGACTTGAAGGCCATCCCCGGCGGCTCCTCGGGCGGCTCCGCCGCCAGCGTGGCCGCGGGAAGCTGCTTCTACTCCGTGGGCACCGACACCGGCGGCTCCATCCGCCAGCCGGCCAGCCATTGCGGGGTGGTGGGCCTCAAACCCACCTATGGCCGGGTCAGCCGCTTCGGCATCATCGCCTTCGCCTCCTCCCTGGACCAGGCCGGCCCCTTTGCCCGCAGCGTGGAGGACTTAAGCCAGGTGCTCCAGGTCATCGCCGGCCACGACCCGGCCGACTCCACCAGCGCGCCCCAGGCCGTGCCCGATTATCAGGCCGCACTCCGCCGGGGGGTCAAGGGCCTCAAACTGGGCGTGCCCCGCGAATACTTCGTGGAGGGCATGGACCCCCAAGTGGAAGGCGCGGTGCGCCAGGCCTTGTCCGTCTTGGAGAGCCAGGGCGCCGAACTCAAGGAGATCAGCCTGCCCCACACCAAGTACGGCCTGGCCGTCTACTACATCGTGGCCCCGGCCGAGGCCAGCAGCAACCTGGCCCGCTATGACGGCGTCAAATACGGCCTTAGCATCCGCGCGCCCCAGGCCGATCTTTTGGACATGTACACCTCCACTCGCTCCCAGGGTTTCGGGCCAGAGGTCATCCGCCGCATCATGTTGGGCACCTACGCCCTCTCCGCCGGCTATTACGACGCCTATTACGGCAAGGCCGGACAAGTGCGCACCCTGGTCATGCGGGACTTCCTGGATGCCTTCACCCAGGTGGACGCCATCGTCAGCCCGGTCACTCCCACCCCGGCCTTTGACCTGGGGCAAAAAATCGACGACCCGGTGCAGATGTACCTGAGCGACGTGCTCACCCTCTCCTGCAACCTGGCCGGCCTGCCCGGCATGAGCGTGCCCTGCGGATTTTCCAGCGGCGGCCGTCCCATCGGCCTGCAAATCCTGGGACCCCACTTCGCCGAGGAAACCCTGCTGGCCGTGGGCCAGGCCTATCAGGAGGCCACCGACCACCACACGCGGCGGCCGGCCCTCTAGGCCCCCATGAGCCAGCTCCAGCCAGGCCAGGACACGGCGGCCTTTTACGACCGCCTGGCCCAGGCCTATGACCGCCTCTTCGCCTATCCGCCCGAGCATTCCCGTCAACAGGCCGCCTGGCTCAAACGCATGTGCCCGCCTGGAGCCATCCTTGACCTGGGCTGCGGCACTGGGCGCATGTTTGAACCCCTGCGCTCACGGGGCTTCACCCCCCACGGCCTGGACTGCTCCTGGGGCATGTTGGCCTCCGCCCGCGCCGCCCACCCCTGGGCGCCCCTGGTCCAGGCCGAGGCCAGCCAGGCGTTACCCTATGCCACCGCCAGCTTCGGCGCGGTGGTCAGCCTGCATGCCGGGCTAATCCACCTAACCCAACCAGAAGCCCGCGCCCGCTTGGCCGCCGAGGTGCTGCGCGTGCTGGCCCCGGGCGGAGTCTTCGTGGCCGAACTGCCCCACCCTCGCTCCTATCCCCCCTATCAGGCCCTGGGCCAGTGGAGGCCCTTCCAGCCCGGCATAAGCTGCCGCCGTCTGGACGCCTGCACCGAAGAACTGCGTCTGGACGATCTGGGCGGGCTCTCCTGCCAGGTGGCGCTTTTGGACACCCCAGACCTGAAAATCTGGCTGACCCGCTTCAGCAAAATTCACCTTCACCCCGGCTTCGCGGGCGGCCGTTACGACCCCCGCCAGGGCCGGGCCATGGTGGTCTGCGCCTACAAATGAAAAACATCGCCCTACCCAAAACCATCCTGGCCCTGGGAGTGGTGAGTTTTCTCACCGATCTCTCCAGCGAGATGATCTATCCCCTGCTGCCCATCTTCATCGCCGTGGAACTGGGCGGCGGCGCGGCGGCCCTGGGCCTCGTCGAGGGCCTGGCCCTGGCCGCCGCCGCCATCGTGAAGGTGTTCAGCGGCCTGTGGGCCGAGCGCCTGGGCAAGCTCAAGCCTCCCATCCTGGGCGGCTATGCGCTCTCCGGCCTGTCCCGTCCCCTCATGGCCCTGGCCGCGTCCTGGCCCTGGCTGGCCGTGGCGCGCCTGACCGACCGCATGGGCAAGGGCCTGCGCAGCGCGCCCCGCGACGCCCTCATCGTGCAGTCAACGCCAGCCGGGCAACTTGGCCGGGCCTTTGGCTTACACCGCTCCATGGACCACGCCGGCGCGGTGGTGGGGCCCCTGCTGGCGGCCTTGCTGCTGAACCAACCCGGCACGAACATGCGTCATGTCTTCTGGCTGGCGGTCATTCCCGCCCTGGCCGTGCTGGTGGTCATAGCCTTGGGAGTCAAGGAGCCTGCCGCGCCCCTGGCCCAGCCCCAACCCGCGCCCCGCCTGGACCTGCGCCGCGACTGGGCCGCCATGGGCATGCCCTTTCGCCGCCTCATGCTGGCTTGCCTGGTCTTTGCCCTGGCCAACTCCGCCGACGCCTTCCTCCTCCTGCGCCTGAGCGAGACCGGGGCCGAGCCCTGGTGGATCGCCGTGCTGTGGTCGGTCTTCCACATGGTCAAGATGACCGGCGCCTATCACTTCGGTTCCCTGAGCGACCGCCTGGGCCACCGCCTGACCTTGG
This sequence comes from uncultured Desulfarculus sp., assembly GCA_964561775.1. Classification (GTDB taxonomy): domain Bacteria; phylum Desulfobacterota; class Desulfarculia; order Desulfarculales; family Desulfarculaceae; genus JACRDC01. The sequence goes on along the minus strand of CAZLSD010000311.1, from coordinate 382 downwards.
CCCTGGGCTGGGCCTTCTACGCCACCATATACCTGGCCTTCGCCATGGCCACCCAGCAGACCACCTTGACCTTTCTCTTCCTGGCCTATGGCTTCTACTATGGCCTGGCCGAACCCGCCGAGCGCGCCCTGGTGGGCGGCCTGGCCCCCCGCCAGCAACAAGGCGCGGCCTTCGGCCTCTTCCATGCCCTGACCGGCATCATGGCCCTGCCCGCCAGCCTGCTCTTCGGACTGATCTGGAAATACCTGGGCGCTCCCTCGGCCTTCATAGTAGGCGCGGCCCTGGCCGCCGCTGGGCTGGCCCTGTTGTTTTGGAGCGAGTGGCAGGAATAAGAATAGACGCGGGGGGAAACCCTTTTTGCAGCGCAAAAAGGGTTTCCCCC
>CAZLSD010000310.1:0-3967 GCA_964561775.1 uncultured Desulfarculus sp. | reverse complement strand
GCCCAGGCGGCCGCCGCCGCGCCAGCCGCCGGTGCGCCTGGCCCGGGGCGAGATCAGGGGCACGATGAGGTTCTTGAAGGCCGGCAGGCTGTAGTAGGGACGCATGACCTGGAAGGTGCGGGTCAGCCCGGCGTCGGCGATCTTGTGGGGCTGCCAGCCGGTGATGTCCTGGCCCTTGAAGACCACCTTGCCCGCCGTGGGGCGCACGAAGCCGGTTATGGAGTTGACCAGGGTGGTTTTGCCCGAGCCGTTGGGACCGATGATGCCCAGGATGTCGCCGCGGTTGAGTTTGAAGCTGACCACGGATAGCGCCTGCACGCCGCCGAAGGTCTTGCTTATGTCCTCCACCACCAGCAGGGGTTCTTCTGCCATCGACAAACTCCCCTAAATCTTGACCCAGCGCTCGAACTGGTTGTACTTGCGCGTGGCGTAGATCATGATGCCCTCGCTTTTGAAGACCACGAAGGCGGTGAGGATCACGGCGTAGACCGCGATGCGTAAGGTGCCGAAGTCGCGCAGCAGCTCGCTGATGGGCACCAGGATGAGGCAGCCGATGACCGGCCCCACCAGGGTCCCTCCCCCGCCCACCACGGTGGCGGCGATGGGGATGATGGAAAAATCCAGGGCGAACTGGGAGAGCCCGGCCCACATGTAGATGTGGGTAAGCGCCGCCCCGCCCAGGCAGCCCAGGCTGGAGGCGATGAAGACGCCCAGGGCCTTGTAGGTGGTGATGTTGATGCCCGAGGCCTTGACCGCCTGGTCGTTGTCCTTGACCCCGCGGAAGACCAGGCCCACGTCCTCGGTGACCAGGCGGCGCAAGACGAACAACAGGCCCAGCAGGCAGAAGACCAGCAGGTACTGCTCTTCCCAGCGGTTGGCCAGACCGTCCACCCCTGTCACTCCGTCGGTGCCGCCCAGGATGTCCAGGGCCTCGATGAGCCGGGCGGCCAGCAGGGGGAACATCAGGCTCACTATGGCGAAGTACACCCCGCGCAGGGGCAGGCAGGGCCACAGGAGCAGGGTGCAAAGGCCGCCGCCCAGGATGGTGGCCAGGGGTATGGCCGCCAGGGGGGGCAGCCCCAGCCAGGTGTTCAAGTAGGCCGAGAAGTAGGCCCCAATTCCGATGTAGAGCGCCCCGCCCAGGGAGACCAGCCCCACGTAGTGGGCCAGGAAGTCGAAGCTGACGGCCAAAAGCGAGTAGATGCAGATGATGGAGACGACTTTCTGCCAATAGGGATAGGCGCTCAAAAAGAGCGGCAGGCCCAAGAGCCCCAGGATCAGGAGCAGGCGGGGAAAGAGCAGGAAGGTCATTTCCCGCCAGGAGGAGACGGCGTAGACTCCGTCGGTGCGCACCTTGATGCCCCGATCCACCCGTTCCTTGCGGCGGTCTTGCGTGGGCTCGACCATGGTTAAACCCTTTCCTCCAATTCCTTCTGGCGGCCGAAGAGCCCGCTGGGTTTCCAGATGAGGGTGAGGATGATGGCCAGAATGGCCACCACCACCTGATAATGCGGGCCCAGGAGGACCACGGTGAGGATCTGGGCGAAGCCGATCAGGAAGGCGGCCAGCACCGCCCCGGTCCAACTGCCCAGCCCGCCCACGATGCAGACCGCCACGGCCATGATGAGCACGTTATAGCCGGCCTCCACCACGATGTTGCCCAGGGGCAAAAGCACCAGGGCCGCCGCGGCGGCAAACGCCGAGCCCAGGGCCATGGCCACCACGGCCATGCGGTCCGAGTCGATGCCCAGGGTGAGCGCGGCGCGCTCGTCCTGGGCCATGCCTTTTAGGGCCAGGCCCAGGCGGTTGTGGTTGACGAAGAGCCAGAGGCCGCCCACCAGGACGGCCCCCAGCCCCACCACCAGCAGGCGCTGGATGTCCACGCTGACGCCCAGCAGATTGACGCTGCCCGCCACGAAGGGGGGCAGGATGAAGGTGGCGCCCTTGAGGCCGCCCCAGCGCAGGCCCTCCAGCGCGGCCAGGCCGATGGCGTAGGAGGCGATGATCTCGCTGATTGACATGCCGCGCACCCGCACCAGGATGAACTGGTACATGGCCGCCCCGATGAGGGCGATGATGAGGATGGCCCCCAGCCCGGCCAGCAGGTAGGGCAGGCCCAGGGTGCGCAGGAGCTGCCAGGCGATGTAGCCCGCCGTGACATAGAGCGCGCCATGGGCGAAGTTGGGCAGACGGCTGATGCCGTAGACCAGGGTGAAGCCCAGGGCCATCAGGGCCAGGGTGGCGCTGTTGATTATGCCGTAGACCAGGATGTCCATTTCGTCCCTACTGCTTCATCCAGGGCGGCAGCAGCACCTGGCCCACCGCGATCTTGGGAGGGAAGACCACCACGCGCTTGCCGGCCTGCCACTGGAAGATGGTGCCCACGGCGCCCTCGGCCGGGTCCAGGCTGGGGATGATCTGGTTGCTCTTCTGGTCGAAGCGGATGCGGCCGTAGACGCCCATCAAGTCGATGGCCTTCATGGCGTCGGCCACCTTGTCGGCGTCCAGGGTGCCGGCCCGCTCCACCGCGTCCTTGATGGCGTAGACGGCCATGTAGCTGGAGGAGGCGCCGTAGCCCTCGGGCTCCACGCCCCACATTTTCTGGTAGGCCTCCACGAACTTCATGGTCCAGGGCGTGGCCTGGCTGGGGGCGTTGCCGGCGTTGACCACGTTGGCCAGGCAGAACTCGCCCTTGCCCTCGGTGGCGGCCCAGAAGCTGGGCTGCTCGGCGGCGGCGATGATGGAGCCGAAGGGCAGCGCCGGTATCTTCATGTCATGCCATTGCTTGAGCAGAATCGAGGTCTCGGGCATGTCCATCCAGATCAGGATGATTTGGGCCTTCTGGTCCTTGGCCTTGATGAGGCCCATGGAGAAGTCGGTGGCCCCGGTGGGATAGATCTCCGGGTCGCCCAGCACGGTCCAACCCTTGCCCGCCATCAGCTTGGCGATGAGGCTGCCGCCCGCCCGGGCGTGGGCCACGTCTTGGACCATGATGAATAGCCGGTTGATGTTGAACTTCTGGCCGATCTCCTCCAGGCTGGGCACGATCTCGCCGGTGACCATCCAGCCGGCCTGGCCGGAGATGCGGAAGAGGTACTTGAACTTGTCGCCCTTGTCCGCCACCTCGGCGTGATACTTGGGCGTGAGCGCGCCACTGGTCAGCACCGAGACCTTCTTGTGCTTGGCAATCAGAGGCATGGCCGCCAGGGCCGCCTCGGAGCGCACTGGACCGCCCACGATGAAGTCGGCGTTCTTCTCCAGAATCAGCTTCTCCACCCCCAGCAAGGCCTCGCTCACCGGCACGCCGGGCTCCAGATCGCGGGTGTCGATGACCTCCGTGGACAAGGGGCGTTTCTCATTGCCCACCTGCACGCCGCCGGCCGCGTTGATCTCGCTCACCGCCAGCTTGATGCCCCGCTCGGCATCCCAGCCATAAAGAAAGCCCGTGGAGAGCGGGCAGCCCAGCACGATGGGTTTGGCCGCCAGGGCGGGCCCTGCCCAGCACAGGGACAGGCCCGCCAGGGCCAAACCGGCCGCCAATAATCTCAACTTGCCAAACATGAGATCACTCCTTGTCAGGGGTTGGGGGCGGAAAGTCCTGGTCTGAAAGGCCGGGCAGAGGAATGTTGTTCTGCCGGAGCAGGCGAATCAGTTGCTCTTGGTTGATGCCCAGCACGCGGCTGGCCTTGTCCAGATCGCCCCCTGTCAGACGCAAGACATCCTGCACGTGTTTTTTCCTTACATCCTTGAGAGGCTGGATTTGGCTCATGCAACCTGCGCTGGGCAAGGGTGGCTGCCTTCACGAAAGAGCAAGCGTCGTGCCACAAGCGCACTTTGGGGCGAGTTGACTCAAGGCTCCGGAAGTCGGAGCCTTTTCTCAAGAGCGCATGCGTGGACCGGGGCGAAGGAACGCGGCGGCTAGAAAGGTCCTTGCCAGGGTGGAAAGCTTCTTGCCAGGAGTGAAATA
>CAZLSD010000309.1:0-3997 GCA_964561775.1 uncultured Desulfarculus sp. | reverse complement strand
GCGGCAAGCGGTTCCCCTGGAGGTCTTCGCCAATAAACCGCTTGTGCCCAAGGGCACCCGGACAACGAGTTGTCCGGGCTGGCCCAAGGAAAACAACGTTGGCTGGGCGGCGCTGATTGACCCCTAGTCGATGTAGCCCAGGTCGCGCAGGCGGCTCTCCACCTGGGCCTGCTCGCCGCCGGTGGCGGCCTGGCCGGCGGGGGCGCAGAACTTGGCGCTGCCGGGGGGCAGATAACCCGCGCCCTCCAGCCAGGCCACCACGCGGGCCAGGGACTGGGCCGGGGTCTCCAGGGAGGTGGGGCAGACTATCTCCGGGGCTTCTGGCTCCTCATAGGGGTCGCCGACGCCGGTGAAGAGCGGCAGCTCCCCGGCCAGGGCCCGGGCGTAGAGCCCCTGGGGGTCGCGGTTAACCGCCTGCTCCAGGGGGCAGTCCAGATATACCTCCACATAGCGGGGCAGGCGGGCGCGCACCTGGGCGCGCAGTTCGGCATAGGGGGCGATCATGGCCACCAGGCAGGTCACGCCGTGCTGGTTGAGGGTGGCCGCCAGCCAGGCCGCGCCCAGGTTGACCATGCGCCGCTCGGCGGGAGAATAGCCCGCACCGGGCCAGAGGGCGGGGCGCAGGCTGGCGGAATCCAGCACCCGCGGCCCAAGCCCCAGATCGCGCAGGGCCTGGCCCAGCAGCCCGGCCAGGGTGGTCTTGCCCGCCCCGGGGCGTCCGCTCAGCCAGAGGGTGAAGGCGGGCAGGCTCAAATCAGGGATTGGCCGTCCAGGCTTTTGGGCGCGGCCACGCCCAGCAGGTTCATGATGGTGGGGGTCAGGTCCAACAGGGAGAAGGAATTATCCTCGGGCGGGCGCTTCATGCCCTGCACATAGAGAAAGGCGTCGTCATAGGTGTGGGTGGCCCCGCCGGCCTGGGTCGCCAGCAGCTTGCTGGAGTCCAGGGTGTATTTAAGCTCGAAGCCGGGCGTGGGGTCGATGACGAGATCGGCGGCCCGGCGCACCTGGGCCCCTCCGTAAAGCTCCTCGCGCTTGAAGACCCGGCGCACCAGGGGCTCGTTGGTGTCGGGGTGCTTGAGCCCGCTGATGCGGTGGATCAGTTCCTGGCGCAGGTCCTCATAGGGGGTGCCCGAGGGCACGCGCCCCTTTTCCTCGCGGCCTTCCAGGTTGATGTAGACCCGGCCCGGCTCCAGGCTGTAGGCCCGGCTGTCGGGGTGCATGCTCAAGAGATCGCGGCGGCCCTTGGCGAAATGCAGATAGCCGTTCTTCTCCAGCCAGTGGTTGATGAAAACCTGGGCCTTGGTGGGCATCAGCCCGCTGTCGCTCATGATGAGCAGACGGGCGCCTGGCGGCATATGCTCTCTTATTTCGCCAATATATGAATCAAGCTTGCGGTAGAAGCCCTGGAATTCCTCGGCCAGCGCCGGGTCTTGACCCTGTTTGCCGGCCAGCAGCAGGTGGTTGACCCGGTCGGTGCAGGACTCGTGCAGGTGGAAATACTGCCAGGCCTCGTTGCGCATCAGGTGCATGGCCACCGAAAAACGCCGGGCCATGGTCTGGTTGACGTCGGCCATGAAGGCGGCCATGTCGGTCTTGGCCAGGGAGTTGTCCGGCTCGATGCGGTAGTCCAACTCCATGAGCCGGGGGGCCAACTCGGCGGGATAGGTGGCCTTGGCCAGGTCGGGGCTAAGGAAGCAGCCCACCATGATGCCGCTCTGCACCTGCTTGGGCGGATAGGTCAGGGGCACGTTGAGGACCACCACCCGTTTGCCGGCTTGGGCCAGTTGCTCCCACAGGCTGGGGGCCTTCAGGTCGCGGCTGTTGGGGTAGAAGGCGTTGAAGGGGTTGGGCTCGCGGTCCACCAGGCCGAAGATGCCATGCTTGCCCGCGTTCATGCCCGTGGCGAAGGTGGCCCAGGCCACGGTGGAGACGGTGGGTATGACCGAGTTCATGCGGGCCAGCCCGCCCTCGGAGAGGGCCTGGGCCAGATGGGGCATGACGCCGCTGCGGGCGGCCTCTTGCAGGAGCGCGTGGGACACGCCCTCCAGGCTCAGCACGAAAAGCCGGCCCTCTCCGGAGGACTGCACGCCCCCGCGATCCATAAGGCGTTTTAAAAAGCCCACTTAACCCCGCCTTCCTGAACTTGCCAGACGTGTGAAACTTTAACGCCACGCTCCGGTCAAGTCAAGGCGGGATGCGCCCCGGCCGCTTTTGTCCAGCCCGCTCGCTAGCCCGCGCGCAGGCGGCCCAGGCTGGCGGCCATGGCCTGGCCGTGCTCCACCGGACGCTCCAGGCCCAGCCGGCGCAGGATGACCTTCCTGTCCGGGGACAAGAGCAGCAGTTGGGTGCCGGCTGGCTCGTCCTCGTCGGGAATCAGCCGCGCGGGGTCCGAGGGCGCGGGCGGCGGCTCGCCGGCGTTGAGCAGGTTCTGCAACTCGGCGTTCAGGGCCTCCACGGCGTTGGCCTCGGCCTGGTCCTGGTCGGCCCCATAGGCGCGCAGGCGGGGGAAGTTGGGGAAGATCACGTCCCAGCCGCCCACCCCCAGGGGCCAAAACACGGCGGGGTAGGGCTTGAGAGCGTGCACGCGGCGCAGCAGTTCGTTCTTGTCCGGACGGCTGGTTCTGCTCATGACTTGCTCCTTGGGGGCGGGGCCGGCGCGCGGGCGCCCGCGTTCTCTTTGGCACAAACTTAACACATGCCAGCCCCGCGCCCAAGGGGAGATGCGCGCATTAGCCCTTGCCGGGCTGGCCGCCGCCTGTGCTAGATTCATGATAAGGGACTTTGTTCGCTTGTGGCTACTCTAATGCGAGGGACCGGCCATGTCCATCCTGGTCAAGCTCAGCGCCTCCCTGCGCGCCCGCGTGCCCGGCTATGACCCCCTGGCCGGGCTGGAGACCCCCCACCAGCCCGGCCTGCGGGTGGCTGGCCTGCTGGAGCGGCTGGGCCTTCCCCCCGGGGAGGTCAAGATCATCATGATCAACGGAGCGCAGGCCGGGCTGGATAGCCTTGTGTCCGACGGGGATAGGGTGGGGCTTTTCCCCGTCCTGGGAGGCGGATGATGCAGGAATGGGAAATGGAGGTCTTGAAGCCCCACCTGATCCTGCACGAGCCGCCAGGTCAGGAGGGGTTCTATTCGGTGCGCGAGGCCGGGCTGAAGGAGCTGGCCCAGGCCCGGGGCGAGAGCCTCAAGCAGTCCATGCTGGCCTGCCTGGAGCAAAACCTGTGGCCCGAGCGTTTCCGCCCCAACCGGGGCAGCCTGGACGCCGCCGAGCAGGCCCGCCTGCTGCGCGCGCGGGTGGCGGTCATCGGGGCGGGAGGCCTGGGCGGAGCGGCCATATTGCTGCTGGCCCGCCTGGGCCTGGGCGCCCTGGCCGTGGCCGACGGCGACATCTTCGAGGAAAGCAACCTTAACCGCCAGCAGTTGGCCAACCTGGAGAACCTGGCCCAGTCCAAGGCCCAGGCCGCGGCGCGCCAGGTGGCGGAGATCAGCCCGGCCACCGAGGTGCGCGTCCACGCGGTCTGGGCCTATGAGGACAACCTGCCCCGCATACTGGAGGGGTGCGACCTGGCCCTGGACTGCCTGGACAACCTGCGCGGCCGCTATCAACTGGAGGAGGCCTGCCTCCTGCTGGGCCTGCCCTATATCCACGGGGCGGTGGCCGGCCTGGAGGGCATGGTCATGACCGTGCGCCCGGGCGGCCCCGGCCTGGCCGCCCTCTATGGCCCCGAGCCAGCGGAAAAAAACGAGTCGGCCGAGGCCTGGCTGGGCGTGCCCACCCCCACCCCGGCCTTCATCGCCAGCTTGCAGGTGGCCGAGGCCATGAAGCTGCTGCTGGGACGCCCCGGCCTGGAGCCGGGCCAGGCCCTGCACGCCGACCTGGGCGCGCCCTCCCTGGAGGTGCTGAGCCTGCGGACGTGATACGCGCCATGAACGGGCATTGGATTGCCGTGCCGCCACCCCCGTAGCGGGGTGGCGTGCCGCCACCTGCGTAGCGGG
>CAZLSD010000308.1:0-4003 GCA_964561775.1 uncultured Desulfarculus sp. | reverse complement strand
CCCCGGGGCAGCCCCAGATCCCCCCCCGTGAACAAGGGCGGCCGGCGGCGGTAGGCAAAGGACAGCCCGCGCACGGCCAAGCCCAGGGAAAAGACCGCCGGCGGGGCGGCCAGCCCGGCGCGGCAATCCGCCAGCTCCAGGGCGCGCAGGCCCAGGGCGCGGCGCAGGCCTTCGTCCTTGAGCAACTCCAGACCGCCTTGGGCGGCCACCCGCCCCTGCTCCAGCAGGCAGACCTGGTCGGCCAGGCCATCCAGCCAGTGCAGGCGGTGGTCGGCGATGACCATGGTCATGCCCTGGCGCTTAAGCTCCCCCAGCAGGCGGGCCAACTCGGCCACCGCCTCGGGGTCCAGGTTGGCGGTGGGCTCGTCCAGGAGCAGCACCGAGGGCTCCTGGGACAGGACCGCGGCCAGGGCCACCTTCTGCTTCTCGCCCTCGGAAAGCTCCAGCACCGAGGCCCCGGCCAGGTGGCTCAGGCCCAGGCGCTCCAAGGCCTGGGCCACCTTGTCCGCTATGAGGCCGGGGGCCAGACCCCGGCACTCGGAGGCGAAGGCCACCTCCTCGGCCACGCCCAGGGCGAAGAACTGCTGCTCCGGGTCCTGGAAAAGGCTGCCCACCCGCCGCGATATCTGGCCCAGCTCTTGGTCCTTGATCTCCAGCCCGGCCACTTGCGCCCGGCCGCGCAGGTGGCCCTGGTGGAAATGGGGGATGAGTCCATTGATGACCCGGAGCAGGGTTGATTTGCCGCAGCCGCTGGCTCCGGCCAGAAGCAGGGTCTGGCCGGGCTCCAGGCGCAGGCTGACGTTCATCAGGGCCGGCCGCTCCTGGAAGGGATAGAGATAGGTGATGTCATCCAGGCGGATCATGGCCGCTCCTACCAGACGCCCAGGAAGCTCATGCCGCCTTGCAGCCAGAGCGCGCCGGCCACGGCCAAGGCGCTCAAGCCCAGCAGGCTGGCCTCGCGCCAGCCTGGACCCGGGCTGGGCCAGGCGGTCAGGCGCGCCGCGCCGCCCAGGCCCTTGAGCTCGGCGGCCACGGCCAACTCCTCGGCCGAGCGCAGCACCCTGAAGACCAGGGGCGCGCAGAGCAGGCGGGTGGTCTTTACCGGCGAGAAAACCAGGCTGAAGGGGTTCAGGCGCACGCCTTTAAGGCGCAGGCTGTCGGCGATCTGGCGCAGGTCGGAGATCAGGCTGGGCACCAGGCGGATCATCACCAAGAGGGGCAGATAAATGAACAGGGGCAGGCGCATTCCCTTCAAGGCCGCCAGCAGCTCGGAGGGCTTGGACCCCAGGGCCACGGCCAGGGTCAGGCTGATGAGCACGGCCACCCGCAAAAAGGGCGTCAGCAAGGCCCCCCAGCCCGCCCCGCGCAGGGCCGGCGACCATTGGGCCAGGAGCAGGCCGAAGCCCAGCGAGAGCAGGAGCAGGCCGGCGGCCAGGGCATAGGCCTTAAGCAGCAGCCCGGGCGGCGTGGAGGTCAGGGCCAAGAGAGCCGCCCAGGCCGCCAGCCAGATCAGGGCGGCCGGCGAATCCAGCCACACCACCACCAGGGAGCCCGCCGCGCAGACCAGCAGGCGATAGCGCGCCTGGCTGGCGGCGCGCCCCAGGGGACTAGTCGCGGATGAGGCCTGCATGGCGCAGCTCCTTGACGAAACGCACGCCGCCCCCCAGCCCCAGCAGCGCGCCCAGCCAGCCCAGCCCGATGAAGATGGCCGGCATGATGAACAGGCGGGGGTCCTCCCGGAAGGTGACGAAGGACCAGCCCAGGGCGATGGCCTTGGAGACCAGGTCAAAGACCCCCACCCCCACCAGCACCGCCCACAGTTTGTGATAGCCGCCCAAGAGGCGGATGAGGCCGTCGCCCAGCAGCCCGGCCGGCAGCAGCCCTGGCAGCAGCATCAGGTTGCCGCCCATGAGCAGCAGGGCGAAGATGCTCTGGCTGATGACCGACAGGGTCAGCACCCCCAATTTGGGCACCTTGAGCAGGAGCACCACGGTAAGCACCGTGGCCACGGCGTTCTTGAGCGCCAGGCTCAAGGGGTTCATGCCGCCGCCGGCCAGGGCGATGAGCAGGCTGGAGACCTTGATGAGGGCGGCGAAGGCCCCCACCAGGATGAGTTCCCGCGGCCGCCAATAGGGGCGGCGCGGGGTTTTGGTCTGGGTGGTTTGCTGGTCCATGGTCCGGTCTAGAACTCCATGCTCCAGCGCACCACCAGATAGCGCCCGGCGGCCGGGATGCTCTCGCTGGCGGTGGTGTAGGAGGCGTCCAGGAGGTTGCCCAACTCCATGCTTACCTTGTAGTCGCCCCGGGGACCGAAGCTGACCCCGCTGGCCAAGTTGGCCGTGACCCAGGAGTCGTAGGTCACGGTCTCGCCGCTGTCGGTGTCCAACTGGTCGGTGGAGGTGGCCGCGCGGGCGAAGAGATCGCCCCACCATTGCACCCCGGGGTTGATGGCGCGCTCATGCCGCAGGCCCAGCCGGCCCCACAGCGGGGGCAGGCCGGTGTCCCAGGTGCTGCCGCCTTCGTACTTGAACTGCCGCCGCGAGACGGTGCCCGTGACATAGGGGGTCAGGGCGCAGGCGGCCAGGGTGTATTCGGCGTGCAGCTCCAGGCCATAGGTCTCGGCCCCGTCCACGTTGGCGTAGCGCTGGCCGCCGCCATAGGGCATGGTGGTGATGTAGTCCTCGGCCTGGCTGGCGAAGAGCCCCAGGTCCACCAGCCAGTCCTTGCCCACCCGGCGCAGGCCCACTTCCACGCTGTCGCTGGTCTCGGGCTTCAGGTCCGGGTTGGGATAGGTGGCGCTGGAGCTGCCGTGCACGGTGCCGATGTAGAGCTGTTGCAGGCTGGGGGCGCGGTAGCCCTGGCCGGCCAAGGCGCGCAGGCTCAGCTCCTTGGTCGGGCGGTAGACCAGGCCCAGGCTGCCCACCAGATGGGAGTCGCTCATGTCCCGGGTGGAGATGGAGGGGTTGGTGGAGCGGGACAGCTCCGAATCCACCCAGGTGTGGCGCAGGCCGGCGGTCAGGGCTAACTTGGGATGGAACTGCCACTCGTCCTGGGCGAAGAGGGCCATGGTGCGCAGGTCGCCCTCGTAGCGGTAGGTGCTGTCGCTCAAGTAGGGCTTGATGCGGTTGTCGGTCTGATAGCGGCGTTCCTTGGCCTCCAGGCCGTCGCCGCTCCAATCCAGGCCCGCGATGAGGTAATGGTCCTGGGCCGGGGCGAAGTCGCCCTGCAGGGAGCCGCCCACGGTCTGCTGGTCGTTGTTGGTGGTTACGTTGAGCTGGCGCTTGTGGCCGGTCATCATGGACATGGAGATGTTGTTCTGGAAGTCCTTCAGGGTGCGCTGCCAATAGGCGTCGCCGCGCACCTTTACCAGGGCTCCGCCGCCCTTGTACTCGGCGAAGGCGTTGTACTTTTCCAGGCTCCAGGTGGGCAGGTCCAGGAACATGGCGGTGATGGGCGAGCTGATGCTGGAGTCGGCCACGTGGACATGCACCGTGCTGTCATAGGACTGGTATCCCGCGCCCAGGCTCCAGGGGCCCTTGTCGTAGCCCAGCTTGAAACGGGTGTCCTCGTACCGGTAGGCGCTGTTGGCCAGCTTGCCCTCGGGGCTGTCGCGCTCGCCCTGGTCGGAGAGCGCGCCGGAGAGGCGGTAGCTGAAGCCGTCCACCTTGCCGTGCAGGGCGATGTTGCCGTCGATGCCCCGGGTGGAGCTGTCGAAGCCGCCGCCCATGGATAGCCGCACCGGGCGGTCGCCGGCCTTCTTGGTGGTGATCTTGACCACGCCGCCGATGGCCTCCGAACCATAGAGCACGCTGGCCGGCCCCTTGATGACCTCCACGCTCTCGATCTCGCTCAGGTTGACCAGGATGGGGCTGCCGTCCATGGACTTCTGGTCGGCGATCTTCTGGCCGTCCACCAGGATGAGCACCCGCTGGCCGCTCTCGCCCCGGATGCTGACCCGCTTGGCCCCGCCCGCCCCGTTGTCGAAGACCTCCACGCCGGGCAC
>CAZLSD010000307.1:0-4014 GCA_964561775.1 uncultured Desulfarculus sp. | reverse complement strand
GCCACCAGCAGGCTCAAGCCCGCCACCCCCACGGTCAGCGCGCCAAAAAGGCGGCTGGATTCCTCCTGGGCGGCCAGCATCTCCAGTTGGGTGTTCATGGTGAAGTCGTCGCGTTGCTCGGGGCTGAACAGGCGGTGGCGCTGGCGCAGCAGTTTGCCCATCTCCTGGGACACCTCGCCCAGGTCCAGGCCGGGCTCGGCCTGGGCGATGATGAACTCCACGTAACGCTGGTTGCCCAGCAGGCGGCGCAGGCCGGTGCGCAGGGGGATGTAGACCCGGTCGTCCAGGTCCATGCCCCTGGGGTCCAGCCCCTTGGCGGCCAACTCGCCTATGACCGTGAAGGGCTGCTTCTTGATCTCCAGGGTCTGCCCCAAAAGGCTGCCCTGGCCGGCCAGGGCCTGGCGTACGCTGGGCCCCACCAGGGCCACCCGCCTGGCGCGTTGGTCGTCCTCCTCGCTGAAGAAATGCCCCTCCACGGCCTGGTGCCCCTCCAGGTCGAAGAGCTCCAGGGGCACGGCCAGCACCAGGCAGTCGACGGCCGCGCCCTGGCTGCTAACGCGCAGGTTGCGGCTGACCATGGGCACGGCGCGGGCCACCCCGCCCAGGCGGCCAAGCTCGGCGGCGTCGGCCTGGGTCAGGGAGAGCTTCTCCCGGCGCGAGCTGGCGATGGCCCCCGTGGGGGTGGCCTTGGCCGCCCGGATGAAGATGAGGTCGCTGCCCAGGGCCGTGACCTGGGCCAGCACCTGGTTGCGCGCGCCCAGGGAGATGGCCACCATCAGCACCACCGCGCCCACCCCCACCGCCACCCCGGCCAGGGCCAGAAAGGCGCGCAGACGGCGGCTGGCCGCGCCCTCCAGGGCGGCCCGGCCCAGCCTGAGCAGCCTGGCGCTCACGAGAAGCTCTCCACCGGCGAGAGCGCCGCGGCCTTGCGCGCCGGTATCAGGCCAAAGAGCAGCCCCACCGCCGCGCTGAAGAGCAGGGACAGGAGCATACCCCAGGCGCTGAAGGCGGTGGGGACCGCCAGGGTCAGCCTGACCAGCCAGGAAAGGGCCTGCCCCAGCAGCATGCCGCAGGCTCCTCCCACGAAAGCCACCAGCAGGGTCTCGAAAAAAATTTGCAGCAGGATGTCGCGCCGCCTGGCCCCCAGGGCCCGGCGCACCCCGATCTCCTGGGTGCGCTCGCTCACCGTGACCAGCATGATGTTCATGATGACCAGGCCGGCCACGAAAAGGCTGACCACCGAGATGAAGGTGAGCAGGCGAACCATGGTTTGGCTCTGCTTGGTGATCATGCCCACCAGGTAGTCCGGGGTGAGGATCTGGAAATCATCGGGCATGCCGGGGGCCAGGCGATGGCGGGCGCGCAGCAGCTCGCTTATCTCGGTCACGGTCCGCGCGCTCTCGCCGGGGTCGGCCAGGTTGACGCGCAGGCCGCTGATCTTGTCCTCCTTGCTCAGGCGGCGCATGGCCGTGGACAAAGGCGTCAGGACCAGATCGTCGCGCCGGTGGCCGCCGCCTCCGCCGCCGCCCTTGGCCTGGAGCACGCCGATCACCTCCATGAGCACCTTGCCCACGCGCAGCTGGCGGCCCAGGGGGTTCTCCTCGGCGAACAGCTCGGCGGCGGTGTTGTGGCCCAGGACCACCACCAGACGCCGGTGCTGCTGGTCTTCCGGGGAAAGGAAGCGGCCGCGCGCCACCTCCCAGTTGCTGGAGACGGCGAACTCGCTGGTGGTGCCGGTGATGGAGGCGCTGGTGTGGCGGCCGCCCAGGCTCAGGCGCTCGCGCGAGAGCGACAGGTGGGGCGTCAGCGCGGCCACGTTGTCCAGACGCCTTAGTTCCTCCACATCCTGCAAGGTCAAGGTGCGGGTGGCGCGGCGGAAGGAGACCCGGTGGCTTCCGGAGGTGATGAACAGGGCGTCGGCCCCGAAGCCCATGCTGGCCATCATGCCCATGACCTGCTGGCGCACGCCCTGGCCTATCTCGTAGATGACCGTCACCGAGCTGGTGCCGATGATGAGCCCCGCCATCATGAGCAGGGCATAGAGGCGGGTTCCCCACAGATGGCGGGCCGCCTCCATGAAGAGCAGCCCCAGGCGGGTCACGGCTGTCCGGGGGCGGCGGCCCGCTCGCCGGCCAGCAGGAGGGCCGCGTTCAAGGGCGAGGGGTTGACCTGGTCCTTGTCCACCCGGCCATAGACCAGGCGCACCAGGCGGCCGCACATCTGCCCCACGTGGGAATCGTGGGTGACCAGCACCACGGTCTTGCCCTGGGCGTTCAGGTTTTGCAGGATGGCCATCACCTCGTAGGAGGCCTGGCGGTCCAGGTTGCCGGTGGGCTCGTCGGCAAATATCAGGTCGGGGTCGGTGACCAGGGCGCGGGCGATGGCCACCCGCTGGCACTCGCCGCCGGAAAGCTCGCCCGGGCGGTGACTAAGACGGTGCTCCAGCCCCACCGCGGCCAAGGCGGCGCGCGCCCGCTCCTGGGCGTCGGCGGGATAGGAGCGGGCATAGGTGAAGGGCAGCAGCACGTTTTTTAGGGCCGTGGCGCGGGCCAGCAGGTGGAAGGACTGGAACACGAACCCCATCTTGCGGTTGCGCAGCTCGCTCAAGCGGTCGTCGTCCAGGCTGGTCACCTCCTGGCCGTCCAGCAGATAGCTGCCGGCGCTGGGCAGGTCCAAGAGGCCCATGATGTGCAGCAGGGTGGATTTGCCGGAACCGGAGGGGCCCATGATGGCCACGAACTCCCCGGAGCCCACGCTCAGGTTCACCTCCTGCAGGGCGGGGGTGGCCACCTGGCCGCGCTGGTAGGTCTTGGCGATCCCCTGGAGTTGGATCACGGACGGCCGCCTCCGGGGGGCGTGCGCTCCGGGGGAGAGGACTGGCCTATGATCACGGTCTGCCCCTCTTCCAGGCCGGAGACTATCTCCACGCGATCAGGCTCGCTGTAGCCCAGCTTCACCTCCACCGGGAGCGTCTTGCCCTCCTGCCTGCGCCAGACCAGGCTTTGCCCCCCCTTGCGGCGCACCGCCTCGGGCGGCGCCCACAGCACCGCGGGGCGCAGGTCCACCACCAGCGAGACGTTGGCGGTCATCTCCGGCTTGAGCAGACCCAGATAGGGGTCCAGGATGTCCAGGTCCACGGTGTAGTAGACCACGTCGTCCACCAGCTTGGCCGCCGGGCGGATGGCCCGCACCCGGGCGGCGAAGCGGCGGTCGGCGAAGGCCTCCACCCGGAAGAAGGCCTCCTGCCCCAGGCGCACCAGGCCCACGTCGGACTCGTCCACGTAGTCCTCCACCAGCAAGCGGCCCAGGTCCACGATGGTCATGAAGGTGGGGGCGTTGAAGCTGGCGGCCACGGTCTCGCCCTCCTGGGTGGCGATGCTGGAGACCACGCCGCCGATGGGGGCGCGCACGGTGGCGAAGTCCAGGCTGACCTGGGCCGTGACCAGCCTGGCCCGGGCCGAGGCCTCCTGGGCTATAAGCACCTCCAGCTGCTGGCGCGCCTTGTCCAGGGATTCCTGGGAGACCAGGTCGTCGGCGCGCAGGGCCTGCTGGCGTTTCAAGTCCACCTTGGCCTGGGATAGCTTGACCGCCACCTCGTTCAGCTCGGCGCGGGCCTGCTGGAGCTTGGCCTCCAGGTCGGCGTGCTCGATGACCGCCACCACCTGTCCGGCGCGCACCTCCTGGCCTATGGCCACCATGAGCTTTTCCACCCGTCCGCTCACCCGGGTGCCCACCTTGACCTCCGCCCCCACCTGGGGCTTGATGGTGCCGGTGCTGGTGACCAGACGGCGAACGGGGCCGCGCTCAACCTGAACCTCCCGTCCGCGCAGGGCGGGCTCCGGCGGGCCGGGTTTGGCCAGCAGCCAATAGCCCAGGCCGGCGGCCAGGCTAGCGGCCAGGATTCCCGCCAAGACACGTTTGCTGGTTCTGCTCAAGCTGGGATATCTCCTTGAACGCCTGGGCGGGAGCTGCCGGGCGCGGGGTTTATTCCTGGGCCGCCGGCGGGTTGGCGGG
>CAZLSD010000306.1:0-4046 GCA_964561775.1 uncultured Desulfarculus sp. | reverse complement strand
CAGGCCGCCACCACGTCGCCCCGCCACAGGGCCTCTTGCCCGCCGCCAAAGTCCGTCACCACTCCCCCGGCTTCCGTGACCAGCAATATGCCGGCGGCCAGGTCCCAGGGTTTCAGCCCCAGCTCCCAGAACCCCTCCAGGCGGCCGGCCGCCACATAGGCCAGGTCCAGGGCCGCGGCCCCGGCCCGGCGCACGTCGGAGACCTCCAGGAACAGGGCCTTGAACAGATCCATGTAGGGGTCCAGGCGGGGCTTGTCGCGGAAGGGAAAGCCGGTGGCGATGAGCGCCCGGGCCGGGTCGCGCTGGGAGCTGGCCGTCAGCCGGGCATCCCCCAGCCAGGCCCCGCCGCCCTTGAGCGCCCAGAACTCCTCGCCCTTGCTCACGTCCAGCACCACCCCGGCCAGGGGCCGCCCGGCCCGCGCCGCGCCCACGCTAACCGCCACGTGGGGGAAGCCGTGGATGAAGTTGGTGGTGCCGTCCAGGGGGTCCACCACCCAGGTGATGCCCTGGTCGCCGGCCAGTCCCTCCCAGCCCTGGGCCGACTCCTCGGCCAGCACGGCGTGGTCCGGGTGGCGCTGGCGGATGAGGGAGAGCACGGCGGCCTCGCTGGCCTGGTCGGCCTCGGTCACATAGTCAAAGGCCTGCTTGTCGCCTATGACGTGCTCGCGCCCCCAGCGCCCGCGCACGGCCAAGGCCCCCGCCCGGGCGGCCAGGCGGGCCGTGGCCAGTAGTTCCTGATACATAAAGGCTCCATCCAAAGGTGGGGGGCTTTATTTTCCGCCCCGGTTGTACTAATATGTCACAGTCCGTTATTCACCACCACCGCCGCCGGCCGGATGAGGCTTGTGAATCCACCCCGCTCCGTCCCAATACCTGAGCCGGACCCCGCTCTGGAACTGCCCGAGCCCAGCATCATCGCCCGTTCCCAGCATACCATCAGCCGGGCCAACATAGACCCCGAGGCGCTCAAGGTGCTCTACCGCCTGCACCGCCACGGCTTCGTGGCCTATCTGGTGGGGGGCAGCGTGCGCGACCTGCTCTTGGGACGGCGGCCCAAGGACTTCGACATCAGCACCGACGCCCACCCCAGCCAGGTGCAGAAGCTGTTCCGCAACAGCCGGGTCATAGGCCGGCGCTTCCGCCTGGTGCAGGTGTTCTTCCAGCGGGGCAAGGTGGTGGAGGTTTCCACCTTCCGCCGCCTGGCCGACCCCGACGACGACGCGGTGCTACAGGCCAACAACACCTTCGGCACCCCGGCCGAGGACGCCCTGCGCCGGGATCTCACCATCAACGCCCTGTTCTACAACATCGCCGACTACACGGTGGTGGACTACGTGGGCGGGCTGGCCGATTTGCGGGCCGGGCTCATCCGCTCGGTGGGCGACCCGGAGATACGCTTCCGCCGCGACCCGGTGCGGGTGCTGCGCGCCGTGCGCCACGCCGCGCGCACCGGCTTCATCCTGACCCCCGATACCCTGACCGCGGTGCAGAACCACAGCTCCGAGCTGGCGGTCTGCCCCAGCAGCCGGGTGCGCGACGAACTGATGCGCGACCTGACCGGCGGGGCCATAGCCCCCTGGCTGGAGCTGGCCCACGCCTCCGGCCTGCTCTACAGCCTGCTGCCCACCCTGGAGCCCTATTACCGGGAAGAAAACTCGGAGGCCCGCGCCAAGGCGGTGGAGCTCCTCAAGCGGGTGGACCAGGCCGTGGCCGTGGGGGACAGCCCCGACGAGTCGGTCATCCTGGCCGCCCTGTTGTGGCCGGCTCTGGAAGAGGCCGCCAAGGGCGAGGAACTGCCTCCCGGCCGTCTGGGCCGGGCGCGCTGGTCGGTCTTGGTGCGCCGCCTGCTGCCCCAGATGGCCCAGCCGGTGGCCTTCGCCCGCCGGGTGGTGGACCGGGCCTGCCAGGCCGCCGGGCTCTTGGCCATCCTCATCCAGCCCCAGGCCGAGCGCCGTCTGCCGCGCAAGCTAACCGACAAGGGCTATTTCGCCGACGCCTGCCGCCTGGCCGAACTCTTGGGCTATGACCTGCACGAGCTGACCGGCATGGGCCGGCCCGACCCGGCCGGGCACGCCCGTCCTCGCCGCCGCCGAAGACGCCGCAAGCCCCCCGCCCAGGCCTGAGCCGAACCGGGACGTTCCACCCACGACAGGGCGCCCACAACCGCCCCCGCAGCCAGGATGTGAACATGGACGCCGCCGCCAACCCCGCCTTGGAAGCCCAGACCGTGCCCCAACTCCTGCTGTCCCGCGTGGCCCAGATGGGCGAACGCACGGCCATGCGCAAGAAAGAGCTGGGCCTGTGGCACGACATTTCCTGGGCCGAGTACGGCCGCAAGGTGCGCGAAACCGCCCTGGGTTTCGCCGCCCTGGGGCTGATGCCCGGCGAGGTGGTGGCCATCATCGGCGAGAACTGCCCGGAGTGGCTCTACACCGACATGGGAGCCATGGCCGCCGGCGGGGTCAGCGTGGGCATCTACACCACCAACGCCGCCGTGGAGTGTAAATACATCCTGGAGCACTCCGAGGCCAGGATATATGTGGTGGAGAACGAGGAGCAGCTGGACAAGGCGCTGGAGGTGCGCGGCGACCTGCCCCATCTCCAGAAGATCGTGGTCATCGACAACGAGGGGCTGCGCCACTTCAGCGACCCCATGGTCATCGACTTCGAGCAGCTGCTGGCCCTGGGGCGGGAGCATGACCAGGCCCATCCCGGGCTCTTCGAACAACGCCTGAAGAGCCGCGGGGCCGAGGACCTGGCCATCCTCATCTACACCAGCGGCACCACCGGCCCGCCCAAGGGGGCCATGCTCAGCCACCACAACCTGCTCTGGACCACCCAGGCCCTGCGCCAGGCCGTGCCGGTCTTCGAGACCGACGAGCTACTCTCCTTCCTGCCCCTGTCCCACATCGCCGAGCGCATGTTCAGCGTCTACATGCCCTTGGCCTTCAAGTACACCATCAACTTCATCGAGAACACCGACACGGTCAACGACAACGTGGTGGAGATATCCCCCACCGTATTCTTCGCCGTGCCCCGCATCTGGGAAAAATACACCAGCAGCATCATGATCAAGATGAAGGACGCCACCTGGTTCAAGCGCCAGGTCTTCAAGCTGGCCCTGGGCCTGGGCAGGCAGCGGGCCTTGGCGCGGCTTTCCCCGGGCGGGGTGGGGGCGGGGCTCAAGCTGGCCTTCGCCCTGGCCCACTTCGCGGTCTTCCGCAAGCTCAAAGAGCGCATCGGCTTCGAGCGCATCCGGGTGGCCATCAGCGGGGCCGCCCCCATCAGCCCCGACGTGCTGCGCTTCTACCACGCCATCGGCGTGCCCCTGCGCCAGGTCTATGGCCAGACCGAGGACACCGGCCCCACCAGCATCCACCAGGGCGACATCATCGAGGCCGACAACGTGGGACCGGCCATTCCCGGCGTGGAGATCAAGATCGACCAGGACGGCGAGATACTGGTGCGCGGGGCCAACGTTTTCATGGGTTATTACAAGAACCCCCAGGCCACCGCCGAGACCCTGGCGGAGGGCTGGCTGCGCTCGGGCGACGTGGGGGAAATCGACAGCCGGGGCTTCCTCAAGATCACCGACCGCAAGAAGGACCTCATCATCACCAGCGGCGGCAAGAACATCGCCCCGCAGAACATCGAGAACCAGCTCAAGTTCAGCCCCTACATCAACGACGCGGTGGTCATCGGCGACGCGCGCAAATATCTGGCCGCCCTCATCTTCATCGACGAGGACAACGTGGTGAAGTTCGCCACCGAAAACAAGGTGCCCTTCACCACCTACTCCACCCTGACCCAGGCCAAGGAGGTGGTGGAGCTCATCCAGGCCGAGGTGGACAAGGTCAACGCCACCCTGGCCCGGGTGGAGACCATCAAGAAGTTCACCATCCTGCCCAAGAAGCTCCTGGAGGAGGACGGCGAAGTCACCCCCACCATGAAGATCAAGCGCAAGTTCATCAACGAGACCTACAAGGATCTCATCGAAAAAATGTACCGCTAGGCCGCAAGCTGCGGCTCCCATAACGGGTCGGGTG
>CAZLSD010000305.1:0-4067 GCA_964561775.1 uncultured Desulfarculus sp. | reverse complement strand
GGCCGGGGGCGGGGGGCGGCACGTTGGCGGTGAGCCCCACCACGCGTTCCTGGCGTATCCACACGAAATCCAGGCCTATACGCATGCCGCGCATGACCATGCCCCAGCGGCCGGGCTGGGGATAGACAAAGGCCATGCCGCTGTTGGGGGCCAAGGCGGCGCGGCCGGAGAGGCCCTGGTAGCGGTCGCGGTCGTTCATGGCCATTTCCAGCTCCACCTGGGCGCCCCCCAGGCTGGCTTTAAGGCGGGGGAGTTGCTGGGCCTGGGCGGCCGGGGCTGGGAGAAGTCCGCCGGCCAGCAGCAGGGCCATACCCAGCCAGACGTGCCATGGCGTGCGCATGGGCGAATCCTTTCGCGATGATGGGGGCTTAGGCCAGGAAATCCTCGCCGGAGGAGACCAGCTTGTCGCAGAGTCCGTCGATGATGTTTTCCAGCTTCTGGGGGGTGAGGCTGAGGTGGGAGAGCGCGTAGCGGTCCAGGGGCGGCACCCAGGGGTCGCCGCCGTCGCCGAAGCCGTAGCCGCGCACCAGGATGTCGGCCAGGTGGACGATGGCGGTGAAGACCGGGGTCTTGCGCGAGCCTTCGGGCTGGTGGTGCCAGCGCAGGGGCTCGGTGATCTGCTCGGGCAGCTTCCAGCTCTCGGCCAGCCACAGGCCGATGTGGCTGTGGTCGAAACCCAGCACCTCCTGCTCGGCCTGACGGGTGCTAAGGCCTTGGTTTTCCACCAGCTTGGCGATGGCGCTCTGCTCCTCCTCCATCTGGGCGCGCAACACCACCTTGCCCAGGTCGTGCAGCAGGCCGGCCAGGCTGACTTCCTCCACCTCCTTGATTTCCATCTCTTGGGCGATGAGGCTGCTGGCGGTGGCCACGCCCATGGAGTGCTCCCACAGGCCGCCGGCCTTGTTCATCATGAGATCGAAGACGCTGCTGGTGAGTATGAGGCCCTTGACCACGTCGAAGCCCAGGAGCACCAGGGCCTGGGTGAGGGAGCCCACCTTGCGCGAGAAGCCGAAGAAGGCGCTGTTGGCCAGCTTGAGTATCTTGGCGGTGAGCACCTGGTCGCGGCTGATCAAGCGGCCGATGTCGGCCACGCTGAAGCGCTTGGACTCCACGGCCTTGCTTATCTGCTCGATCATGCCGGGCAGGGTGGGCAGGTTCTTGAGCAGTTGGACCTTTTTCTTGGCGGCGGCGCGGTCCTCCAGCATGGCCTAGCTCCTCTTCTGGCCCGAGCCGCCGGCCACGGGAGCGGCGCTTTTGTGCAGGCGGCGGCGGAACAGCTCGCGCACGCCCATGAGCAGGGGGTCATCCTCCACCCGCGAGAAGCGGCGGTACAGCTCGGCCTCCTGCTCGGCCAGATAGGCCTGGCGCGCCTCTTCGCTGTCGAAGAGGTCGCCGTCCACCACCACCGACTCCACCTCCATGCGCTCCAGGAGGCGGATGACGTCCTCGCTGACGACCCGGCCTTTGGCCATGAGCACCACTCCGTCGGAGCGGGTCACGTCCTGCAAGAGGACCTGGCCTTCCTTGAGGCGGCCGACCTTGACGCGCAGCATGGGCTTCCCTCCCGGCTCCCCATGTTATACCAGTTTGCTATTAACGGCATAGCGTCAGAGTGGGGCATTTTTCCATCCGGTCCGCCGAGCGCGTGTTGGCGACGCCGGCTTGGGAGCCCGCTCCGCCTGTGCTATGATGCCTTTTCATGATTACCCTTCCCCGCGCAATCCGCAAGCAGAGGGCCTCCAGGCGCTGGCCGCTGTTGGCCCTGGCCTGGCTTGCCGCCTTGCTGGCCTGGCCTTGTGGCGTCTACGCCGCCGAGGCCCCGCTTGGCCTGGCCGAGCTGGAGGAGCTGGCCCTGGGGCACAACCGCCAGATAGCCGAGGCGCTAGCCAACCAGGCCGCGGCCCAGGCCCGCGTCACCCAGCAGGAGGCCGAGTTCCTGCCCCAGGTGAGCGGTCAGGCCACTTGGGAGGAGGGGCGCAGCCAGCTTGGCAGCACCAGTTCCAGCACCGGCGGGGCCCAGCGCCTGGCCGGGCTATACCTAAACCAGAGCCTGTTCAAGTGGTCCCAGTGGGGAGCCCGCCAGGCCAGCCAGTGGGAGGCCCGGGCCTATGAGGCCCAGGTCCAGGCCACGGCCAACCAGGTGCTGGCCGAGGTGCGGGCGGCCTATTTCGCCCTGCTCACGGCGGGCAAGGTGCTGGCGGTCTATGAGGAGCAGGAAAAGGACGCCGCGGCGGCCCTGACCCGGGCGGAGAAGATGTTGCAGCACGGCCTGGCCGCGCCCCTGGAGAGGGCCCGCGCCCAGCTTGACCTGGCCGAGGCCCAGGGCAAGGTCATCGAGGGGCGGGCCGAGCTGCGCCGGACCCAGGCCCGCCTGGCCCTGGGCGTGGGGCTGCCCCATGTCTATGACGCGGCCCTGGCCGACTGGCAGGCCCCGCCCGCCCCGGCCCTGGAGCTGGCCCTGGCCTCGGGCGAGGCCGATCTGGCCCGGCGGGTGGAGCAGGGCCGGCCCGAGGTGCGCAAGCTGGATTATCAGGCCAAGGCGGCCGAGGCGTCCCTGGATTCGGCCCAGGGCGGGCACTATCCCAACCTGGACCTGGAGGCCGGCCTGGGCCGGGGGGGCAAGCACGACCTGGACGGCGAGTTCCACTCCTACGGCCTGGTGCTAAGCCTGCCCATCTTCAGCGGCTGGCGGGTCAGCGGCGGGGTGCGGGAAAAGACCGCCCTTTTGCAGGCGGCCCGCCAGGCCAGGCAGCAAAAGGCCCAGGAGGCGCGCAAGGAGGTCTTGCAGGCCGTGCAGGGGGCCTTGGAGGCCCGGGCCAAGCTGGAGGTCAGCAAAAGCCAGGTGGCGGCGGCGGCCGAGAACTACCGCCTGATCAAGGGCCGGCACATTAACGGCCTGGCCACGCCCCTGGAGCTGAGCGAGGCGCGCACCCAGCACTTCGAGGCCCTGGCCGGGGCCGAGAAGGCCCGCTTCAACGCCTTCGGCGCCCTGGCCGAGCTGGACCGGGCCACGGGCGGAGGGGTGTTCCCGGCCCAGGGGGAGCCCCGGCCATGAGCGCGGAGATGACGGTGGAGTTCGTCAACCTGCGTCAGGCCGGCCTGAGTCAGGCCCAGGCTGTCTTGCGCCTGACCCGCCGCCACCTGGAACAGGGAGAGCGCCTGCTCATCCTGGCCGCGGACCAGTTGCAGGCCGAGGAGGTGGACCGGATGCTGTGGGTGGCCGATCCGGCGTCCTTTCTGCCCCACGCCCTGGCTGGCGGCCCGGACCAGGAGCGGGAGCCGGCGCTCATCGCCACCAGCCCAGAGAACCTGAACCAGGCCCGCGCGCTCATGGCCCTGACGCCTCTGGAGCCGGAGCAGGCGCTGGCCTTGGGCTATGAGCATCTCATCGACTTCGTGCCCGTGGAAGAGGGCCCCCATCTTGCCGCGGCGCGGGAGCGCTACCGCCGCTTCAGCCAGCTGCCCGGGGTGCGCATGCTGCACACCACCAGCCTGCCCGGGCGGGGCTGAAGCGCTTTTCCCCTTGCCTGACAGCCCCTGATCGGGTATACATGCCTCTCCGAATGTGAACCACCAGATGTTCGCCACGCCTGGCGCGAGGAATAAATGGGCAGCGTAATCAAGAAGCGGCGCAAGAAAATTCGCCGCCACAAGCATCGCAAGCTTCTCAAGCGTACCCGTCATCAGCGCAGGAAGTAGTCCGGCGTCCAGGATGGGGTGAGCCCCCGGATACGGGGGTTCACGAGGCCCGCCGCCAGCCCTTGGGCTGGCGGGCAAGCTCCAACCCTCCCACCCTGCCTCCACGCCCCGACTTCCCAGCACCCATGCCGGCATCACCTTCCCTGGCGCCTTGAGGGCGCGGGGGACAGGTGTTTTGCCGTTCTGGCCCGGCAGCGGCCCCCTCCTGACGGCGATTGCCAATGGCGCGACAGCCTCCCCGCGCCTGCCCGCCCCGATTATCTTTTTGATAGCTGGATAGCATTACACGTCTGCCCGCAGTTGCCGGCGCAGTTCCGCGCAGGCCGTCTTGAGCAGGGGTTCCAAGTTGAGCACGTCGCAGGCGTTGT
>CAZLSD010000304.1:0-4095 GCA_964561775.1 uncultured Desulfarculus sp. | reverse complement strand
AACCTGGCCATGCGCGCCGCCGAGGCGGCCAAGAACACCACCGGGCTCATCGAGGACAACCTGAAGAACATCAAGGAAGGCTCTTCCCTGGTCAGCGGCACCGACCAGGCCTTCACCGAGGTGGCCGCTGCCTCGGCCAAGGTGGCCGAGCTGGTGGGCGAGATCGCCGCGGCCTCCGCCGAGCAGGCCCAAGGCATCGAGCAGGTCAACAAGGCCGCCAGCGAGATGGACAAGGTGACCCAGCACACCGCCGCCACCGCCGAGGAGTCGGCCTCGGCCAGCGAGGAGCTGGCCGCCCAGTCCGAGACCATGCAGGGTTACGTGGGAGCCCTGGTGGCCCTGGTGGGCGGCTCCAATGAAAACGGGGACGGGCAAAGACCCCGCGCCAGCCTGCGGGAAAGGGCCGCCAGCCTGCGCTCCCGCCCCGCCCTGGAAGCTCCCCGCGTGTCGCCGGCCGCCATGGCGGCGGGCAAGAAGGGCAAGCTGCCTTCCTCCGCCATTCCTCTGGATGATGATTTCAAGGACTTCTAGCCCAATCCATCTTCCCGGCCGGGGGGCGCATCGTACCTCCGGCCGGGAAGATGCTTTTAAGCGCTGGCCTCGTCGAGGGTAAGGGGGAATGATGATGCTGGAAAACAGAGAACACCTGGGCGGTTCTGGACAACAAGCCCTGTTCAAAAGCGCGCCCCTGCTGGTGGTGGACGACGACGAGCAGTTGGCCAGGCTGTATCAGATGATATTGACCGGCGCCGGCTATTCGGTGAGTCTGGCCAGGGACGGAGCCCAGTGCCTGGAAATGTACCGCCAGGCCCTGGCGGAGCGGCCCTACGCCCTGGTCATGCTGGACATGGCCATGCCCGGCATGAACGGGCTGGAGTGCCTCAAGCGCCTGCGCGGCCTGGACGAAAACGTGCGCGTGCTGATCTCCAGCGGCTCCTGCGAATACGACTTGGATAGCCTGGCCGATCAAGTGGCGGGCATAGTGCCCAAGCCCAGCTCCATGGCCAAGCTGCTGGAAAGCGTGGAAGGCGTCCTGTCCGCCGCCAATCCCCGGCCCGGCCGCTAGCGCCCTCTCGCGGCGCGTTCAACGCTATCCCAACCCCAGCCCAGTCCCGGGCAATCCAACGGGCTAGATGCGTTTCAAGCGCTCGGCGATGTCGAAATCCATCTCGGCCAGGGGCCGCCGGCGCAGGCGGTGGGGCAGGGCCAGCAGGGCGGCCCGGTCCACGTCGGCGCGTTCGGCTTTGGCGCGGCCTTCCAAGGCGGCCAGGGTCAGCGCGGTCTTGAGCAGGGTCAAATCCCCCCGGTGGCCGTCCACCACCAAACCCAGCGAAACCTGGACCACCCGCGAGAGCACCGCCTCGTCATAGGCCGCCTTGGGCAGCAGCCTGCGCGCCCGGCTGACCAGCCTGGTCAACTCCCGCCCCTGGGCGGCATAGCCCCTGGCGAACTTCACCGGGTCGGCCTCGAAGGCCAGCCTGCGCCTCACCACTTCCTCGCGCTGGACCGGGTCGGAGAGCCCCTTGACCTGCACGCACAGGCCGAAGCGGTCGGTGAGCTGGGGCCGCAGTTCGCCCTCCTCGGGGTTCATGGTCCCCACCAGGGTGAAGCGGGCTGGGTGGCTTATGCTCAGGGACTCGCGCTCCACGGTGTTGACCCCCATGGCCGCCGCGTCCAGCAGCGCGTCCACCAGGTGGTCCTCCAGCAGGTTGACCTCGTCCACGTAGAGCAGTTGGCGGTTGGCCGCGGCCAGGATGCCGGGCAGAAAGCGGGCCTGGCCTTCCTTGAGCGCGCCTTCCAGGTCCAGGGTGCCCAGCAGGCGATCCTCGGTGGCCCCCACGGGCAGCTCCACCACCCGGGCGGGGCGCTTCTCGGCCAAGAGCTTCTCGCCTGCCTCCAGGCGCGCCCGGCAGTCGGAGCACAGGTCCGCGGGCCGGGCCGGGTCGCAGGAGTAGGCGCAACCCGCCACCACCTGCTGGGGCGGCAGCAGCTGGGCCAGGGCGCGCACCGCCGTGGACTTGCCCGTGCCCTTCTCACCCCGGATGAGCACCCCGCCCACCTTGGGGTTGACCACGTTGATCAGAAGCGCCAGCTTCATCTGCTCCTGGCCCACGATGGCCGGGAAGGGATAGATGGGGCTGCCTTTGCCGGGGGCTGAGAGGTGGTTGTCGCGCAAAACAGGCCTCCTGAGGAAAAACCAAGAATATCTTGAAGTACCGCTGCAATATTCATGACAGCCCTTGGCTGGCGGGAATATTGCCGAAGGTGAGTGAGGGCGCGGCAGCGCCCGAGCGAGCCGCGGCCCCGCAAAGGCCAGGCGGCCGGCTCACCAATTCCTTTTCACCACCTCCAGCACGCCATCCGCCGTGACGTTCCTCAGCGAGGCGCAGGCCGCGCCCAGGTATTCGGCCATGGCCCGGCAGAGGTTTATCTCGTGGTGATGCCCCACGTCGGTGTCCACCACCACATAGCGGGGCCGCCGGTCCTGGGCCATGCGTCGGGCCAAATCCAGCACCTCGCGGTCGGCATAGCCGCCGTCGCCCCAGCCATCCCCCCAGCCCCCACCCTTGACCCCGGCGTCGTGGGAAAGCATCTCGGCGGCCTGGGCCGCGGCCAAGGGCACGTTGGGCCGGCCGTCGGTGAGCAGAAGCACCAGGGGCTCCAGGCGGGGGTCCTGGGCCAGTTCCCGGGCCAGCACCTGGGCGGTCAGGGCCATGCCCGCGGCCAAGGGCGTCTTGCCCCCGGTGGGCAGATCCGCCAGCAGGCGGCGAGCCACCTCCACGCTGCTGGTGGGGGGCAGCAATTCGCGGGCGCTCAATCCCCCGAAGCAGATCACCCCCACCCGGTCGCGTTTCTGGTAGGCCTCGGTCAGAAGCCCCAGCACCGCGGCCTTGGTCTCGCGCATGCGCGCCGCCGCGTTCATGGAACCGCTGGCGTCCACCACCAGGAGCAAGAGCCGTCCCCGCCGGGCGGCGCGCACCTTCTCGCGCAGGTCGGGCTCTTTCAGGATGAGGGCCGGGCCACCTTCCGTGCGCCGGGCGGCCTGGTGGGGCGCGGCCGCGCGCAAGGTGGCGTCAAAGGCCAGGGAGCGCCCCAGGCGCTGGGCGCTGGCGCGCAGATAGCGTCCCCGGTTGCCCGCCACCTGGCGGGCGGCGCGGCGGCCGGCTTGCTGGCGGCTGGTCCCCTCGCGGGCGGGCAGGCGGGTGGCGATGGGGCGCACCTCGCCGGGGGGCAGCAGCATAAGGCCGCGCTCCTGCCCCGGGGCGTGCCCCGAGGCGGGCTGCTCCTGGCGGTCTTGATCCACTTGACGCGGTGGCGGGGAATCGGGAGGCAACTCCTCGGGCAGGCGCGGGGCGTTCAGACGGGGCGCAGGCGCGGCTTGCGCCCCGGTCTGGGCCTGGGCGCGGTGGCTCAGGGCCAAAGGCGCCACCTCGCGCACCTGGGCCGGGCTGGCGCTGGGCAGGCCGCGCCAGGCGGCCAGGGCCAGCGCGCCCCGGCACAGGGCCAACTCGCCCCGCTGGCCCTGGCAGCCGGCCTGGGCGGCCAGGCGGGCGGCCAGAGTCAAAGCCTCCGGGTCCAGGCCCAGGCTGGGCAGCATCTCCCGGGCCTGACGCAGGCGGCGGCGCAAATCCGCCTGGGCCTCGGCCCAGGCCCTGGCGAAGCGCTCCGGGTCCGCTTCATAGGCCAGCCTGCGGCGCAGAATCTCCTGGCGGGCGGCTGGCTCGA
The DNA here is from genome assembly GCA_964561775.1 of uncultured Desulfarculus sp. Taxonomy (GTDB): domain Bacteria; phylum Desulfobacterota; class Desulfarculia; order Desulfarculales; family Desulfarculaceae; genus JACRDC01. The sequence continues at coordinate 369 of CAZLSD010000304.1, read as the reverse complement.
ACTCGGCCGCCACCTCCACGCACAGGCCGAAGCGGTCGCTGAGCTGGGGGCCCAGGGGGCCTTCCTCGGGATTCATGGAGGCCACCAGCGCTATCTGGCAAGGATGGGCAAAGGAGACGCCCTCCCGCTCCACCCGGTTAACTCCGCTGGCCACGGCGTCCAGGAGCTGGTGGGCCAGGTGGGCGGGCAAGAGGTTGACCTCGTCCACATAGAGCAGGCCCCGGTGGGCGCGGGCCAAGAGCCCGGGGCGAAAGGCGGCGCGCCCCTCGCGCACGGCCAGCTCCCAGTCCAAGGCCCCGGCCAGGCGCTCCTCGCTTACCCCCAGGGGCAAATCCACGAAGGGGGTGGGCATCTGGCTCAGGGGCAGGG
>CAZLSD010000303.1:2744-4110 GCA_964561775.1 uncultured Desulfarculus sp. | reverse complement strand
GCCCAGGTCCAGGCCGGAGCCGCCGCCGGCGTTGGTGGAGAAGCAGGAGAGTTGGCGGCTGACCTGGGGCGAGGCGCACTTGGGGCAGGTGGGGGCGTCGTCGCTGGCGAAGCGCAGGGCCTCGAAGTTGTGGCCGCATTTGGCGCAGCAGTATTCATAGATAGGCATGGCAAATCGCTCCTGGCAGTGAATTTGCCTATAAGACTAAGGCCGGAAGGGGAGGTGTCAAGTCCCGGAGGAGACCGGACGCAGGGCGCGGGGCAGGAGCAGGCAGGCGGCGGCCAGGCCTATGGGCAGGACGAAGACGTCTTCCTTGAGCCCCAGTTCCACGGCCAGCAGGAAGCCCAGCAGGGTCCAGAGGCCGCAGGCCAGGAGCAGCAGTCCGTTCAGGCGGCCCTTGGTCCAGAAGAGCAGGCCCAGGGTGAAGAGCACGGTGGGTCCGGGGGCCAGGCCCAGGAGGCCCATGCGGGGCCAGGGGTGGTCCAGGAAGTTGCTCAGCCAGGGGTGGCCCAGGAGGGAGTGCAGGACCAGGAGAGCGCCCAGCACGCCGGGGCCGTCCAGGCTGGGGGCCAGGATGGGAGCGGGCGCGGGGCGCAGGCACTCCCGCAGGAGGGCCAGGCCGCCCAGGGCGAAGAGGGCGGTGAAGAGCAGGCCGCCGGGGTGCAGGCGGGTGAAGTGGAGGCCGAGGAACAGGACGGCCACCGAGAGCCAGAAGGCGGCCAGGAGGGCGGCCGCGCCCCGCCAGGCCCAGGGCCTGCGCGACCAGGCCAGGGCCAGGACGGCCAGGGCCAGGGCATAGACCAGGAGGTGGGCGGGCCACAGGTCCTGGTTGAACTGGGCCTGCATTTCCAGGTAGCGGGCCGGTGAGAAGAGGGGCAGGGGGTTGCTGGGTGGCATGGTCTGGAGGCTTTCTAGCCGTCCACCTTGGACCAGTCGAAGGGTATGAAGCTCTGGTGGGGGTCCAGGCGGAATTCGTCGGGTTGGCTGGGGTTGTAGGGCCTGGTCACGGTGTTGACGATGAGGGCTTCCTCCAGACTGACGCATTTCCAGCCGTGATAGACAAAGGGCGGGATGCGCACCAGCAAGGGCCGGTTGACGCCCAGGAAGAACTGGTTTATCTGTCCCCAGGTGGGGGAGTCGCGGCGGTCGTCGTAGAGGGCCAGCTGGATCATGCCCGCCACGCAGACCACCTGGTCGGTCTGCTGCTTGTGCAGGTGCCAGGCCTTGACCACGCCGGGCAGGGTGGTGGTTAGATAGACCTGGCCGAAGCCGGCGAAGATGGCCTCGTCGGCGCGCAGCATCTCCATGAGCCGCCCGCGCTGGTCGGGTATGACTTTGAGTTCCTTGACCATCACGTCCTGGATCA
>CAZLSD010000303.1:0-2644 GCA_964561775.1 uncultured Desulfarculus sp. | reverse complement strand
CCAGGAGCTAGCTTTAGCCTGGCCCCAGCCCGGGAGGCGAGCAATGGCCAAGGACAAGGAGCCGGTGACCCCGGCGGTGCGCGCGCTGCGCCAGTTGGCGGTGGAGTTCATTCCCCGCGCCTATGCCTATGAGGACAAGGGCGGCACCGCGGTGGCCGCCCGCGAGCTTCAGGTGGACGAGCACCAGGTCATCAAGACCCTGGTGATGGAGGCCAGGGGCCTGGGCGAGATCATCATCCTGATGCACGGCGACCGCCAGGTCTCCACGCGCAACCTGGCCCGCCAACTGGGCGCGCGTTCGGCGGCTCCCCTGGACCCGGCCCAGGTGACTCGGCTCACCGGCTATCAGGTGGGCGGGGTCTCGCCCTTCGGGCTCCGGCGCGCCCTGCCCATCTATGTGGAAGAGACCATCCTGGCCCTGCCCCGCATTTTCATCAATGGAGGCAAACGCGGGTTTTTGCTGGAGATGTCGCCTGCCGAGCTGGCGCGCGCGCTCAAGCCCACGCCGGTGAAGGCGGCGGTGGAGCCGGGGGCCTGAGCGGACGCGGTTTGCCGGGGAGACAGCCTTCGGCAAACCGGCGGGCCTGGCCGCCCAGGGGCCGCTTCCGGGCAGGTCTGGCTTGCGCAACGCATAGTCAATTACTATAGTTAATCCGCTGAATAATAGTTGACCTCAATGAGACAAAATGATTGACCCTGCCTGGGCCAACCGCGGCGTCCAGGTTCCGGCCCAGCGGCGAGGCCGCAAGGAGCGCGCATGACCAAGCCGCGTTTTTTTCTCTAGCGAACCCAACGGCAATTCTTGAACCCGCTTCCTGGCCCTGGCCTCCGCCGTGATGCTGGGCGGGGAAATCCTGGTGGAGGGCGGTGACATCAGCCAGTATGATTTGAAGTTGGCCATCTGCCGCCGGCTGGGCCTGCCCGATCCCCCGCTTCCGGACAAGTAGGGCCTCCCGGGTCATAAAGGCCCTGGTCAGCTCGGCGGCTTCACGGGCGCGTCAGCGCAGGAGCAGCCATGAGCCAAGCAGTCCCCCCCCGCCCTGGCCCTAGTTGGATGCGCCTGGCCCTCCTGTTGGCCCTGCTGGCCCTGGGTGGGCTGGGCCTGCATCTTTCCGGCCTGACCGCCCATCTCAAGCTGGAGAACCTGGAGGCCCTGGCCACCCTGGTGCGGGAGTTGGGCTGGGTGGGGCCGTTGGCCTATGTGCTGCTGTGGGTGCTGGCCTGCCTTTTCTTTTTGCCGGGGCTGCCCATCACCCTGCTGGGGGCCACGGTCTTTGGGGCCTGGTGGGGCATGCTCTGGGTGGTCATCGGCTCCAACCTGGGGGCGGGCGCGGCCTTTCTGGCCTCGCGGCACGCGGCCCGGCCCCTGGTGGAGGGCTGGGCGGCCAAGAACCCCCTGTTCCAGCGCATCGACCAGGGCGTGGCCCGGCACGGCTGGCGCATGGTGATGATCACCCGCCTGGTGCCGCTGTTCCCCTTCAACCTGCAAAACTACGCCTACGGCCTGACCAGCTTAAGCTATCCCACCTACGCCCTGGTCAGCCTGCTGTGCATGCTGCCCGGCACGGTGGCCTATTGCCTGGCCGCCGGCTCGCTCATCAGCGGCCAGGGCGATCTGGGGCGCACCCTGACCTATCTGGCGCTGGCCGCCGTCTTCTTCGTGCTGGCCTCCCTGCTGCCCCGCTGGATCAGGCGGCGCTACGCCGTGGAGAATCCAGCTCCAACCTCCGAGCCCGCCCAGCCCGGGGAGCCCAAGTGAGGCCGCGGCGGCCGGGCCTGGGCCTGGTCCTGCTGCTGGTGGTTATCTGGGCGTCTCCGCTCTGGGCCGGGGCCAAGGAGGACTTTTTCGCCGCCCAGGCCGCCTATCTGCGGGATGAACACGAGCAGGCCTTGGGGCTTTACGCCAAGGCGCTGGAGGCCCCCCAGACGCCGCCTGGCGCGCGCGCCCGCGCGGCCATGATGATGGGGCTCATTCACCTGCGGTCCTCGCGTTGGCAGCCGGCCCGCGAGGCCTTCGCCGCCTGCCTGGGCGTCACCCCCCGCGAGCCCCTGGCCCACGTGGGGCTGGGCCGGGCCTGGTACGGGGCGGGGCAATGGGAGGAGGCGGCCGGGGAGTTCGGTCAGGCCTTGGAGATCAAGCCCGATCTGGCCCTGGCCCTGCTTCTGCGCTCCCTGGCCTGGGAGCGGCTGGGCGAAAAGGACAAGGCCGCCGCCGACCGCGCCCTGGCCTGGCAGCCCCGGCGCACCCAGCCGGCCAAGGCCTCCCCGGGGCAGGCGGGGGGGCAGGAGGCCGTGGATTCCGCCGGCCAGGCCCAGGCGGAAGATCCGGCCCGGGCCCACCTGACGCGGGCGCGCCAGTTTTACGGCGGCCACGCCGACCAGCAGGCCCTGGCTGAACTGGCCCTGGCCCTGGCCCTGCGGCCACGCTTCCTGGAGGCGCTCTATCTGCGCGGGCTCATCCAATTGGAGGGCGGCGCGCTGGAGCAGGCCGCCGGCAGCTTCGGCGAGATCATCGAAATGGAGCCCAGCTTCAGCCTAGCCTATGTACGCCGGGGCCAGGCCTGGCAGGGCCTGGCCAGGCCTGACCTGGCCCTGGCCGACTGGGACCTGGCCTTGGCGGCCCGCCTGCGCCCCATGCTTCCCC
>CAZLSD010000302.1:0-4125 GCA_964561775.1 uncultured Desulfarculus sp. | reverse complement strand
GCGGCCCTTTTGCGCGCAAAAGGGCCGCCTCCTTAAGTTTGCGGCGACAAATCTCCTGCCCATATGCGCGACCAGCGCATATGGGCGCGAGTTTTTTATGGCGCCGGGCCACCCCAGGCCCCAAGCAGACCCCTGGCAGGTTCGTTATGGTTTCCGCCAGCTTGACCAACACTCCGCCAGCAAGGCAGGCACGCGCATGCGCTTCGTAGACGAGGCCGTGATAGAGGTGGCCTCCGGGGACGGCGGCCGGGGTTGCGTCAGCTTCCTGCGCGCCAAGTACGTGCCCAAGGGCGGACCCGACGGCGGCGACGGCGGCCGGGGAGGGCACGTGGTGGTGCGGGCCAGTTCCCAAATGGCCACCCTGGCCGACCACAGCTACCTGCGCCATTTTAGGGCCGGCCGGGGCGGCCACGGCATGGGGGCCAACCGCACCGGCGCGGCGGGCGAGGACAAGGTGCTGGAGGTGCCCATGGGCACCCTGGTGCGCGATCTGGAGACCGGCCAGGTGCTGGCCGACCTGACTGAAGACGGTCAGGAGTTCATGGTGGCCCAGGGCGGCCGGGGGGGCAAGGGCAACCGCCACTTCGTCAGCAGCACCCACCGCACCCCCCGTTTCGCCCAGCCCGGCGAGCCGGGGCAGAAGCTGACCCTGCTCCTGGAGCTGAAGCTCTTGGCCGACGTGGGCCTGGTGGGGCTGCCCAACGCGGGCAAGTCCAGCCTGATCCGGGCGGCCACCGCGGCCCGGCCCAAGGTGGCCGACTACCCCTTCACCACCCTCTCGCCCCACCTGGGCGTGGCCGAGCGGGAAGACGGCTCCACCTTCACCCTGGCCGACATCCCCGGCCTGGTGGCGGGGGCCCACGCCGGGGCCGGCCTGGGGCTCAAGTTCTTGAAGCACGTGGAACGCACCCGGCTCTTCCTGCACGTGGTGGATATGAGCGCCGAGGATCCCTTTGGCGACCTGCTCGTCATCCGGGCCGAACTGGAAGCCTATGACCCGGTTTTGGCGCAAAAGGCCTCCCTGGTGGCGGCCAACAAGCTGGATTTGCCCCAGACCCTGGACAAACTGGACGATTTCCGGCAAAAGGTGGAGAGCCTGGGGCTGAAAGTCTGGCCGGTGAGCGCCTTGAAAGGTCAAGGCGTGGCCGCGCTTTTGGCCGAGATAGCGGACCGGCTCCAGGATGACCAGGGGGACGGAGACTGAAGAGGGTGAACAGGGCTGAGCTGATAGCCAATTGCCGGCGTCTGGTGGTCAAGGTGGGCTCGGCGGTGCTGACCGGAGCCCAGGGCCTGGACCGCCGCCGGGTGGGGCTCTTGGCCGCCCAGGTGGCGCGGCTGGCCACGCCAGAGCGCCAGGTGCTCCTGGTCTCCTCGGGCGCGGTGGCCACCGGCCGGGGCAAGATGGGCCTGTTGGGGGCCAAGCTCACCATCCCCCAGAAGCAGGCCGTGGCCGCCCTGGGTCAGGCCGGCCTGATGCAGGCCTATGAGGAGGCCTTTGCCCAGCATGATCGCCTGGCCGCCCAGGTGTTACTCACCGCCAACGACCTGCGCCACCGCACCCGCTACGAGAACGCCCGCAACACCCTGTTCACCCTGCTGGGCTGGGGGGTCATCCCGGTGGTCAACGAGAACGACACCGTGGCCGTGGCCGAGATCAAGCTGGGCGACAACGACAACCTGGCCGCCATGCTCACCAACCTGCTGGGGGCCCAGGGGCTCATCATCCTGACCAACGTGGACGGCGTGCTGGACGCCGACCCCCGCGAGAACCCGCAGGCCAGGCGCATACCCTTGGTGGAGCGGGTGGAGGCCGAGCTCTTGAAGTCGGTGAGCGACCAGCCCGGCTCGGTGGGCATGGGCGGGGTGGTCTCCAAGGTGCGCAGCGCGGACAAGGCCGCCCGGGGCGGGGCCTGGACCATGGTGGCCAACGGCATGAAGGACGACGTGCTGGACGCCCTGAGCGCCGGGGCGGACCTGGGCACGCTCTTTTTGCCCCGCCAAAGCCGGCTCACCAGCCGCAAGCACTGGATCGCCTTCGCGGCCCAGCAGGAGGGCGAGTTGGTGGTGGACGAGGGCGCGGTGCGCCCCCTGGTGGAGATGGGCAAGAGCCTGTTGGCCGCCGGGGTGCGCGGGGTGCGCGGAGATTTCGAGGCGGGCAGCGCGGTGCGCGTGCTGGGGCCGGGCGACTGCATACTGGGCGTGGGGCTTTGCAACTATTCCAGCGCCGAGATGGAGCGGATCAAGGGCCTGCACACCGACCAGATAGCCGCCCGCCTGGGGCGCAAGGAGTCCGACGAGGTCATCCACCGCGACAACCTGGTGGTCTTCGACTTGGCCGAGGAGGAGGAAGTGGCATGTCTGCTGAACAGCTAGCCCAGAAGCCGGCCCAGGATATGGTCAGGGATATCTGCCTGGCCGCCCGCGCGGCGGCCCGCCAGCTGGCCGTGCTGCCCCGGGGTCCCAAGGACCAGGCGCTCTTGGCCATGGCCCAGGCGCTCACCGACCACGCCGCCTCCATCAAGGCCGCCAACGCCCAGGACATGGAGGCGGCCGCCGCGGGTGGCATGAGCAAGGCCATGCTGGACCGCCTGCGCCTGGACGACGCGGTCATCGCCTCCATGGCGCAGGGGCTAGCGGAGGTGGCCGCCCTGGCCGACCCGGTGGGCGAGATACCCAGCATGTGGCGCCGGCCCAACGGCCTGTTGGTGGGCCGCCAGCGGGTGCCCCTGGGGGTCATCGGCTTCATATATGAGTCGCGCCCCAACGTGACCCTGGACGCGGCGGGCTTATGCCTCAAAAGCGGCAACGCCGTGGTCTTGAAGGGCGGCAAGGAGGCCATCCACTCCAACCTGGCCCTGGCCCAGGTCATAGGCCAGGCCCTCGAGTCCCAGGGCCTGCCGGCGGCGGCGGTGCAGGTCATCCCCAGCACCGAGCGGGCCGCCACCCTGGCCCTGCTCAAGATGGACGATCTGGTTGACGTGATCATCCCCCGGGGCGGCGAGGGGCTCATCCGCTTCGTGGCCGCCAATAGCCGCATACCCGTGCTCAAGCACTACAAGGGCGTGTGCCACGTCTACGTGGATGAAGGCGCGGATCATAAGATGGCCCTGGACATCTGCCTGAACGCCAAATGCCAGCGCCCGGGCGTCTGCAACGCCATGGAGACGCTTTTGGTGCACCAGGCCGAGGCGGCGGAGTTTTTACCCCTGCTGGGCCAGGAGATGGCCCAGGCCGGGGTGGAGCTGCGCGGCTGCCCGGCCACCCGGGGCATCCTGCCCCAGGCCGTGCCCGCCACTGAAGACGACTGGCCGGCCGAGTTCTTGGATCTGATCCTGGCCGTGCGGGTGGTGGAGGACATGGACCAGGCCCTGGAGCACATCGCGGCCTATGGCTCCCAGCACAGCGAGGCCATCGTGACCAAGGACTATGCCCGCGCCCAGCGCTTCTTGAACGCGGTGGACGCCTCGGTGGTGCTGGTCAACGCCTCCACCCGTTTCAACGACGGCGGGCAACTGGGCCTGGGCGCGGAGATAGGCATCAGCACCAGCAAGCTGCACGCCTTTGGCCCCATGGGGCTCACCGAGCTGACCACCACCAAGTTCATCGTCTACGGCGACGGACAGGTGCGGCAATAGGTTTCCTGGGGGGATAGGCGGGTGCAATCCAACAAGGTCCAGCACACTCTGGCGCTCTTTGGGGGCACCTTCGACCCCATCCATCTGGGGCATCTGCGCGCGGCCCAGGAGGTGATGGAGGAGCTGCACCTGGACCGGGTGTTCTTCATCCCCTGCAACGACCCGCCCTTCCGCAAGCCGGTGCGCGCCGAGGCCTTCCACCGCCTGGAGATGGTGCGCCTGGCCCTGGCCGGCAACCCCCGTTTCCAGGTCAGCGACATCGAAGTGGCCCGGGGGGGCATGAGCTACGCCGTGGACACCCTGGAGGAGTTGGCCCGCCAGCACCCCAGCGAGCGCATGGTCTTTCTCATCGGCGCGGACGCCTTCTTCTCCATCCACTCCTGGCGCGAGACCATGCGCCTGTTCGAGCTGGCCGACTTCGTGGTCATGACCCGCCCCGGCGCGCCGGGACGCGACATAGGCGAATACCTGGAGCGCTATGTGGACCCGG
>CAZLSD010000301.1:0-4145 GCA_964561775.1 uncultured Desulfarculus sp. | reverse complement strand
GCAAAAAACTGCTCGCCACCCGTCTGGCCGATCTGCTGGGCTGGGGCGCGGGCAGCAGCTTCTTGGGCCAGAATAGCGCCCAGCCCAGCAGATCGGCCAGACGGGTGGCGAGCAGTTTCTTGCGGTTGATGATTTTGTACACGGCCATCCTTCCGGCGTGATGCTAGCCCTGGCCTCCGTCGCCGACCAGGCGGGCCAAGAGGGTCAAGAGGTGCGAGGCCTCCACGGGCTTTTGCAGCAGGGTGGTCTGCGAGGCGCCTTCGCTGAGCGGCGCGGGCAGCTGCTGGCTGCTCCAGCCGGAGATGGCCACCACCGGGGTCTGGGGCAGGCCAGCCTGGGCCAGGGCCTCCTTGAGGGCCTCCACCACCTGCCAGCCCTCGGCGTCGGCAAGCCCCAGATCGCAGAGCACGGCCTGGGGGCGCAGTTCGGGCACGGCCTCCAGGGCCGAGGCCAGGGAGAGGGCGTGGCGGACCTGGTGTCCCGCCCCTTCCAGGATGGCCGAGAGCCCCATGGCCACCAGGCTCTCGTCCTCCACCAGCAGGATGCGCAAGGAGCTGCGGCGGGCTTGCGCCTGAACGCGCGGGGGCAGGGGGGGCAGGGTGTACATCTGGGGCAGGCTGATGGTGAAGACCGATCCTTGCCCGGGGCGGGAACTCACGCTTAGCGTGCCGCCGTGGGAGGCCACGATGCCCTTGCTGACGGCCAGGCCCAGACCTTGGCCGGAGACGCCCTTGGTGCTGAAGAAGGGCTCGAACAGGCGCGCCAGCACCGCCTGGTCCATGCCCAGCCCGCTGTCGCGCACCTCGATCAGGGCTCGCCGCTCCTCGGCCCAGGCCCGGATGCTTAAACAGCCTCCCAAGGGCATGGACTCCACCGCGTTCTTGGCCAGGTTGAAGAGAACCTCCATCAGCTCGCCGCGCACCCCCAGCACGGTCAGGGCCTCCGGGGCCTCCATCTCCAGGCGCAGCCTGCCGCTGGCGAACTGGGGCCAGGTACCTTCCAGCATCTGCTTAAGTGAGCGCAACAGCTCGCCCATATCTACCAATTCGCCCTGGGATGCGCCCACCCGGCGTCCGCCCACGTAGCGGCTGAGCCGCTGCACCACGTCGGTGCCGCCCTGGGCGCCCTGCACCACGTTCTCCAACAGGCGGGCCAGTTCCTGCAACTCCGGCCGGGGCCGGCTTAAGCGCTCCTGGGCCGCCTGGGCGTTGCCGCTGATGGCCATCAGCACGTTGTTGAAGTTGTGGGCCACCCCGGCCGCCAGTTGCAGCAGGGCCTCCTCGGCTTGTTTGCGTTCGGTTATGTCGCGGCTGCTGGTCTGGAAATGGGCCAGACCACCCTGGTCGTCCAGCACGGGCGAGGCCAGGGTCTCCATCCAGAGGTAGCCGCCGTCCTTTTTGCGGATGCGGTTCTCGTGCTTCATGGGTTCCTGGCCGCCTTCGCCCATGCGCTGTTGCAGCAGGGAGATTACCCCGGCCGCGTCATCGGGATGCAGCAGTTCCAGGATGGAGAGCCCCATCACCTCCGCGCTCTGATAGCCCAGCGCCTTGGTCACCGAGGGCGATACGTAGATGATGCGCATCTGGGTGTCGTGCAGGCAGACCACCTCCTGGGTGTTGTCGGAGATGAGGCGGTAGCGGTCCTCGCTCTGACGCAGGCGCTCCTCGGCCTGCCTGCGCCCGCTCTCGTCCACGGCGATGGCCAGCAGGCGGGTGGCGCCCCCCAGGCTCAGCTTCTGGCAATGGTAGACGCAAGCCACGGGGCGGCCTTGGCGGGTGAAGGAGGTGACCTCCAGGCCCTCCACCCGTCCCTGGCTCTCCAGGGTCTCGATGATGCGCGCCCGGTCCGCCGGGCGCAGCCAGCCTATCTCCACCGAGGTGCGCCCCAGCACCTCCTCGCGCTGGTAGCCCACCACCTTCAGGAAGGCGTCGTTGACGTCCAGGTAGGTTCCGTCCTCGATCCTGGTGATGGCCATGAGCACCGGGGCGTGGCGGAAGGCCAGGCTGAACTTTTCCTCGCTTTCGCGCAGGCGCTCCTCGGCCTGCCTGCGCTCGGTGATGTCGCGGGCCAGGCCCAGCAGGCCATAGATGTGGCCGGCCTGGTCGCGCAGGGGCACCCTGAGGGTGTCGAAGAGGCGAATATTTCCCCCCACGTTGGCGGGCTCGGCCGGGTTGTGCGACCTCTGGCCGGCCAGGGCGGCCAGATCGTGGGCGCAAAATCCCGTTGTGCCGCGATCGGGGTCGCCAAAGACCGTTTCCCGGCTCCAGCCGTTCTCCAGGTCGCTCCGCCCCAGCATCTCCTGGGGCTCTTTTCCCACGGCCTGGGCAAAGGCGCGGTTGGCCAGGATGGTGCGCCGCTGCCTGTCCTTGGCGAAGATGAAGTCCGGCGAGGAATCGATGACCTCGCGCAGCAGGCTCTCGGACTGGGCCAGGCGCAGCTCGGCCTCCCGCCTGGCGATTTGGCCGCGCAGGTTTTGCAGGCCGAAGGCCAGGTCGCGGGCCAGGCCCATGAGCAGGTCCAGCTCCCGCTGGTCGAAGGCGAAGGCGCGGGACGAATAGATGCCCAGCACCCCGAAGGCCTGCCTGCCGTGCAGCAGGGGCAGCCCGGCCACGGCGGCGTAGCCGCGCTTGGCCGCTTCCTCCCGCCAGGGCTCGAAACGGTGGTCGTTCAGGGCGTCCTGGAACACGCAGGCCTGGCCGCTACGCAGGGCGGCGCCCAAAGGCCCCCGGCCGCGCGGGTCGTCCTCGTCCGTGGAGACGGCGGCCGTCTCCAGATACCCCTCCTCGTGGCCCCATTGGGCCACGGGGCGCACCTGGGGCCCGCTTGGCTCCAGCATGCCCACCCAGGCCAGGCGGTAGCCCCCCACCTCGCAGACTATGCGGCATATCTCCCGCATGAGGGAGTCCTCGTCCGCGGCGTGCAAGAGCGCCCGGCGGCAGGCGTCCACCGCCCTGAGCACCCGCTGGCTGCGCAGGAGCTCCTCCTCGGCCTCCTTGCGCTCGGTGATGTCGCCCACCGTGACGATGATGCCGGCTTCCTCGTTTTGCCTGTCCACCATCTGCAAGCGCATGTGCACGGGCAGGGACGAGCCATCGGCCTTGCGCAGCCAGGTTTCCACCGAGGCCTGGCCAGTCCGGGCCAGTTGGGGATAGATCACCGCCCCCACCCGCTCGAATTCCTCCCGGGAGGGATAGAGGCTTTCGGTTTCCCGGCCCAGCCATTGATGGGGGTCGTGGCCCAGATAGTCCTTGAAGGCCCGGTTGACCCAAAGGATTCGGCGGGGCTGGCCCAGGCCGATGCCCAAGGGGGCCGTCTCCAGGATGGTCCGCAACAGGTCCAGGTTGGCCTGGGCCGCGCCCTGGGCCTGGAGCAGTTCCCGGCGCAGGCGCTCGAAAAAGGCCAGCAAAAGCCCCAGGGCCACCGACAGGTTGAGCACCGCGGCGAGGGCGAAGCCCCAGGTGGCCCACCACACCACATCCCGCGTCCAGGGATAGGTGGCTCGCTGCAAACCCCAAAGGATGACGAAGCATCCCACCGTGAGGTTGATGGCGGCGGTTCCCTCGTGGGAGCGCAGCAGACGCCAGCCGCTCAGCGCCTGCAATATGCCCATGAGCAGGTAGACCAGGATGCTGGTTTCCCAGGCCGCATCAAAGACCCCGAAGCCCAAGGGGATAAAGGCCGCCGTCAGCAGGCAGGCCGCGCTCCAGAGCCAGTGGTGGGGCCGCCCCAAAAAATGATCCATGCCGCGCCAGAGCAGCCAGACGGAAAACAGCACGAACAGATGCTGGAAAATGGGCAGCGGGAGGTGCGGCCAGTTCCCGGTCGCTTGCAGATAGATGGCGGCCAGGTTGAGGCTCTGGGCCGCCCAGCAGGCGCTCCACAGGCCCAGGTGGGCCTGGCGGTGGCGCAGATAGAGCGCCAGGTAGAGCGCGCTGAGGATGCCGGTGCAGCTTAAGGTGGCGATTAGCGCGGGCATGAGCCAAGGCAAGGGCTTGCTCCGGGGGAACGTGGCCGGGAGTAGTTTAAAGGGGGGCAGGATAAGGCTGAAAAATACCCCAAGCCCGGGAGAGGCACAAGGTATTTGGATGCCGTCCGCCTTGGGGAGCAGCAGCTGGTCCCGTTGGGGACCGGCCCGCGGCGGGGGG
>CAZLSD010000300.1:0-4153 GCA_964561775.1 uncultured Desulfarculus sp. | reverse complement strand
AAAAAAACGGCGGGCGGGGAAGAACCCCGCCCGCCTTCATCTATGTGGTCAGCGCCCGCTTGGCGCTGTGAAAACTCTCACTAAAACCGCCCCGGCCCCGCCGCGCCTGGCGGCCCCGGGCGGGAAAAACTAGTTGGCCAGCTTCAGGAAGGCCTGCTCGCTGTTGGATTCCTTCTTGATGCGGTTCTGGTCGTCCACCAGCACCACCACCGGCTTGTGCTTGGCCAGCTCGGCCTCGTCCATCATGCAACTGGTGACGATGATGACCTTGTCGCCCACCTGGCCCTTGCGCGCGGCCGCGCCGTTCAGGCAGATGTCGCCCCGGCCCCGGGGTCCGGGGATGAGATAGGTCTCGAAGCGGTCGCCGGAGTTGACGTTGTAGACGTTGATCATCTCGTAGGGGATCATCTGGGCCGCGTCCATCAGGTCCTGGTCCACGGTCAGGCTGCCCTCGTAGTTGAGACAGGCCTCGGTGACGGTGGCGCGGTGGATCTTGGACTTCATCATGTGACGCTGCATGGGTGTCGACTCCCTAGTTGAGGGGCATGTTGTCGATCAAGCGGGTGTTGCCCATCCAGACCGCCAGCAGCATGCGCGCGGGCCGGTCCAGGCTGGACAGGGGGGACAGCTCGTTGGCGTCCACCACCTCCAGGTACTCCAAGCGGGCCTGGCTGACGGACTGGATTTCCTGACGGGCGGCATCGAGCAGGCGGGACACGGCGGTCTCTCCACTCTGGGCCAGCTGGCGGGCCCGGTTCAGGGCGCGGAACAGGCAGAGGGCCTGCTCCCGCTCGGCGGCGCTCAAGCGCACGTTGCGGCTGCTCATGGCCAGGCCGTCGGCCTCGCGATGGGTGGGGCGTCCCACCACCCGCACCCCCAGGTCCAGGTCGCGGGCCATGCGGGTGATGACCATGAGCTGCTGGTAGTCCTTTTCGCCGAAGGCGGCCAGGTCGGGCTCCACCGCGCCGAAGAGCTTCATGACCACGGTGGTGACGCCGTCGAAGTGGCCGGGGCGGTGGGCTCCGCACAGGCCCTGGGTCAGGCCGGAGACGCTGACCTTGCTGGCGAAGCCTTGGGGATACATGGCCCCCGGGGTGGGGGCGTAGATCGCGTCCGCGCCGCGCTCCGCACACAGGGCCAGGTCGGCCTCCCAGGTGCGCGGGTAGTTGTCCAGGTCGTCGGCGCGGTCGAATTGCAGGGGGTTGACGAAGATGCTCACCACCAGGCGGTCGCAGGTGTCGTTGACGTAGTCCAGCAGGGAGAGATGGCCGGCGTGCAGGGCGCCCATGGTGGGGACGAAACCCACACGCAGGCCCTGGGCCTTGAGGCCCCGGCTATGGGCGCGCATTTCCTGGGGGGTGCGGAAAACCCGCGGCTGGTCTTGCATCTTGTCACCCGTCCCGGTCGGTCAAGCCGATCCAAGCGGTACGCGTTGAGGTTCAAGCGGAGCGCCCTGGCCCGGGGCTTGCCTGGTCTGCCCGGGGATTGCTCCCTCGCGCGACAGCCCCCGAAGGCCTGGCCGGTTCCGCCCATGCCGGGAAGCCTCCTCCCCGCCCAGGGCGGACCTATCCGCTTGCAAGGCAGTATAAGGCTGGCCCGTGAGCTTGTCAATCTAGTGTCGGCCAGGTTTTTTTGACTTTGAGCCCCGGTTCGGCTTCCTTGACCTGACCGGGGGGTGTTGCTACACTGGCCCCGGAAGAACAAGGAGAAGAGCTTGCAACCCGAAGAGATTCTGGAACTGCTCAAGAGCCGGCGCAGCGTGCGCGCCTATGCCGACCGGCCGGTGGAGCATGAGCTGGTGGAGAACATCCTGGAGGCGGGGCGCTGGGCTCCCAGCGGGTTGAACAACCAGGCCTGGCGCTTCGTGGTGGTGCGCGACCAGCAGGTCAAGGAAAGCTTGAGCCGGCTCACCCGCTATGCCAAGGTGGTGCGAAGCGCGCCGGTGCTAATCCCCGTATTCATCCACAAGCCTTCCATGTATCATGAAACCAAGGATCACCAGTCCCTGGGGGCCTGCCTGATGAACATGCTCCTGATGGCCCACGCCCAGGGGCTGGGGGCGGTCTGGCTGGGCGAGATCCTGGGCCAGGCCGAGGCCGTGCGCCAGGTCTTGGGCCTGGACGAGCAGTACGCCCTCATGGCGGTCATGGCCCTGGGCTGGCCGGCCGGGGAAAAAGGCCCCGGCCTGCGCAAGAGCCTGGGCGAGCTGGTGCTCAAGCGCCTGGAATGACCCCTAATTTCCCCTCTAAGGAGTAGCGCCATGAAAGTAAAACGACTGCTGCCGCCCCTGGCCCTGCTGCTCTGCCTGGGCCTCTTGGCCGGCTGCTCCCTTTTCGAGTCGCGCTCCGGCGAAGCCCAGCCCGAGGGCGGGCGCATGGCCCCCCTGGGGCGCTATTACGATTTCGATGACATCCAGGTGCCCATAAGCCACAAGCTCAACAAGGAAAAGTCCCTGGTCTTCAGGGTGGGAACCTTCAAGGCCGGCCTGCTCTGCTTCTCGGACAACGTGGAACTGGAGAGCCTGATCAACTATTTCGTGGACACCATGGCCAAGGACAACTGGCAGCTCAAGGGCTCCTACAAGTATCCCCGGGTGGCCATGTTCTTCGCCAAGCCCACCAAGACCTGCGTCATCGTCATCGCCGAGCGCTCCTTCTCCACCGACGTGGAGATATGGGTGGCCCCGGCCGGCAACAACTAGGCCGGACTTGGAAACCGTCAAGCCCAAACCCCGGGTGCTGCTGGGGGTCTGCGGCGGCATCGCCGCCTACAAGGCCTGCGAGCTGGCCAGCCGGCTGACCCAGGACGGCGCGGCCGTGCGGGTGGTCATGACCACCCACGGCCAAGAGTTCGTCACCCCGCTGACCTTCGCGGCCCTGACCGGCCAGCCCGTGCACACATCCATGTTCGACCCCGCCCGCGAGGCGGCCATCGGCCACATCGACCTGGCCCGCTGGGCCGATCTGGTCCTCATCGCCCCGGCCACGGCCAACATCATGGCCAAGGCCGCCCTGGGCCTGGCCGACGACCTGCTCTCCACCCTGCTCTTGGCCACCACCGCGCCCCTGCTCATCGCGCCGGCCATGAATCCCCAGATGTGGGCCCACCCCAGCGTGGGGCGGAACCTGGCCACCCTGCGGGAACGCGGAGTCCAGATCGTGGAGCCGGGCATCGGCCCCACCGCCTGCGGGGAGCGGGGCCAAGGCCGCCTGGCCGATCCCCAGCTCATCCTGGAGGCGGTCTGGGCGGCGCTCTCACCCAAGGACCTGGCCGGGGTGCGCCTGGTGGTCAGCGGCGGCCCCACCCGCGAGCACCTGGACCCGGTGCGCTTCATAAGCAATCCCAGCAGCGGGCGCATGGGCATAGAGATAGCGGCCATGGCCGCCCGGCGCGGGGCCAGGGTGGTCCTGGTGCTGGGCCCCACCCACCTGGCCCCGCCGCCCGGGGTGCGCGCCATCCGGGTCACCAGCGCCGAGGAGATGCTGGGCGCGGTGCGCGCCGAGGCCGAGCAGGCCCAGGTGGTCATCAAGGCCGCCGCGGTGGGGGATTTCCGCCCCAGTTCCTGCCTGGCCTCCAAGGCCAAGAAGGACGGCAAGGGCCAGGTATGCGAACTGCTGCCCACCACCGACATCCTGGCCAGCCTGGGGCGGGAAAAGGGCTCGCGAGTCCTGGTGGGTTTCGCCGCCGAGACCCACGATCTGCTGGCCAACGCCCAGGCCAAGCTGAAGGCCAAGAACCTGGACCTCATCGTGGCCAACGACGTGAGCGCCACCGACGCCGGCTTCGGAACCGTCACCAACCGGGTGCACTTCCTCTTCCCCGACGGCCGCCTGGAGTCCCTGCCCCTGATGAGCAAGCAGGAGGTGGCCAACCGCCTGCTGGACCAGGTGGCCATCCTGCTGGGGCGCGGTCCCGTCTCCTGACCAAGCCCGGTCCGGGGCGGCCCAGCCAGGCCTCGGCCTGCGAGATATTGCCGCCCGAGGACAAGAAAACACCTCATACCACGCTTCTTACCTTCCCTCGCCCAACCCAGCCGTAGGGCCAATGCTTCCTGTCTTGATTCCCCCCTAGACCCCGCGTCCCGTGACTGAAGCAATTTATGGACGCCCCGGCAGAGTGACGCTCTCCACGCCGACCTACCCCCCATAACTAC
>CAZLSD010000299.1:0-4166 GCA_964561775.1 uncultured Desulfarculus sp. | reverse complement strand
TGGAGCCGGAGCAACAGGAGTATCTGGAGGCGGTCAAGACCTCGGCCGGAGCCCTGTTGGGCCTGCTCAACGACCTGCTGGACCTGGCCAAGATCGAGTCCGGGCGGGTGGACCTGGAGTACGGCGACTTCCACCTGCCCGATCTGCTCAAGGCCACCTTGTCCACCTGGGCGCCCCAGTTCCAGAAAAAGGGGTTGTTCATACGCCTGGAACTGGACCCCCGGGCCCCCGGCGTCCTGCGGGGAGACCAATGGCGACTCAGGCAGGTGCTTTTCAATCTCATCTCCAACGCGCTCAAGTTCACCCATCAGGGCGGAGTGGAAGTGGGGGTGAGTCTGGAGGGCGAGCCGGAGCCCGATCTGGTCGACCTGAAGCTATGGGTCCAAGACTCCGGGGTGGGCATAGAGCAGGACAAGCTGGAAAAGGTTTTCGAGAGCTTCGCCCAGGCCGACTCCTCCACCACCAGGCGCTATGGCGGAACCGGTCTGGGTCTGACCATCAGCCGCCAGCTGGTGGAGCTCATGGGCGGCCGCATTTGGGTGAGCAGCCAACCAGGGCAGGGAACCACCTTCTACTTTTCCTTGCGCCTGGCTCGGGGCGGGCAGGTCCAGGCCAGGCCCCAGCCAGCGCGCCAGCCGCTCCCCGTGCCTAAGCGGAGCCTGCGCATCCTGCTGGCCGAGGACAACGCCGTCAACCAGAAGCTGGCCATGAAGCTGCTGGGCAAGCGCGGACACCAGGTGGTCCTGGCCGCCAACGGCCTGGAGGCCCTGGACGCCCATGGCCGGGGCAGCTTCGACCTGGTGCTTATGGACGTGCACATGCCAGAGTTGGACGGCTTGTCAGCCACGCGGGCCATCAGGGAACGGGAACGGCAGACGGGCGGCCATCTTCCCATCGTGGCGCTGACGGCCAGCGCCATGGAGGCGGACGTGCGCGCCTGCCTGGAGGCGGGCATGGATGATTTCCTGAGCAAGCCCTTGGACCCGGCCGTCCTGTTTGGCGTGGTGGAAGGCTTGGCCGAAGCCCATGCCGCCCGCTCCGGCCAAGTCAAGCCAGGAGCGGAGTCCGGGACGCCAGCGCAAGGGACAGAGGCCGGCTTGACGGACGAGAAGGCTAGCCTGATGGAGAAGCAAGGCCTGGACAGCCAGACCTTTGTCGAGGCCTTGCAGCTTTTTTTCAGCGAAGCCGAGCGCCATTTATCCCTCCTGCGCCAGGCCGTGGACCAGAAGGACGGCGCGGCCCTGGCCAGACATGCCCACAGCCTGAAGGGTATGGTAGGCTACTACGACCAGGAAAGGCTGCCCAGGCTGTTGCATGACTTGGAGGCAGCGGCCAAGGAGCATGATATCGTTCGTTCCGGCGAACTGTTGCGGGACGTCCAGGACGAGGTCGGGCAGCTCCTGGGGCGTTTGCAAGCTTTTCTGAATTGAGTGGGGGACAGGCCTGCCCGCGCGCCTTCCTGCCAGGAGCAAGCCGGCCGTCGGGGCTGCCCAACCGGCCAGATCAAGCTAGAGCGAAGTAAAGGCGGGTGTTCAGCCAAGGCCCGCTAAAGGCTGGCGCTGCCTGGCGGCCCGGGTATATCATGCTGTCCGGCGGCCAGGCCTGCCTGGGCGGGCGAACGCGAGCCGCCATGAAGGCGCTCATGAAAACGAAAATACATTAAGCGAACATTCAGATGAAAAACATCTCGATTTTGGCGGTCAGCACCACTGGGCTTGGCGATACGGTATTGAACACGCCGGCCATCAACGCCCTGGGCCAGTTCGGCCAGATGGAAGTGCTGGTGCATCAGAGAAACGTGGGCCTGATTCTAAACAATCCCTATGTGCGAAAAATCCATACCTATAGAAACAACGCCCTTTACAGATTGTGGCTGGCCGTCCAACTGGCCAAGAACAAATATGACCACGTCATGATCCTGCACGCCAATTCAGATATTTTGAAGCTGCTTCCCTTTCTGCGTTATGAGCGGGCCTACAATCTGCAAGGCTGGCACGATAAGGCAAAAAGAGTTGAATCCATCACGCCCGATCCGCAATTGCACTATATCAACAAACGCCTGTTGCTGGCCAAGCGCCTGGGCATCGATTCCAGCGACCTGTCCCTCAAGGTGTTTCTCGACGAAAAGGAAATGGAGTCCGGCCGCCAGTGGCTGAGCAGCCATCTGCCGCCCGGGCCCATAATAGCGCTTTGTCCCGGAGCGTCGCGGGCCAACCGCAGATGGCCCTCGGACCGCTTCGCCATCGTGGCCAAGGAGCTGGGCCAGGGCGAACAGGCCGCGGGAATCATCGTCCTGGGCAATGCGGCGGAAAAGGGCATCTTCCAAGAGATCCAGGCCGCCTGCCCCGGGGCCGTGCCCGCCTTGGGACTGGATTTGCGCCTGTGCGCCTCCATTCTGGCCCACGTCCGTCTGTTGATCACCAATGACACCGGGCCCATGCATCTGGCCCAGGCCGTGGGGACCAGGGTCCTGGGGCTTTTCGGCCCCTCCGACCCCTTCACCATCGGTCCCATAGACCCCATGCACAGGGTCATCAAGGTCCCGGCCACCTGCGAACCCTGCATAACCAAGGAATGCCCCTATCCCCATTGCCTGGAGTCCATCAAGGTCGACGACGTGTTGTCCATGGCCAAGGGCATGCTGGGGCGTTAACTACCCCGGTGGTCGGCCCCGATTGGGTCCAGGATGGCTTTGTTGATGGCGTGCCCGGACTTGGGGGTGCATGAAAACCGTGGCGGATGCCCAGATTGGCGAGCAAGGTCATGCGCTTCTTGATATATAACCTGACCTCCACCACCAAGCGCGGCGGCGTGGAGACCTGCTCCTGGGAACTGGCCAAGACCATGTGCTCCCTGGGGTACGAGGCGACCATGCTGGGCGGCGAAGGCCCCGTGCGCAAATACGCCGGCCTGGAGGGCCTGGAGGTGCGCACCTTCCCCTTCAAGCCGCGCGAGAGCTTCCCCAACCTGGGCTCGCGTTTCCGCAAGCTGGCCGAGCGGCTGTCCTTTGCCAACCAGGTATGGCCCTGGCTGCGCCAGCAAAAATTCGACGGCGTCATCCTAGTCAAGCCCTACGACATTCCCCTGGCCCTCATGCTGCGCCGGGCCTGCGGAGCCAAGGTCTGCTATTTCTCGGGCGGCGGCGAGTATTTCGCGGGCTACAAGTTGTTGGTGGGCCAGGTCGACTATCTCTGCGGGTGCAGCCGGTATGACAGCGACGAGATAAGTAAAAGAACCGGCGTCAGGTGCCACGTCAACCACTATGGCGTGGACAGCGCGCTCTTCACTCCTCTGCCCCGTGACGCCGAACTGGCCGCCAGCCTGGGGCTTAAATCGGGCGGCAAGGTAATAGCCAGCGCTGTGCGCCTGGTGGCGCAAAAAGGCCTGGACACCGGTATCAGAGCCTTCGCCCTGGCCAAGCAGAAGCACCCGGACCTGCGCTATGTCATCGCCGGCGGCGGACCCAAGCGCGGCGAGCTCGAGGCCCTGGCCCGGGAACTGGGCGTGGCCGGCGATGTGGTCTTCGCGGGGGAGATGGACCACAACCAGCTGCCCCGCTTCTATTCCCTGGCGGACCTGGGCCTGTTCCCCAGCCAGAACGAACCGCTGGGCATCGCGGTGGGCGAGGCCATGGCCTGCGGCCTGCCCGTGGTGGCTTCGCGGGTGGGAGGCATCCCCGAACAGGTGGTGGAAGGCACGGGGCTGCTCTGCCCGGTGCGCGACGTACAGGCCTTTGCCCAGGCCCTGCTGGAGCTGCTGGGCGACGGGAATCTGCGGGACAAGGGTTTGGCGGCCCGCCGGCAGATAGAGCGTGACTTCACCTGGGAGCAGTGCGTTGACCGCATCGTCAGCGGTATGGACCTGACCGGACTCTAAACGGATACTGATCTAGACGGGCAGGTGGGTCTTCATCTTCATCGGCGGGGTGCAGCCCAAGAAAATTTCCCTGGAGGGCGCGGCGCGGTTTTGCCCCAGGTGCGGTATGGCCAGCGCCAAGCCGGTGCGCGTGGATACCTACCTGAGCCTTTTCTTCCTGCCTCTTTTTCCGGTCAAGCGTGGCCAGGAGTACCTGGAGTGCGAGCGTTGCGGTTCGACCTGGGACGCCAAGAGTGCGCCCCAACCAACAGAGCAGACCACCCGCGCTCCAGACCAGTGCCCACGCTGTC
>CAZLSD010000298.1:0-4166 GCA_964561775.1 uncultured Desulfarculus sp. | reverse complement strand
CCCCCGGTTCCCCAGATGCCCGCCTTGCCTGCGTCCCCTGCCCCCAAAAATTTGGAACCGGATGTCACGCTCCGGCCACATTTCCTGTCGG
This sequence comes from uncultured Desulfarculus sp., assembly GCA_964561775.1. Classification (GTDB taxonomy): domain Bacteria; phylum Desulfobacterota; class Desulfarculia; order Desulfarculales; family Desulfarculaceae; genus JACRDC01. Next base: position 4,075 of record CAZLSD010000298.1, on the reverse strand, counting down.
CCCGGTCCAGCCCGCGCCTCCCGCCCAGCCGGGCGGGGGAGTGGGCTAGGTATTTCCACACGGGCTGGTCAACATGATCGTGTGCAGTGGAGGCGGTTCGGGCGACTCTGGTTTGCACAAGTTGAGTTCCGCCTCGTCAGATTCCGGGGCCATTGTAGATTAGTCAGAGCCAGAAGCAAAGAAGAGCAACCTCACAAGGTCATTTTTTTTGTTTTTGGCACAAAGCCTATAATCCCCAGGTGACAGATGGACTAAATGACCCAAGTTTGGCCCAACTGTCAAGCCATTTATTTAGTCCTGCTTTGTTAGATAGTTAACTCTTTAAGCTATGTTTAGGCTACATCATAGCTCAAAAGCACATGTCTTTTTTTGCACAACTGGTTATGCACAATAAAATCGTTTTTTATCTCAAACAGATAGTTCATTTGTTCCATTTAGTACAATCGTACAACGCCGGGCTCGGCTATTATTTACCCACGGCAATTATTGTCGCCGGATATGGCGCGCCGGCCGCCCCCCCCCCAAAAAAACAGGGGGAGCCCCGGCGGGCTCCCCCTGAAAAGGCGATAAACCTGGCGCAGGGGCCTTGCCCTGCCCCGGCGCGCTCTGGCGCCCTAGGCCCCGTTGGCGGGGCGCATAGGGTTGTTGCGTATATATTCCAAGCGGTTGAGGCCGTTAAGATAGGCCTTGGCCGAGGCCACCAGGATGTCCGGGTCGCTGCCCTTGCCCAGCACCTCCACCTCGTCCTCGCCCAGGCGCACGGTCACTTCGCCCTGGGCGTCCAGGCCGCCGGTGATGGACGATATGGAAAAGCGCAGTAATTTTGCCTGGCTACCCGTTATCTTCACGATGGTGTTGTACACCGCGTCCACCGGCCCCACGCCCGAGCCAAAGTCCTGGCGCATCTCGCCCTGGTCGCTGATGCGCACGGTGGCCGTGGGCACGGTGACGGTGCCGCTGACGATGTTCAGGTAGTCCAGCTTCCAGCGGCTGGGGATGCGCAGGATTTCGTCGGCCACCAGGGCCTCCAGGTCCTCGTTGAAGACCTCCTTCTTCTTGTCGGCCAGCACCTTGAAGGCCGCGAAAAGTCTCTCGAAGTCGCCGTTTTCCAGCTCGTACCCCATCTCCATCAGGCGGGCCTTCAAGCCGGCCCGCCCCGAGTGCTTGCCCAGGACCAGCGACGAGGCGCTGATGCCCACCTCGGCCGGGGTCATGATCTCGTAGGTCAGGGGCTGCTTGAGCACGCCGTCCACGTGGATGCCCGACTCGTGGGCAAAGGCGTTGGCCCCCACGATGGCCTTGTTGGGCTGCACGGGCAGGCCAGTGACCATGGTGAGCATGCGGCTGGTGGGGAATATCTCGGCCCGCTTGATCCCCGTCTCCAGTTTGAGGGCCTGCTGGCGGGTGGCCAGGGCCATGACCAGCTCCTCCAGGGCGGCGTTGCCGGCCCTTTCCCCGATGCCGTTGACGCAGACCTCGGCCTGGCGCGCCCCGTTCAAGAGCCCGGCCATGGTGTTGGCCACGGCCAGGCCCAGGTCGTTGTGGCAGTGCACGCTCAAGGTGGCCTGCTGCAAGGCGGGAACCTGCGCGAACAGATAGGCGATTAAGCCGCCGAACTCGTGGGGCAGGGCGTAGCCCACGGTGTCGGGAATGTTGATGGTGCTGGCCCCGTACTCCAGGGCGCACTTGACCGCCTGCACCAGGAACTCGGGGTCGGAGCGCGAGGCGTCCTCGGCCGACCACTGCACGTCGGCGCACAGTTGGCGGGCCAGGCCCACCCCGCGCTTGATCTCCTCCATGACCTGCTCGCGGGACAGCCTCAGCTTGTATTGCAGGTGGATGTCGCTGGTGGCGATGAAGGTGTGGATGCGGGGGCGCTCGGCGTCCTTGACCGCCTCCCAGGCCGCGCGCACGTCTTCTTCGCGGGTGCGGCAGAGCCCGCAGATGGAGGGGCCCTGCACCTGGCGGGCGATGAGCTGCACCGAGGCGAAGTCGCCGGGGCTGGCCGCCGGGAAGCCGGCCTCGATGATGTCCACGCCCAACTGGGCCAGCTTGTGGGCTATCCTGAGCTTCTCCTCGCGGTTCATGGAGGCGCCGGGGGACTGCTCGCCGTCGCGCAGGGTGGTGTCGAAGATCTTCACGTAATTGGACATGACAATGCTCCTTGCCAACAGAACGCCCGCGCGGATTTGCGCGCGTGGCCAGGTTTAACTTTTTTTAAAGGCTGTCTTTAGAGGCTAGGAGCGGCGCTAGGCGTTGGTGACCTCGTGCCGTTCCTGGGTCGGAGTAGGCTCGGTGAGCGCCTTCTTTCGGGCCATGTAGATGGCGCCGAAGGGCCCGCCGAGCACATATAGGGCGAGTAGGATAAATCCCATGACCTGGGGCTGCACGGCCACCAGGATGAAGAACAAGAGCAGGGCCACCAGCCAGTTGAAGGACTTGAACTTGGCCAGGCCCAGTTCCTTGAAGGACATGTAGTGGATGGTGCTCACCATGAGGAAGGAGAGCGTGAAGACCATGGCCACCACGGGCCAGAACTCCACCGGTCCGGGGAAGCCCAGCTCCTCGGCGAAGAGCACGCAGGTGGCCGCCACCGAGGCCGCCGCCGGAATGGGCAGGCCCACGAAATAGGCGGTGCCCACCTTCTCGACCTGGACGTTGAAGCGGGCCAGGCGCAAGGCTCCGCAGGCCACGAAAAGGAAGGCGGCCAGCATGCCCAGGCGGCCAAAGGGCTTCAGGGCCCACAGGTACATGAGCAAGGCCGGAGTGACTCCGAAGGCCACCAGGTCGGAGAGCGAGTCGAACTCCACGCCGAAACGGCTGGTGGTGTTGGTGGCCCGCGCCACCATGCCGTCCAGGCCGTCCAGCACCAGGGAGGCCAGAATGGCCAGGGCGGACAGGGAGTAGTTGCCGTCCATGGCGGCGATCATGCCATAGACGCCGGCGAAAAGGCTGGCGGTGGTGCAGAGGTTGGGCAGCACGTAGATGCTGCGCCTGCGCCTCTCCTTGCGCTCTCTGCGGCTCAGTTTGCGCCGCGGGCGGTTCATGAAGCTAGAGCTCTGCAAGCACCGTTTCTCCGGCCCGCGTCCTCTGTCCCAGCACCAGGGCCACCTTGGCCGTGGGGGGCAGATAGACATCCAAACGCGACCCAAAGCGAATCATACCATAGCGCTGGCCCCTTTGCCCACTATCTCCCGCGGCCAGGCGGCACTCTATGCGCCGGGCCACCAGCCCGGCCACCTGGACCACCAGGACGCGCTGGCCGTCGGCGCGCTCCAGCAGCAGCTCCAGGCGCTCGTTGCCCAGGCGGGCCTGGGGCCGGTCGGCGGGCACGAAGCCGCCCGGCCGGTGGCTCACGGCCAGCACCCGCCCGCCCACGGGCAGGCGGTTGACGTGCACGTCAAATATATTCATGAAGATGGAGATGAGCAAGGCCCGCCCGCCCGGCAGTTCCGGGCAGTCCACCTGGTCAAGCGCCACCACCTGGCCGTCGGCCGGGGAGATGACCGCCGCGGCCCCGGCCTGGCTGACGCGGGCGGGATCGCGGAAGAACCAGAGCATGAGCGCCCAGGCCAGCCACAAGGGGACGGCCAGCAGCCATACCCCCAGGGCGCTGGCCACCCAGGCCAAGAGCAGGGTCACGGCCAGATAAGGCCAGCCGCCGCGGGCCAGGGGGAATTTGTCCAACCCAGGCACCTGGGCGCTAGACGCCTTCCTGGCGGTAGCGGGCCAGGATCTCCTCTATGCGGTCGCGCCCGGCCAGCTTCAGCTTCTGCAACCGCTTGCGCTCCACCTGCTCCTCGGGGGTCAGGTAGAGGCGGGCGTTCATGGCCTCGATCTGGCCGTCCAGGGCGCGGTGGTCAGTCCACAACTGGGCCAGCTCATCGTCGCGCTCCACCAAGCGCTCGATGAGCTTCAAGTCTTGCTGCTCCATAAGCCTTTTCCTCCGGGCAGGTTATGCGCCTTGATACACTTTCCCGCCCGCGCTGTCAAACGGCCGTAACATGGCCTTGGGCCCGGCCCGCCCAGGGCCGGACCAAGGGCTGGCCGCCAGCATCTATTGGAGTTGCCAAAC
>CAZLSD010000297.1:0-4187 GCA_964561775.1 uncultured Desulfarculus sp. | reverse complement strand
GTGCAAGCCTCGGGCGTGGCCGAGGGCTGGTGCCAGGTCTACGTGCCCCACACCACCGCCGGCATCAGCATCAACGAGGCCGCCGACCCCGACGTGATGGCCGACGTGCTCTCCGCCCTGGAGCGCCTGGTTCCTTGGCACGGCCCCTACCGCCACTCCGAGGGCAACTCCGCCGCCCACGTCAAGTCGGTGCTCACCGGCAGCTCGGCGCGCGTGCCGGTCACGGGCGGCCGCCTGGCCCTGGGCAGATGGCAGGGCATCTTCTTCATGGAATTCGACGGCCCCCGCCAACGCCGCGTGTTGGTGGATGTGGTAAAGAGTTAGGAGAGAAGAGTTGGGGGAGAACCGTTTTTGCAGCGCAAAAAAGGTTCTCCCCCAGACCCCCTCTCCAAAAAAGGCAAAGGGTTTGTTCTCCGCGCCCGTCGCTTTTTTAGGAAGGGGGGTTTGGGGGGAAACCCTTTTTTTGGCACAAAAAAGGGTTTCCCCCCAATAACCCATTTCCTAGAAAAAGGAAGCCTTGATGGTAAAGATAGATTTGGAGCGGGCCTTGGAGGACCTGGACGCCATGCGCCAGGTGGACAGCGAGGAGGGCGTGGCCAACGCGCTGTTCCAGGTGGCGGTGGCCTATCTGGAGCGGGGCCGCGGCGAGGAGGCCTGGGAGGCCCTGGACGAGGCCCGCTATCTGTGCGGCAAGCTGGAGAACCAGGCGGGGCTGGCCCAGGTGGTGCTGCGCCAGGGCGAGGTGGAGGTGCTCCGGGGCGAATTGGGGCGGGCCGAGGAGTGTTTTCGTCAGGCCCTGGGCATGTTCGTGGTGCAGGAGGACCTGCCGGGGCGGGTGGCGGCCTTGGAGCGCCTGGGCCGGGCGCTGGGCGAGGCCGGGCGGCTGGAAGAAGCGGCCCAGGCCTATGCGGAGGCCTTGGGCGTATGCAAGGAGGCTGGCGACCAGGTGGGGCAGGTGCTCTTGACCCAGTATCTGGCCGGGCTGTTGCGCGGCTTGGGCAAGCTGGAGGAGGCTCTGCTGGCCTATGACGACCTGCGCCGGGCGGCCCACGCCCTGGGCGACGGCCAGCGGGCGGCCCTGGCCCTGGTGGGGGTGGGCTCCTGCCTGGCCGGGCTGGGCAAGCCGGCCGATGGCCTGGAGGCCCTGGAGCAGGCCGCCCTGGTTTATACTGAATTGGGACAGCTGACCCGGGCCGAGCAGGTGCGGGCGGAGAAAAAACGTCTGGCTGAGTTGCACGGGGTCTGAAAAAGGGGAGGTGCCGAGATGAAGAGCAAGCTGCTGTGCGCAATCCTGGCGCTGGGTCTGTTGCTGACCGCTGGCGCGGCCCTGGCCAAGACCAAAGCCGAGGCCGAGATAACCCTCAAGGAGGCGGCCCTGGTTCTGGAGCGCCTGACAACCCAGGGCGACCAGTCCATTCCCGATGACCTGCTCAAGCGGGCCAAGGCGGTGGCCATTTTCCCGGACATGCTCAAGGCCGGCTTCATCGTGGGCGGCACCTATGGCACCGGGGTCATAAGCGTGCGCCAAGGGGATGGAAGTTGGAGCGCGCCGGCCTTTTATGAGATGGGCGGGGCCAGCCTGGGCTTCCAGATCGGCGGCCAGTCGATGGACCTGATCCTGGTGGTGATGAAGCAGCGCGGCCTGGACGGCCTCTTGAAGAACCAGGTCAAGTTCGGGGCCGACATAGCCGTGGTGGCCGGTCCGGTGGGCCGCCGGGGCGAGGCCGCGGTGAGCGGGGCCAGCCCCCACGCCGACGTGTACTCCTACAGCGCCTCCAAGGGGCTGTTCGCCGGGGTCAGCCTGGAGGGCGCGGGGCTGGGGCTGGACGCCGAGACCAACCGGTCCTACTACGGCGCGGGGCTCGACGCCCGCGGCATCCTGCTGGAAGGCAAGGTAACGCCCACCGGTACGGCCCGCGTCCTGGTGGAGGCCCTGGGCCGGCACGCGCGCTAGAGCCGTGACCGGCCATCGCAAGCCCGCCGCGAGACGGCTTTACCGGCTGGCGCTGTGCCTGCTGGCGCTCCTGCTCCCGGTCTGCGCCCAGGCGCAGACCCGGGAGCTGGCCAACGACCCGGCCCAGGCCGAGGTGCGCGCGCTGCTGGCCCGTCTGTCCCAGGCCTACGCCAGGAAGGACATGGAGGCCCTGCTAAAGGCCGCCCACCCCCAGGCCGAGGTGGTGGTGCAGAGCCTGCTGGGAACCTCCAGCCACAAGGGACGCCAGCACATCCGGGCGGCCTATGGCCCCGAGCTCAAGGCCGCCCGCTCGCCCTCCCTGGAATTCACCTCGCTTGAGGTGCAGGCCGGGCCGGGCAAGGCCAGGGTGGTGGCCGAGGTGCTGGCCGGGGCCTATGTGGGCGGCGAATATCTGCGCATGCCCGCCCGTCTCACCGCCCTGCTGGAAAAGCAGGGCGGCGGCTGGCAGGTATTCTTCGCCCAGGTGCGCTATCCCATCCTGCGCCAGGACCTGGAGCGGCTGCTCGGGAATTGACCCCCGGGGGGGTTATTTTTTCTTGGCGTCGCCTTGTTGCTTTAGGGCTTGCTTGAGGGTGTCGTTGAGGTTCATCAGGGCCACGGTCTGGCACAGGCCCAGCAGTTCGCGGGTGTCGAAATAGTGGGAGGTCTCCTTGACCATCCAGGAAACCTTCTTGTGCAGCCACAAATCCATCTCTTCGCGTTCGTCCGGCATGATTCCCACCTCTCGTGAAACGGGAGAACGGCTCCCGCGTACCTTGACCTAGGCCAGGCTGAACTCCCAGCGGCACCACGCTTGTTCGTCGGTGCGTTGGGGCGGGCAAGAAACCACCTTGAGGACCAGGCGGGGATTGAGTTCCTTGGTGAAGGCCTCCAGGTAGCCCTCGCGCACCAGGCGGCAAGGGTGGGGGGAGAGACCCTTGTCCAGGCGGATGAGCTGGGTGCGGCACTTGTCCACGGCGAAGGAGGCCGTGCCATCCGGGGCCACGGCGAAGCTCTTGGCCTCGTGGCTGACGGACCAGGAGGTGTGCCGCAGGACGAAAAGGGCCTGGGCCGGGTCGGGCTCGCTCACCCCCAGGAACTTTTTCAGCTCCCGCGCCTCGGCCTTGCCCATGTAGCGCCAACACTCGGCGTCCACCTCGGTGGCTTCTTCCATGGTGTGGCGTTTTTCTATGCCCAAGAAATACAGGCCGTCCACGCGCCAGATGTTGCGGACCTGCATGAACAGGTACTCGTAGAGCTGCTCCCGGTCCAGCTTGTCCAGGAGTTCGCGGTCGACGGCAGGCACCTGGGTGGGCGTGGCTTGGCTGTGGGGCCGGCTGGCGGCGTCGTTCATGGCATCTCCTTTTGGGCTGGAATCCCCTGTGAATGATTCCACGATATCGTGGGGGCATAAAGTCGTCAAGGCCCGCGGGGGGCTTGAGCTTGGTTGACACAAGGCCGCGTCTTGGGGTTAGAATCGCCTGACGGGAGGAAGCATGAACGACAACGAGCAGAGCCCCCAAACCCCGCCGCCGCGCAGGCGCTCGCGCCAGGAGGTGGAGCGCCGCCTGCTGGAGGAGGGCCTGCGGCTTTTTGCCGCCCGCGGCCTGCACGCCTGCCGGGTGGAGGAGATAACCCAAGCGGCGGGGGTGGGCAAAGGCACCTTCTTCACCCATTTCGCCAGCAAGGAGGCCTTCGTGGCCCGGTTGGTGGACCAGGTGCTCTCCGACCTGGCCCGGCGGGTGCGGCCGGTGGGGCTCTCGCCCGAAGGGGCCGAGGCCCTGCTGACCGGGGTCAGCGCGGTGCACCTGCGCTATTTTCAGCTGCGTCCCGAGGCCGCGGCTCTCATCGTGCAGGCCTGCTCCCTCACCGAGGCCGGCGCGCCCGGCCAGGATATCCGCGCCCGCATGGTGGCCCACCTGGACTTGGTGGCGGGCATGCTGGGGCCGGCCGCCGGACCCCTGGGCTGGCCGGAGGAGAGGGTGCGCGACCTGGCCTTGATGGTGCTGGCCAACAGTTGCGGCTATTTTTGGTTCACCTGGACCCTGGACCAGGGGCACGACGCCCCGGCGGCGCTTTTGGACCGCCTGGGCAGGGTGTTGGCCCGCGGGCTGTCTTCAGGCGGTTAAGACAACGTCCGGCGGGTGATTGGCCCATGAATGAGCCGTCCAGCCGGGCGGAGAGGCAGGGAAGGCCATGCTGAACAGTTCCCTCGACCCCCAACCCCAGGACC
>CAZLSD010000296.1:0-4212 GCA_964561775.1 uncultured Desulfarculus sp. | reverse complement strand
CTTGGCCTTGGGCGCGGCCAGGGACTCCTCCGTGCCATAGGCCGGGGCGCTGCCGCCATAGGCCGGAGCCCCGCTCTTGCCCCCGCCAGCCACCGGCGCCTGGCAGGGCGAGAGCGAGAAGCCCAGCATGAAGGCCAGGATGGCCGTCACGATGATGATGACGATGGCGATGTCCCGGTTCATAAAGCCTTCCTCAGGCCTTGCGGACCTTGTAACGGTATTGCCCGCCCTCGGCGCTCTTTTCCACCACCTCGTCGCCGGTGTTGTCCAGATAGGAGGTGATGGATTCCTCGGAGGAGGGGTTATCGAAGAGGATCTCCAGCACGTCGCCGGGCTCGATCTTCTCCAGGCACTTCTTGGTGTAGAGCTGGGGCTGGGGGCAAACGAAGCCGCGCACGTCCAGCAGATACTCGCCGTCACCTTGTTTTTCGAACTTCAGCGCCATGATGCCAGGCCTCCCTTGGCTGTTGTATGCGTTTGGCGCGGCCTTGGCCGGCGCACGCCGGCGGCCGCCTGCTTGCCTAGATGTCCAGGCCCTGCTTGGCCAGCTGGCGGTTGGTCCACCAGTTGGTCACGGCCAGGCCGCCCCAGACCCCGGCAGCCATGCCCACGGCGAAGACCCAGCCGCCCGGGTCGCCGCCGGCCACCCGGATGAAAAAGGCTCCGATGTTGCACCCCAGGGCGACGCGCGCCCCCAGGCCCATCAGGATGCCTCCGCCCAGGCTCCACAGTCCGGTCTCCCAGCTGGGCTTCTTGAAACGGAACTCGTTGTTGAGCAGGGCCATGGCCGCCGCTCCCAGGATGATGGCCACCGACATGAGCAGGGCGGGGTTGAGCCACAGGGTGGGCAGGCCGTTGACCACCCCGAAGAAAATATTGTCCCGCATGTCCATGCCCAGCTTTTCCAGGACCCAAGCCGCGAACTGGGCCTCCTGGGTGGTGATGTACCAGTAGCCGGGGTCGAAGATCTGCCCGCTTCTGGCCAGGCCCTCGCCATAGCCCAACGTGGCCAATATCTCGCCGAAGTTGTCTATGCCGTACTTGGCGCGCAGCCCGTAGATGGCCAGGATGTGCCCGCCGGCCAGGATGCCGATGAACAGCCCGGCCAGCGCCGTCTTGCTGGAGCCCTGGATCATGTTCCAGAAGCCCTCCAACTCGCTGGGCGCGCGCCCCAGGCTCTTGGTCATCCGCTTCATGATGCCCTTGCGCGCCACCAGCGCGTAGACCAGGATCAAGAGGACCAGCGAGGGCAGCACCGTGTGCAGCAGCATGTTGACCAGGATGAACTTGGAAGCGCCCAGGGCCGGGAAATAGTCGGAGAGGATGAGCTTGGGCAGCTTGAAGATGGGACGCAGCAGGTGCTGGTCGAACCAGCCCCCGGCGTCCACGAAGATGGCCTGGGAAAAGCTGATGGCCAAAAGCACGATGAGCGAGTTGCCGTTGCCCTCGCCGCACTTGTAGAGGGTGCCCGAGGCGCAGCCTCCGGCGAAGACCATGCCCGCCCCGAAGATGGCCCCTCCCACCGCCTCGTGCAGCCCCAAAGGCCCGGGGTGGAAGGTGGACATGCCCTTGATCTCCAGGAAGGCGATGAGCACGCTGAAGATGGCCATGGCGATCATGATGCCCACGAACATGCGGGTGATGCCCATGGCGAAGAGATCGCGGAAGGCCGAGGCGAAGCAGAAATGGCCCCACTGCAGGACCATGCCGTAGGCGAAGCCGAACCAGATGTACAGGTTGATGTACATGTAGAAGGGGCTTTTCAGCAGATAGAGCCCGCTGGTCAGGACCAGCAGGCCCAAGATGGCGAAAGCCCAGTTGCGCTTGGCGGTGTCCGGGGCGGCGGTGGTCGCGGTCATGGCCCCCTCTCTGACTTGGTGCTGGGCGCGGCGGCCCCAGGGGGGAACCGGCCCCCGAGCCTTCAGCTCCGGGGCCGGTTCCTGCTAGTTGCGCTTATCCACATCCAGGCCCGCCCTGACCGCCCCCCATGCCCCGGACGGCGCGAACGGGCCAGCCCGCCCTTAGGGCTGGAAGATCAGCTTCTCATCCAGGTCATAGGTCCAGGGCGAGCCGGAATTCTTCCAGCCGTTGACCGTGCGCTTGCCAGCGTTGGGGCCGGCCTTTTCCTTGTCGCCCTCGAAGCTGTCCACGATGTTGTAGGTCTTGGTGAAGCCGGCGGCGGCCATCAGCTTGATGGCGGCGGCGCTGCGCTGGCCAGAACGGCACATCACCAGGATGGTGTCGTCGGTCTTGAACTTGGCCTTGACCATCTCCACGAACTTATCGTTGTCAACCCAGGTGTAGTCCTTCTTCTCCGGGTTGAACTTCACGGTCATGAACTTGGAGGGGATGTTGTAGGCCATGGGGGCGTGACCCACGAAGACGTACTCGTTAAGCGTGCGCACGTCCAGCACGATGACCTTGTCCTTGTTGGCCGCCCACATGTCATAGGCTTCCTTGGCGGTCACGTACAGACCCAGGGGGGTCTGTTTGCTGGCCTCGCTGGGGGCGTCGGCGGCCAAAACCGGCGACACCAAAAACGCCACCATCAAGATTCCTGCCAGAACGGAACTCAACTGTTTACGCATGAGGACCTCCCTTGGATTTGTTTTACACCAACCGTTCCTGCCGTAGGGCGGTCGGGCAGGCTATACGCGTGAAATAAATTGCAAATGACCGCCCGGCCTGAGCCAGCGCCCTTGTCCTTCCAGGACCATGGCTGGCCTGCGGAGCGCCCTTCTGGCCGGTCAATTTTGCACAGAAGGCCTCGGACTCGGGGGTCAATGCAGATTATAGAACACCTGAAATGTTCAGGCAAGCAATAGATATACTAACGATATTACATGCTTTATAACGCTAGCCCTTATCTGTGCCCAGGCGCGCCGATGACCGGATCGGCCAGATCCCTCTGCAAGCGGGCCAACTCATCCTGGGAATAGGGCGCGCCCCCGCCGAAAGCCTCGGGCCGCCAGGACGTGGCCGGGTTCACCGCCTGCAAGGTCCAGGCCTGGCAGCCAGCCAACACCTCTCCCATGGCCCTTAGCTCCGCCTCGCCATGCCAGGCCGGCCACAGAGTGGAGCGGAACTCGTGCGCCACCCCTCCCTCGATAAGAAACGCTATGGAGCGCTCCAGGGCCGCCAAATCCACCGGCCGCCCTGCCGCCCGGCCATAGGCCAGTTCCTCCAGGGGAGCCTTCACATCCATGGCCACCATGTCCACCAGACCCCGCCCGGCCACCTCCTCGATGACTCCCGGGCACAGGCCATTGGTGTCCAGCTTGGTCTTGAATCCCGCACCCTTGAGCGCGGCCAGCAGATCCGCCAGCCCCGGGTGCAGGGTGGGCTCGCCCCCGCTCACCACCACCCCGTCTATCCAGCCCACAAAGGGCGCGAGCCGCTCCAACACGCCCTCCAGGGAAAAGCTGAGCAAGCCCCCGGGATCACTGATGAGTTGGTGGTTGTGGCAATAGGGGCAGGCCAGATTGCAGCCGGGCAGAAACAGCACCGCCGCCACCATGCCCCGCCAGTCCACGAAGCTGGTCTCGATGAATCCCTTTATCTCCGGCAGCCTGGCCATGCGGACGGAACAATTCTCCAAACCAGGCGCGGGGCCCGGCGAACCCCTCCCGGGTAAACAAAGCAAGGTTTGCCGCGGAGGCTCAGCCTCAGGCAACCGCCACCCGCTGGCTCAAGAACGACTTGATCTTGATGGCCCCCGCGATGTGGCTCATGTCGTCCAACACCAATATGGGCAGCTCCCGCTCCGCCACGTCCACCAACTCGTGCCAGGCCAAATGCGCCAAGGCCCGATGATCCTCGCCCGTCAATACCTCCAACTTCACCCCCATGGCCCCCAAATCAAACTTGTCGGTGATGTAGTGGCATTTCTCGCAACCAGGTTTGGTGAACAACGTCATGGAAAAATCTCCCTTTGCCAAGATTTTCGAGAAGATTTCCGGGGAAACCCCTTTTGTGGACAAAAGGGGTTTCCCCGGACCCCTTCCCCAAAAAACTTTAGCGCTGGTGGCACGGGGAGATGTTATCCCCGCGACGCCACCATTAGAACCAAGGCTCTTTCTCTTCATGTAGGGGCGGGGTTTACCCCCGCCCGTCTTCGTCTTTCCGCGCGCCTCACGGGCGGGGATAAACCCCGCCCCTACACTAAGAAATCCGGATGCCGTCATTGCGAGCGAAGCGAAGCAATCTACCCTG
>CAZLSD010000295.1:0-4246 GCA_964561775.1 uncultured Desulfarculus sp. | reverse complement strand
GGCGGGCCTGGCCCTTGATGGCCTGCACCTGGGCGGCGGTCAACGCCGTGCCCATGGGGGCCACCGTCTCTTCCAGGCCGTGGGCCACGCAGGAGATCACGTCGATGTAGCCCTCCACCACCAGGGCGCGATCCGTGCGCCGGATCGCCGCGCGGGCCTGGTCCAGGTTGTAGAGCGTGCGGGATTTATGAAAAACGGGCGACTCCGGCCCGTTCATGTACTTGGGCTCGCCATCACCCAGGATGCGGCCGCCGAAGCTTGTCACCCGGCCCTGGGCGTCGCGGATGGGGAACATCACCCGCCCGCGGAAGCGGTCGTAGGCGCCCTGGCCGCGCTCGCGCCGCACCAGGAGGCCGGCCAAGACGGCCAACTCCTCGGGAACCTGGCGGCCGGCCAGATAGCGTCCCAGGCCCTCCCACTCATCGGGAGCCCAACCCAGCCCAAAGGCCGCCACCTGCTCGGGTTTGAGCCCCCGGCGCTCGAACAGGTACTGCCTGGCCGCGCGTCCCCCCGGGGATTCAAGCTGCGCCGCGAAAAATTTAGCAGCCTCGCCCAGCACGCGCAACAGGCGCTCCCGCTCCTCCCAGCGCTTGCTCTCTTCGGCGTCCATCTGGGGGCGGGGCAGTTCGATGCCCTTTTGCCGGGCCAGCTCGCGCACCGCCTCGGGGAAGGAGAGGTTCTGGTCGCGCATGAGGAAGTTGAAGACCCCGCCGCCCTCGCCGCAGCCGAAGCAGTACCAGGTGCCCCGCTCCTGGTCCACCTTCATGCTGGGGTCCTTGTCGCCGTGAAAGGGGCACAGACCCCACCAGTCCTTGCCGCGCTTGACCAGCCGCACCCGGTTGCCCACCACCTCCACGATGTCAGCGGCCTGGCGGACCTCCTCGATCTTGTCCGGCGGTATGTGGCCATGCTCGTTCAAGCCTGGTCCCCCATTTCCGCCTTGGCGGCCATCAATCCCTCAACTCCGCCACGGTAGCCATTTCCCAGCGGCAATGGTCCATCCCTGGACCTTTGCCGCCCTTGCCGCCGGAAGTTAATTCCGCCGGCAAGGCAAATCGCTCGGCCTGTGGCCGGCGCGATTTGGCGGCCCATCCTTGGGCCGCGGGGCGACCAAGCTGCTTGGTTATCAATCCCGTAACTCCGCCACGGTCACCCCGGCCCCGCCCCGGCGTCCCTCGGGCTGGTGGATGGCCACCACGAAGGGATGTTTCTCCAGGTACTCGCGCACGGCGGCGCGCAGACGCCCCGAGCCCTTGCCATGCACCACGGTCAAGTCGTTGCGCCCGGCCACCAGGGCCTGGTCCAGGGCCTTGTCCACCAGGGGCAGGGCCTCGTCCACGGTCAGCCCCACCAAGTTGAGGTCCAGGCCGTCGCCAGCGCTGGCTTGGACCAGCACGCCAGGGGAGGGCTTGCGGGCGGGCGCTCCGTTCTCGGGCAGGGGCTCCATCTCGCGCAGGGGCACCAGCACCCGCACTCCGCTGACCCCCACCGAGACGGCGACCTGCTCCAGGCCCGGGCGCAGGTCCTCCAAGAGGCTGCCGCGCTGCCCCAGGCTGAGCAGGTGCACGGGGTCGCCGGCCTTGAGGGCGTACAGATCAGAGGCGGGCTTGGCCAGGGGCGAGTCCGCCGCCGGAGCCACGGCCTGTTCCACCTGTTCCAGGGCCTGGCGGCGGGCGGCGAAAAGCTCCTGGCGCACCTGCCCCAGCTTGGGGGCCTGGGCCGGGCTGGAGGCCCGCTCCTTGGCGGCCTGGGTCTGGCCATAGAGCTCGTTTAAGCGCTCCTCCATGCGGCGGGCCACCTCGCGCACCCGGCGCTTGCCCTCGGACAAGGCCCCGGCCCGCTCGGCGCGGGCGCTTTTCAACATGGCCCGGGCCTCTTGGCGCTCCTGGGCGGCCAGGCGGCGCTCGTTGCCAGCGCTTGCCAGTTCGGCCTGGGCGTTCTGATAGGCCTCCTGCACCTGGCGCATCAGCTCCAGGGTCTGGCGCTCGCCCTGGTCCACGGCGGCCTCGGCCTGGGTGAGCAGCTCGGGCGGGAAACCCAGGGAGCGGCTGACGCTTAGCGCGCCGGAAAAGCCGGGCAGGCCGTAGTGCAGCTGGTAGGTGGGCTTGCCGCTGCCGGGGTCGAAGGCCACCGAGACATTGGCCACCCCTTCCGTCACCGCGCCGTAGGCCTTCAAGCGATGGAAATGGGTGGTGCAGAGCACGGCCGCGCCTTGGCGTTTCAGCCAGTCCAGCACGGCGATCCCTAAGGCCGCGCCCTCGCCGGGGTCGGTGCCCCCGCCCAGTTCGTCGATGAGCGCCAGGGAGTTGGCCCCGGCCGTGCGCACCATCCAGGCCAGGCGGCCGGCGTGGGCGGTGAAGGTGGAAAGCTCGCCCATGAGGTCCTGCTCGTCCCCCACCTCGGCCAGGAGGCGGTCAAAGACCGCCACCCGGCTGCCGCCCTGGCAGGGCACGTGCACCCCGCACATGGCCAGCAGGGTGATGAGCCCCACCGTCTTCAAGGTGGCGGTCTTGCCCCCGGCGTTGGCCCCGCTGATGATGAGCACCCGCCGCTCGGCCCCCATGGCCACCTGGATGGGCACGGCCCGGCCCCGGCCGGTGGCGGCCCGCCAGGCCAAGAGGGGATGGCGGGCCTGGTTCAGCTCCAGCTCGCCCTGGCGGTTCAGGCGGGGCTCGCTGGCGTTTATCCGCTCGCAGAACTCGGCCTGGGCCAGCAGGCAGTCCAGTTGGGCCAGGGCGGCCAGATCCTCGCGCAGCACTTGCAGGTTCACCGCCAGCTCGCGCGAGGCCTGGATGAGCACCCGCTCCTCCTCCTCGCGCTCCTGGCGGCGCAGAAGCGCCAACTGGTTGTTGCCCTCGATGGCCTGCAAGGGCTCGACGAAGCAGGTGGCCCCGCTGCCGCTGGTGTCGTGGATGATGCCTTGGACCCGCCCCTTGGCGTCGGTCTTGACCGGCACCACGAAGCGGTCGGCCCGCTGGGTCACGATGCTGTCGCTGAAGACCCCGGCCATGTCCTCGCGCCCCACCAGGCCTTCCAGGTCTTGGCGCAGGCGGTCGCGGGCCTTGGCCAGATCGCGGCGCAACCTGGCCAGGGCCGGCGAGGCTTGGCTGGCCACCGAGTTGCCCGGGCCGATGATGGATCGCAGGCGGGAGGCGGCTCCGGGCAGGGGGGTTATGCGGTTGGCCAGGCGGAAAACCTCGGGGAAACGTCCTTCGCTGTCTTCCAGGAAGTCGGCGGCCCGCCCCGCCGCGCCCAGGAAGTCGGCCATGACCGCCAGTTCCTCGGGCAGCAGATAGGCCCCGTCCACGGCCAGGCGGCTCAAGAGCGGGCGCACGTCGGCGAAGCCGTCCAGGCCGGGCTGGCCCTTCTCTTCGATGAGCGCGCGCAGCTCGCTCAAGCGCCGCTGGCGGCGGGCCACCGTGGGCAGGTCGTTGCAGGGGGCAAGCGCGCGCACCCGGGCCGCCCCCAAGGGGCTAAGGCACAACGAGGAGATGCGCTCAAGGAGCTGGGGCAGCTCCAGCACCGCCGCGCTCTGGGCGTCGCAACAAGCGTCTGAGACGCCTTCGTCCTGGTCGTTATGGGGAGCTTGTCCGGGAATAGTGCCGACCCCGCATCAATAAAGGCGCAAAAAACACCACCCGGCCGCGCGCGCCGTTAGGACAGGCGCTGGCGCACCAGGGTGTTGACCAGCTTGCCGTCGGCCGCCGCGCCCAGCCGGGCCATGGCTTCCTTCATCACCCGGCCGGTGTCCTTGGGGCCTTGGGGCTGGAACTGGGCGAAAAGCTCGTCCAACACCGCCGCGATCTGGGCCTCGCCCATCTGGGCCGGCAGATAGGCCTCGATGATCTTGAGTTCGGCCGCCTCCTTGTCCGCCAGGTCCTGGCGGTGGCCGGCCGTGAACTGCTCGATGGATTCGCGGCGCTGCTTGGCCATGGACTTCAAGACCTGGACCTCCTCGTCCTCGCTGAGCGGACGGCGCAGATCCTTTTCCCTGTTCTTGAGGGCGTTCATGACCAGGCGCAGACAGGAGGTGGAGGCCTCGTCGTGGGCCTTCAAGGCGGTCTTTAAGTCGGCTGCAACTTTCTGGCCCAGGCTCATGGAACCTCCTCCGGAAAAAGCTGCACCAATTCCACCACTTCGGCCCAGGGCAAACTTACCAGCGCCATAAAAGGCTGTCAACACGGCCGGAAGCCTCAAGCGAGAGTCTTTTAAGGAAAAAATCGCACAGCGCCGGTCGTTTTCCGCC
>CAZLSD010000294.1:0-4260 GCA_964561775.1 uncultured Desulfarculus sp. | reverse complement strand
GGGCCCGGCTCTTGCGCTCGGACCTGGTCAACTTCTTCCGCACCAACATCGACGACTTCATCCTGCTGGTGGAGGGCGACCCGGCCAAGGCCGCCCAGGCCCTGGCCTGGTGCGAGCTCCAGGTGGAGGAGTGGCTGCACAGATACGCCCGCCAGGGCCAAATCAGCCAGGAGCAGGCGCAATGAATTTGAGCGCCTTCACCCCCGCCAGCCAAGGCATGCAGGGCGTGCCAGGTCCCAGCCTTTTTCCCGTGGTCATGCTGACCCCGGGCGAGGTGGCGGTCTTCCGCAAGCGGGAGCGCCTGTCCATTTCCCGATGGGCGGAAAAGCACCGGGTGGTCACCGATGGTCCTTGGCAGGGCCCCTGGAAGAACGAGCACACCCCCCACCTCACCGAGCCCATGGACACCTGGGGCTTGGTGGGTGTGAGGGAGGTCACCCTGGTGGCGCCGCCCCAGGGAGGCAAGACCCAGGTCCTCTACAACTGCTGGGCCTTTGGCCAGGACCAGGAGCAGGCCGCCGCCATGATGGTCATGGCCGACCAGACCACGGCGGGAACCATAGCCCAGGACCGCCTGATCCCCATCCTGAGGAGCTCGCCGCGCCTGCGCGATAATCTCACCGACAGCCCCCTGGACCTGGGCAAGGAAAGACTTAGGCTGCGGGGCTCCATCACCTACCTGGCCTGGGCCACCAGCGTGGCGCGCCTGGCCACCATGCCCATACAGCAGGTGTTCCTGGACGAGGTGGACAAGTATCCTCCCTGGACCCCTGGGCAGAGGGAAGCCGACCCGGTGAGCCTGGCCGAGGCGCGCACCACCACCTACCGCTACACGGGCAAGATTCTAAAGGCCTCCACCCCCACGGTGGAGCAAGGGTACATCTGGCAGGCCCTGCTCAACGCCCAGGAGGTCCGCTGCTATGAGGTGGTCTGCCCCTCCTGCGGCCAAGGGCAGATCATGCGCCTGGAGCAGCTGCGCTGGGACGAGAGCATCACCGACCCCAACCGCCTGGCCGCCGAACACCTGGCCTGGTACGAGTGCGAGTCCTGCGGCCAGCCCTGGCACGAAGCAGAGCGGCGTCGGGCGGTGCGGGCTGGAGGCTACACCCCCCAGCGCTGGGACCGGGAGACCAGGTGGTGGGCTCCGGCGGAAAAGCAGGCCGCCCCGGCCAGCGTGGCTTTCTGGTTTAGCGCCTTCGTGAGCCCCTTCGTGCCCCTGGGAGAGATAGCCGCCGCCGCTCTAAGAGCCCAAGCCGACAAGGCCCTGGAGCACAACCTCTACAACAAGTACCTAGCCCTGCCCTGGCGCAACGAGGCCGCCGCCCGGGACGAGGACGCGGTCCTGGCCCTGTGCGACGAGAGGCCGCCCGGCCTGGTGCCCGAGGGAGCCGCCGCCCTGACCGCCACCACGGACGTGCAGCGCAATGGCCGCTACTTCACCATCCGGGCCTGGGCCCCCGGGCCGGAGCGGGAGTCCTGGCTGGTAAGGGCGGGCTTCGTGGATTCCTGGGCCGCCCTGGAGCGGGTGATGTTTCGCGACCAGTACAAGGACATCCACGGCCAGGCCTACCCCATCATGTTTGGCCTGGTGGACGCCGGCGACGGCGAGATGACCCGGGAGGTCAACGACTGGTGCCTGGCCCATCCCCCCTTCATGCCCAGCAAGGGCAGCCGGCGTAAAAGCCAGCCCTTCACCCAAGGCAAGGTTGAGACTCATCCTGGCCTGCGCAACTTCAACCTGGACACCACCTACTACAAGAACGACCTGCTGCTTGGCAAGCTGCACATCGCCCCCGGCGACCCCGGGGCCTGGCATCTGCACGGCGATCACGACCCGGCCAGCCCGGACGCGGCCCACGGCCTGCTGTTTGACTACGCCCGCCAGCTCTGCTCCGAGGCCCAGGACGAGCAGGGCGTCTGGCAACAGATCGGCCGCCGGCCCAATCACTACCTGGACTGCGAGGTCCTGCAACTGGTCTGCGCCGATTACCTGGGCCTGCGCTTCTGGCCCAAGGAACCAATAACCGAGACACCCAAGGAAACCCCACGCCCCCAGAAAAGGAGAACCCCCAAATGGTAGCCAACGCCAAAGGCGCGCCCGCCCCCATGTCGTCCATGGACTCCTCCGCCCTGGTGGGCATGAAGGAGATCTGCGCCTTCATGCACCGCAGCGAGCCCACCATCACCAAGCTCATCGAGACCTACCGGGACACCATCCCCATCAAGAAGATCGCAGGCGTCTGGGAGAGCGACAAGCTGGAACTGGAGCGCTGGAGAAGGGAGGTGCTCCTGGCCCCGGCCGTGCCCGCGCCGGCTCCGGCCAAGCCCAGGACGAAGGAAACGGGTAAAGGACAGAAGAAGGGGCTCGGAGTGGTTGCCGAGGAAGCCGACGAGGAAGCCCAAGGAAAGGAGCAGGAAAGCCAGCCGTAGGGCTGGAGGACCAGTTGTATGAGCCGGAGGCCGCCGCGAAAGGTGGCCTCCGGCTTTTTCGAGGTGGTTAATGCCGACTACCTAATTCCAGGAATTATCTCCGCCCGGCTCATCCAGAAAAAACAAAATAGCATGCGCTCGCTGGCTCAAAGATAAATGAAGCAAGGTTATTTATATGGCCTATCAACTAGTTAAACCTTTCTTAACAACAAGTTGAACTGGCGGCTTGAACAGGAACCGCATCCTTGCAAGACCTCCTATGCTCCATCTCGCCTTAAACCGCCGCTCGCGTGGCCTACCACGGCCGGCGCTGGTGGGTGCATGTGGCCTCGGCTTTTCCCTTGGCGCACCCTTTAGGGGGCCGCGCTCCTTCTTGAACAAGTGGTTGCGGCCACCCTCTGCCTTGGTACCCATGGTGACTTGGACGCCGCCAGCCGGCGCCTCGGACCCCTGGTCCGGGTCCACGCGTCATAACCTTGGTTGTGCTGCTGAATGGCCGCTGGACTCCTTACTGAAGCTGGCGGTAAACTGGCTTCCGGCATCAGACCCAGGGAAATTTCATGGTGAAAAGGAGTGGGATTGTGAACCATTGCTGCGCACGGCGGGCAAGGCTGCTGGGTCTGGGACGGACTTGGCTCTCTATCCTGCTGGCGGGCATGGTGCTCTTTTGCCCTGGCCAGCTCCGGGCGGCGGCCCAGCCTTCCGCTGCCCAAAAGAGCCTGATCGCCGCCTCCGAAGCCTACGCCCGGGGCAATTTGCCGCGCGCCCTGGAGCTTTCCAGCAAGGCTATTGGCTTGGACCCGTCCCTGGCCACGGCCTTCAACACGCGCGGGGCGGTACTCAATGAAATGGGTCGGCCTAGGGAGGCGGCTCAGGACCTGGAGCATGCCCTGGCATTAAGTCCCACTCTGGCCGAGGCCCATATCAACCTGTCTTATGCCCATCAACTAGCCGGCGACAACCAAAAGGCCCTGAAGCATGCCGACAGCGCGGTAAGTTTAGACAGCAGCCTTCACCCGGCTTTCTCCAACCGCGCCAGGGTCCGCGCCTTGCTGGGAGATCATGCCGGTGCTATCGCCGATTGCAGCAAAGCCCTTAAGCTGGAGCCTGGCCACGCGGCCGCCTATCGCCTGCGCGGGCAATCGCTGCTGGCCACCCAGCGTCCGCAAGAGGCGCTCCAGGATTTCAGGCATGCCCTGCAACTGCGCCCCAACCAGCCCGATACCTTGTTGGGGCAGGCGCAGGCCCAACTGGCCCTGGGTCAGCAGGCGCAAGCCCTGGCTTCGTTGCGCCGGGCGGCGGCGGTGGCCCCCCAGCGGCCGGATGTTCAAGCCGCCCTCCAGCAGGTCCAGGCCCAGATGGCAAAGCCTCCCGTTACTGGTGCCAGCGTGCCTGGACGGGAGCCGTCGGGTTTCTCCCGGCTGGAACGCGGCGCTGGCCAGACGTCCTCGGACTCCAATTCCAGGGATGACGTGAGCAAGGCCGAAGCCAAGTACCAGCCCCGTACTGCCCCCGTGGCGCAGCAATCCCCAGCCTCGGAGGCGCAGGCTACCTTGCCGACAACCCCCGCCCCGCACGCGGAAGGCGCGGTGCCCGTCGCCAGCCCCATGGTCAAGCAGCAAAACCCGCAGACCCCCAACAAGGGGGCAGGGGCATTGGCCGCAGGAAGCGCCGCCGAACCCCAAGATGGCGCAAAGGTTGCCGCGTCGCCAGACTTCAAGGCCGGCCGGCAAGAAAAGGCGGCGACGCCTCCCCAGACATCCGCCGTGTCCCCAGACGTGGCCCCCACGCTCTGTCTCTTATACACATCTCCGAGCCCACGAGACGTAG
>CAZLSD010000293.1:0-4269 GCA_964561775.1 uncultured Desulfarculus sp. | reverse complement strand
CTCTTGGCCAGGCGGCGGCGCGGCCAGGGGGTTTGGTTCGGCCTGGGCCTGTTCGGCCTGGTGGGCTGGTCGGTGGCCTTGCCCACCCTGGTGGGTGTCGCGCTGGGCGTTTGGCTTGACCGCAACTGGCCGGGGCGGGTCTCCTGGACCCTGACCCTGTTGTTGGCCGGACTGGTGCTGGGCAGTGTGAACGCCTGGTTCTGGTTCGGCAAGGAACGGGAAGACATGGAGCGAGAGCGGAAAAATGACAACCACCAGTGAGGCGGCCCCCTTGGCGGCGGCTTTTGTGGCGGGCTTGATACTGGGCTGGCTGTACTTCAGCGGCCTCAAGCTCACCGTGCGGCGGCTTCCGGCCACGGCCAGACCGGCGCGGCTGTTTCTGCTCAGCCTGGCGTTGCGGCTGGCGGCCATGGCGGCGGCGCTCTACGCGCTGGCCCAATTCGGGCGTTGGGACATGCTGCTGGCCTGCCTGCTGGGCGTCCTGGGCAGCCGCTGGATGGTGGTCCGCCGGCCTTGGCCGGGAAGAACCCGCGGCCCGGCCGAAACCCGGGAGGGGGCAAGGTGAGAATCAGCCCCGACGAGTTGATCTTCTGGCAATGGGGTCCGCTCAGCCTCAACGCGACCATCGTCTTCACCTGGGCGGTCATGGGCCTGCTGGTGACATGGTCGTGGCTGGTGACGCGCGGGTTGCGCGCCAACGGTCCCATTCCCCGCTGGCAGAACCTCCTGGAGAGCATCGTCCTGGGCATGCGCTCCCAGTTCCTGCGCATCTGCCCCCGAGAGGCCGACCGCTCCCTGCCCTTTGTGGGGACCATATTTCTTTTCGTGGCCACGGCTAATTTGCTGGCCGTGGCGCCCTATTTCGAACCGCCCACCGGCTCCCTCTCCACAACCGCCGCCTTGGCCATTTGCGTGGCCCTGGCGGTTCCTTACTACGGCATAGCCAGCCGGGGGGCCAGGGAGCACTTCAGGCAGTACCTGAGGCCCACGGTTTTCATGCTGCCCTTCAACATACTGGGCGAAGTCTCCCGCACCCTGGCCCTGGCCGTGCGCCTGTTCGGCAACATCATGAGCGGAAGCATGGTGGCCGCCATTCTTCTGGCCGTGACGCCCTTTTTGTTTCCCGTGGTTTTGCAAGTCCTGGGTCTGTTGACCGGTATGGTCCAGGCCTACATATTCGCCGTGCTGGCCGCCGTTTTCATAGCCGCCGGCTGCCGTGACCGTCAATCGCGCGGCAATCAATCGTGTGCGGCGCGACAGGAAGGAGACTGAACCGTGGACAACCTGGGTTTGATCGCAACGGTATCCATAGCGGTGGCCGGCCTCACCATGGCCATCGGCTCCCTTGGCCCGGCCCTGGGAGAGGGGCGCGCGGTGTCGCAGGCCCTTACCTCTCTGGCCCAACAGCCGGACGAGGCCAACACCATCACCAGGACGCTTTTCGTGGGGCTGGCCATGATCGAATCCACGGCGATCTACTGCTTCGTCATAGCGATGATATTGATTTTCGCCAACCCCTTCTGGAACCACGTGATCGCCAAGTAGCGGGGGCGGGTATGCTCTTCGACTGGTTCACCTTCGCGGCCCAGGTGTTCAACTTCCTGGTGCTGGTCCTTCTGCTCAAGCGCTTTCTCTATGGCCCCATCGTCAAGGCCATGGAGGAGCGGGAACAAAGGATCGCGTCGCAAATCGAGGAGGCGGCTCGGCAGCGCCAGGAGGCCCAGGCCCAGGCCCAGGAATATCGCCGCAACAACCTGGCCCTGGAAGAGGCCAAGCGGGAGATGCTGGCCCAAGCGGACAAGGAGGCCCAGGAGTGGCGTCAGGGGCTAATCAAGCAGGCCCGGGCCGAGGTGCGGGAGATGAGCGCCCACTGGAAGGATGAACTGCGCGCCAGCCAGGAGGCGTTTCTTGGCGAGGTGCGGCGGCGGATTGGCCGAGAGGTTTTGGCCGCCGCCGGCAGGACGGTGAAGGACCTGGCGGGAGCCGAACTGCAACCCTTGATGCTTAAAGCCTTCATCCACCGGCTTGAAGCGCTCGACCCCATTCCCCTGGCTGTGGAGAAAAGGGCCGCAGGCCAGGGCGTGGCCATGGTGAGGACCGGCTTTGCCCTCAGCGATGGGCAGCGGCGAGAACTGGAGACCGCCTTGCGCCGTTTGGTCGGGGCCAAGACCGAGATCAACCTCGCCGCCCCCCAGGAAGGCTTCCAGGGCCTTGAATTGCAGGTGGGGGGGTACAGGCTGGCTTGGACGCCGGAGGATTACCTGGCCGGACTGGAAAACGAGTTCGTCCAGGTCTTGGAGTCCTTGCAGCACAAAGCCTCCTCCCAGACCGACGAGAAATCGCCGGAGCAAGATGGAGGCCAGGGATGAGTTCTGATGACGCCGGGCTGGCTCAACTCCTGGACGCCACCCTCGACGCCCTGCAGAGCGCCCTGGCCACGCCCCGCGAACCCTTGGTCATGCACGAGGTTGGCCATCTGACCGCCGTGGGCCAGGGCGTGGCCCGCGCCAGTGGATTGCCCGGCGTTTGCGCCGAGGAGCTGGTTTACTTCGGCCGCGCGCAGGGCATGGC
Organism: uncultured Desulfarculus sp.; assembly: GCA_964561775.1. GTDB lineage: Bacteria > Desulfobacterota > Desulfarculia > Desulfarculales > Desulfarculaceae > JACRDC01. The sequence goes on along the minus strand of CAZLSD010000293.1, from coordinate 1,698 downwards.
CATGGGCCTGGACCCAGAGGAGTTGGGCATCGTCATCTTGAGCGAAGACCCCGACGTGCGCGCCGGCTTCGAGGTCCGCCGCAGCGGCAGGGTGCTGGACGTGCCGGTGGGCGAGGGCATGCTGGGCAGGGTCATGGACCCCCTGGGCAGGCCCCTGGACGGCCGGGGTTCCTTGGCCGCCGGTGAAAGACGGCCCGTGGAGCGGCCGGCTCCCGCCATCATGGAACGGGCTCCGGTCAGCGTTCCCTTGCAGACCGGTATCAAGGTGGTGGACGCCTTGGTCCCCATAGGCCGGGGCCAGCGCCAGTTGATCCTGGGAGACCGCCAGACTGGCAAGACGGCCCTGGCCCTGGACACCATCATCAACCAGCGGGACAATGACGTGGTGAGCGTCTATTGCGCCATTGGCTGCCGAGGCTCCGCGGTGGCCAAGGTGGTGGACGACCTGCGCCGGCAGGGGGCGCTGCATAGGTGCGTAGTGGTGGTGGCCGAGGGTGATGACCCGCCGGGCCGCCAGTTCATCGCGCCCTACGCCGCCACCAGCATCGCGGAATATTTCATGGATAAGGGCCGGGACGTTCTCATCGTCTACGATGATCTTACCCGCCACGCCATCGCCTACCGGGAGATATCCCTGCTCCTCAGACGCCCGCCCGGGCGCGAAGCCTTCCCGGGGGACATTTTTTATATCCACTCCCGCCTGCTGGAAAGGGCCACCCACCTGCGCAGCCGGCTGGGGGGAGGCTCCCTGACCGCCTTGCCCATCGCGGAGACCGAGGCCCAGAACCTGAGCGCCTACATCCCCACCAACCTCATCTCGATCACCGACGGCCAGATATATCTTTCCCCCGTTCTCTTCAACAAGGGCATCCTGCCCGCTGTGGACGTTGGCCTGTCGGTTTCTCGGGTAGGTGGCAAAACCCAACTTCCCGCCTATCGCGCCGTTACCGGTGAACTGCGCCTGTCCTACGCCCAGTTCGAGGAACTGGAGGCCTTCTCGCGTTTCGGCACCCGGTTGGACCCGGACACCAAAAGAATAATTGAGAGGGGCCGGCGGGCGCGCGAGGTCCTCAAGCAGTCGCAATACGAACATCTGACCGCCGCCGAACAGATACTGGTCTTGTTGGCGGCCGTTGACGGCCTGCTGGACCACCTGGCGTTGGAGGAAATAGGCCCGGCCGAGCAAAGGCTCCGCCACCAAGCTCAGACGTATCTTTCCGACCTGAACGCGCGGATAGCCGGGGGAGACGCGCTTTCCGCGAGGGATCGCCAACGGCTTCATGACTTTATTGCGGATATTCTGGCCGCTCCCATGGAGGAAAGCGCCGCGCCAAGCCCAAGCCTCCAGCCTCTGGCAAACGGTTAGGGCATGGAAGACCTGGAGGCCCTCAGGGGTAGGATCGACAGCGCGCGGGGCCTGCTGTCAGTGGTCAAGAACATGAAGGCTTTTTCGGCTTTGAACATCAGGCGCTACGAGCAGGCCATGGAGGCCTTGGCCGAGTACTACCGCACCGTCACGCTTGGATTGAGGGTGGTTTTGAAACATCACTGGCGGGAACTGGCCGAGTCCGACAGAGAGACAGGCAGGGGGCAAGTCCTGGTGGTGTTCGGTTCCGACCAGGGATTCGCCGGGCAATTCAACGAAGCCATTTCCACACACGCCCTGGAAACCTTGAACTTGCCGGGCGCTCTCTCGAC
>CAZLSD010000292.1:0-4274 GCA_964561775.1 uncultured Desulfarculus sp. | reverse complement strand
GGGTTCCCCCCAAACCCCCCTCCCGAAAAACTTTAACGGGGTAATTGCCGGTCCTTGGCGGCGAAGCCGCCGCCGGCGGACCGGCAATTACCCCGTAGAGCTTTCGGGATGGCTGTTCGCGGCGACACCCTTGTTCAAAGGGGCTTGCTTGCAAGCAAGCTTCCCCCTGAGCCCACGAAGAAATTTAGAGGCGTCTGGGGAATTGGCGCGCGCTGGCCCAAAAGCCAAAAGGCTTTTGGGCCAGCGCGCGCCAATTCCCCAGCGCATATAAAGTTCTTTGAGGGGGGTCAGGGGGGAACTTTCTTTCAAGAAAGTTCCCCCCTGCTCTTATCGCAAACGTGGGTCCAGCGCGTCGCGCAGGCCTTCGCCCAGGAGGTTATAGCCCAGGACGGTGATGAGGATGGCCAGGCCGGGGAAGAGGGAGAGCCACCAGGCTATCTCGATGTTGGCCTTGCCTTGATTGAGGATGTTGCCCCAGGAGGCCTGGGGTGGCTGGACGCCTAGGCCCAGGAAGGACAGCCCTGATTCGGTGAGGATGGCGCCGGCGATGCCCAGGGTGAGGGTGATGAGCACGGGGGTCAGGGCGTTGGGGAGGATGTGGCGCAGGATGATGCGGGCGTCGGAGGCGCCCAGGGAGCGGGCGGCCAGCACGTATTCACGGCTTTTGAGGGTGAGGAATTCGGCGCGCACCAGACGGGCCACGCCCATCCAGGAGGTCAGCCCTATGACCACCATGATGTTGACGATGGAGGGTTCCAGCAGGGCCACCACGGCCAGGATGAGGAAGAAGGTGGGAAAGCAGAGCATCATGTCCACGAAGCGCATGATGGCGGCCTCCAGCCAGCCGCCGTAGTAGCCGGCCAGAGCGCCCAGGGCCACGCCCACCAGGGTGGCCAGACCGGCGCTGATGAACCCCACCAGCAGGCTGATGCGCGCGCCGTGGGCCATGCGGGAGAAGACATCGCGCCCCAGCTCGTCGGTACCGAAGAGGTGGCCTGGTCCGGGGGGCAACAGGATGGCCTCCACGTCGATCTGGTTGGGGTCGTGACCGGCGATGAACGGGGCCAGGGCGGCCACCAGGAAGAGGGCGGCCACGATGATGAGCCCGCCCAGGGCCAGGCGGTTCTTGAGCACCGCCGAGAGATAGCCGGGCGCGGTGTTCATGAGTTCCTCACGCGGGGGTCGGCGGCGGCGTAGCCCAAATCGGCCAGCAGGTTGCCCACCAGGGTGAGCGCCGCGCCGATGACCAGGCCGCCCATGACCACGGGATAGTCGCGGCTCATGACCGCGTCGTAGAAGAGCTTGCCCATGCCGGGGATGGCGAAGATGGACTCGAAGATGACCGAGCCGCCGATCAAGCCCGGCAGGCTTAAACCCAGGATGGTGATGACCGGCATCAGCGCGTTGCGCAGGGCGTGGCGGTAGATGACCACCGATTCGGGCAGGCCCTTGGCCCGGGCGGTGGTGATGTAGTCCTGGCGGATGACCTCCAGCATGTTGCCGCGCATGTAGCGGCTCATGCCGGCCAGGCTGACAAAAGCCGAGAGCGTCACGGGCAGGAGCAGGTGCCAGGCGTAGTCGATGAACTGGCTCCAGGGGGAGAGCTGGGCGTGGTTGATGCTTTTAAGCCCGCTGATGGGCAGCCAGCCCAGGTTGACCCCGAAGAGGATCATGCACAACAGGGCCAGCCAGAAGGTGGGGGCGGCGAAGCCCAGAAAGACGAATACCGTGGTGGCCTGGTCAAAAAGCGAGCCGCGATGGGTGGCGCTGTAGATGCCGATGGGCACGGCCAGGAGCAGCACCAGGGCCAGGGAGAGCAGGTTGATGGTGATGGTGACGGGCAGGCGTTCCACGATTTTGTCCATCACCGGGCGGCCGTCCGGGGCGAAGCTCTGGCCGAAGTCGGCCACGGCCAGGCGCTTGAGCCAGTTCCAGTATTGGATGTGCAGGGGCTGGTCCAGGCCATATAGCTTGGTCAGGCGCTCCTTGGCCAGCTCGCTGACCTTGGGGTTCAAGTCGGTCATGATGTCGGTGGGCGAGCCGGGGGCCAGGTGCATGATGAGGAAGCTGATGAAGGTGATGCCTATGAGCAGGGGGGCCATGAGGGCCAGGCGTTTGGCCAGATAGGTGAGCATGGTCGGAGCGCTTCTCCGCGGGGCCGGGTTTCTAGGGCGCCAGGGCCGGCTTTTGCAGGGCCGGGGGCACGTGCCAGCGGATGAAATTATATCCTATGCCCGCCGGGGCGGGGACAATGCCTTGGAAACGGGCGTGCACGATGGGTAAAGCGTCGGGCACGAATAGAAAGGTGTAGGGCGCTTCCTCGGCCAGGATTTCCTGGAGGCGGTCATAGATGGCCTTGCGCTGCCCCTGGTCGAAGGTGCGCCGCCCCTCGGTGAGCAGGCGGTCCACCTCCTCGTTCTTGAAGGCGTTGAAGTTGAGCTTGCCCGGACCGATGGCCGAGGAGTGCCAGATGTCGTACTGATCCGGGTCCTGGCTGATGGTCCAGCCCAGCAGCACCGCCTCGAAACGGCCCTTGTCCACGAACTCGCGGATGAAGGCGGCCCACTCCACGGTGCGCAGCTCCACGCCCACCCCTATCTCGGCCAGGCGGCGCTGGATGATGACCCCGGCGTTGGCTCGGGCGGCGTTGCCCTGGTTGGTGAGCAGCACGAAGTCGAAGGGCTGGCCGTCTTTCATTAGCTTGCCGCCGGGGCCGGGCAGCCAGCCGGCCTCGGCCAGCAGGGCCTTGGCCTTTTGGGGGTCATAGGCGTAGCGCTTGACCTTGGGGTTGTGCCAGAGGGTGCCCGGCTTCATGGGCCCGCTGGCGGGCTGGCCCAGGCCCAACAGCACGCCCTTGATGAGTTCGTCCTGGTTGACGGCGTAGGATAGCGCCTGGCGCACCCGGCGGTCGGCGAAACGCCCGTCGCGCAGGTTCCAGCCGATGTAGGTGTAGGCCGAGGCCAGGTAGCGGTACTTCTTGAAGTTGTCTTGAAAGAACTTGGTCTGGGTCTGACGCTGGTATTGCAGCGCCGAGAGCCCAATCCAGTCCACGCCCCCCGAGCGCAGCTCCAGGAACAAGGTGGCCATGTCGGGTATGACCCGGTAGACCAAGGCATCCAGGCAGGCGCGGCCCTCGAAGTAGTCCGGGAAGTGGGTGAGCGCCACCCGCGAGCCGGTGATCCATTCTTTCATCATGAAGGGGCCGGTACCCACGGGCTGGCGGTTCAAGGCGCTGGCGCGCGGGTCCACCCCCTCCAGCAGGTGCCGGGGCATCTGGGTCAGCGACCAACTGGAGAGCCCCGGCGCGAAAGGCTCTTTGTAGCGCACCCGGAAGGTGTGGTCGTCGATGGCCTCGGCCGCCTCCACCTTCAGGTAATCGCCGGCATAGGGGGTGGCCGTCTGGGGGCTGGTCATGAAGCGCCAGGAGAAGAGGGCGTCGGCGGCGGTGTAGGGCTGGCCGTCGTGGAAGCGCACGCCTTTTTTTAGGTGGAAGGTTATGGTGAGCCCGTCGCCGCTCACTTCCCAGGACTCGGCCAGGTCGCCCACCAGGTTCAGATCGGCGTCGTACTTGATGAGCCCGTTGTAGCACCAGCCGCTCATCTCGTGGCTGGCGCTGTCTGCGGTGAGCATGGGGATCATGCTGGTGGCGTCGCCGATACTGCCGATGACGATGCCGTCGCCCAAGGCGGGGCAGGGCGGCAAGGCCGGCGCGCAGTTGGCGGGCGCGGCCCAGGCCGGAGAGGCCAGGGTCAACAGCAGGAACAAGCCAAGGCATAGGCGCGCGGCGCGCGGCGCGAGGGACGACACATTTTCCACCAGTGAAAGTGAACTATAACCATATTAGTGTATCCCCCAGGCGGTGGCGGGCGCAAGGGAAGGCCGCCAGGCCAATGGCCAAAGGGGGTGGGCTTGTCGCCCCTTCTGGCCGGGCCTAGAATTGGCGCTTAAGAGGGCGGGCAAGGAGAGTCCAGACCATGAGTGATCAGCATTTAACGCGGCGCGCTTTCTTGACCCGCCTGGGCGGGCTGCTGGGTCTGGCGGCCTTGCCTGGCCTGAGCGCCTGCCTGGCGCCCCAGCCCTTTGAGGAAGAGGCCTGGCAACGGCAGGTGGCGGCCCAGGACCCGGGCCTGCTGCGGGCGCCCCACCGCGACGCCGACGGAACCTTTTTCAATCCCTGGCAGCGGGAGGATCGCGGCTGGGCCGATTTCCTGCTCTGGCTCTTCTCGGCCAACAGCGTGCAGGCGGCCGCCGCCAGCGCGCCCCAGGCGATTCCC
>CAZLSD010000291.1:0-4276 GCA_964561775.1 uncultured Desulfarculus sp. | reverse complement strand
TTGCTGGCGCGGGCGGAGCTGGGGCGGGCGCGGGCTCCTGCTCCAGGGCCTTTTTCAGCCCCGCGAAGGGGGCGTGGAAAGGCGCGGGGGCCGCTGGCTTGGCAGGCGGGGGCTGCTCCCCGGCAGAGCGTTTCTTCTTCTTGGCCATGCCCTGATGATAGCGCAGGCAGGCGGGCAAGTCACGGGCGGCGGGCCAGGTTGCAGAAGCTATCAGGTCAATGCCACAGCCAAGCGAAAATTTCTTCGATGGCAAAGGTCAGGATCACAGCCAAGACGATGCATTTGAACCAGAGCCAGGCGTTGAATCTCAGGCGATTGTGGCGCGCGGTCTTGCTTGGCCGTTTCGCGTCGGCCTTTCCAGGATTGCCCTGGATGGAGCCATCCAACATGTCGGGAAACGCCTGGACAATTAGCGCCATCCCTTTTTCGATGGCCTCCACGTAAGCTGAAATGGTGTTGTCTGTGCCCAAGCCTATGCTTTTGACCTCGTATTCACGGGCCTGGCGGGCGGCGGCCAGGAATTCTTTGTAGCCGGACGCGAAGTCCGTGGGGGTTTCCACCTCCATCACCCGCAGAGGGTCACCGACGAACCAGTTGAGGACTCTGCTCAACTCGAAGCAGCTTAGCTTGTAGAGATCCAGGTTGGCCCGGTCCAAGTGGTTGCCGGCCTTTTCGATGTTCTTGAGCCTTTTATCCAGGGAGACTTGGGAGTCATGGAATTGGATGAGATGGGAAAGACAATTGCTGACCTCGTTCATGACCTGAGCCGGAATTTCTCCCTCCCGGTGATTGGGCGAGCCGCTCAGTTTCCTTAGTATGCGACGCCAACGCTCTTTCAAGTCCAGTGGCGGCTTGAGTTTGGCGGCGCGCAGGGTCAGACAGTCAGAGTAGGCTCTCAAAAAAACCGGGTAGACGCCTTGACTGAAATTTGCCTGGGCGGCCTCGAATTTTACTTCCTCGATGGGCGGTTGGGCCATGAGCGTCTCATTCATTTTCTCAACCAAGCAATCCGGTGTAGATGGAATAAAGCTTCCCAGAGATGCCGTCCCAGTTTTTGGCGATCAACAACAACAGAGTAACGATGGCCACACGTACGAGTTCCTCAGGGACAAATCCCACTCTATAGCGGGCCTGCCCCCGCAAGTACCAGTTGAGGCGTCCTAATAGATGGTTTGCTTTGTCCAAGGCCCTCTGCATGTCGATCAGCGGTTGCGCCGGCAATAGATAGGGCTCTCCTTTTCCCACTGCCTGCCGGTGGTCAATGACGGCTTTTCGTTCGGCTCGCTGGCAGCAACTAACGAACGAATCATAGGTGTCCAGTACGTCGCGGTGGCGCATGTCCCAATCGTAGCGGCGAGATTTGTGTTTGCATATTGCCTTGTCGAGCGCCCTTGCCAAAAGCGACTGGGCGGTAATGGAGGCTTCCACGACCTCGTTGTGGGTCAAGGCCAGCGTTCTATGCTGGTCTTTGGGAGAGAGCGCCTTCATGGCCATCACCACGCGACTCAGCACCCTGAATTCCGCCTCCTGCAACTGTTCTGGCATCTCCAGGACTTCCATGACCAGTTGGGCGGAGGCCGGCCGGTAGTAATCCCGGTATATTCCGAGAACGCTTTCGAGGGTCAGTGGTTGATCGCGAGGCGGGTCTTGCGGCTGGGTCATGCTGCGGCCGTCCGGAATTTTGGTTAAGATTTTCCCTGGCGCATAAACGTAAGGCCGCCCTCCCTGACGGGAGGGCGGCCGTTCATGAGCCGCGCGTGCTAAGGTTAGTTAGGCAGTCATTCCCCCCAAGGGGACTTCTGGACCCGCCGCTGGTTAATGGTCGGCGAAGATCGCCTCCACCAGTTTGGTGCCGCGCCTTCTGGTGATGGGCAGCACCTTGCCCCGCAAGGGGATGAGGTCCAAGAAGTCCTCGCCCACCGTCAGGCGGTGCCCCAACCTCTCCTCCACGAACTTGTTCAGTTCGATGAGGCTGTCGAAGCTCTCCGGCGAGCGGCCGAACTTCTTTTCGAATAAACCGAGCGACATGCTTACCTCTCGCTCCCAAGGCGTCACATTTTGGCGGACCCTCTGCGGTCCACAGTCCCGTCATGACGGAGACGGAATTGCTAATGCTACCCTTCGCTGACAACGAGGTCAAGTTTTATTGGCCAACCAGTGGCCACACCTAGAGAATCATCCTACGCTTACAGCGTAAACCAAAACGCGCGCCCCTGGGTAGTGAATTTTGTATACCGTCGACGCGGGCTGACTCCTTTACATCCCCCCGCCCTAAGGCTAGAGTTGGCCAGTGTCCTGGCGGCGGAGCCCGCGCCCAGCCGCCCGCCGCCAGGGCCGCATAACTTAAGAACGGGGAGAATTCTCTGTGGCGCGTGTGGACGATTATCAGATGAGCCTGGACCTGGCGGCCAAGGAACTGGCCGGTCAAGACCCGGCCCAGGTGGCCTCGCGCTCTGGCGCGCAGTGGGATGAACAGGACGGCGCCTTGCGCCTGGACTACTACGGCCGCCCCCTGCGCGTGGCCTGGCAGCCCTTTAGCGTGGCCGCCGCTGACGACGGCCCTGCCCTGCCCCTGGCCGAGCAGGCCCTGGTGGCCCACTACCTGGCCCGGGCCGACGGCGCGCTCCCTTCCGGCGAGTGGATCACCTTCCGCGAGGTGGAGGCGGGCGAGTTCTACTGGTCGGCCTTTGTCAAACGGGCCAAGGACCCCCTGGTCAAGTTCTTCGGCGCGCGGCCTGGACTGCTGCTGGAGTTGGCCCCCAAGGTAGGCGGCGCGCCCGACCAAACGACCGGCGACGTGGCGGCGGTGGTGCAAGCCTTTCCCCGGGTCAGCTTCCTGCTGGTGCTGTGGGAAGGAGACGAGGAATTCCCCGCCGAGGGCAACGTGCTCATGGACCGCCAGGTGGGGCACTACTTAAGCACCGAGGACGTGGCCCTGGCCGCGGGACTGCCCATCTACAAGATGATGGCCCTGGCCCGGCGCTAGGGCGCGGAGGAAGCCCGTGCCCCCCGCCAACGACGGCTACGCCCTGCGCCGGCGGCGCATGGTGGAGGATCAGATCGCCGCGCGCGGCATCCGCGACCCACGCCTGCTCAAGGTCATGGGCGAGATCCCCCGCCACCTGTTCGTGGACGAGGCCCTGTGGTCCCAGGCCTACAACGACCACCCCCTGGCCATCGGCGAGAAACAGACCATCAGCCAGCCCTACATAGTGGCCCTGATGACCGAGGCCCTGGGGTTGACCGGCCGGGAGAAGGTGCTGGAGATAGGCACGGGCAGCGGCTATCAGACCGCGGTGCTGGCCAAGCTCTGCGACTGGGTCTTTTCCCTGGAGCGCCTGCTGGCGCTTTCGCGCCGCGCCCAGAAGGTCCTGGAGCAGTTGGGCATCTTCAACGTCAACCTGGTCACCGGCGACGGCAGCAAGGGCTGGCCCGCCGAGGCTCCCTACGACGCCATCATCGTCACCGCCGGCTCGCCGAGCATCCCAGCGCCCCTGACCCGCCAACTGGCCGAGGGCGGCCGCCTGGTCATCCCCGTGGGCGATCACTTCCTGCAAACCCTCTACCGCGTTACCCGCCGGGGCGACCAGCTCATCCAGGAGGACCTGGGCGGCTGCCGCTTCGTGGACCTGATCGGCGAGCATGGCTGGTAGCCAGCCCCCGGACCAGCCCCAACGCCAGCCGCTCATAGCGGTCATCGGGGCGGGGACCGCCCCACCAGAGGTGCTGGAGCAGGCCCGCCTGGCCGGAGGGCTGCTGGCCAGGGCCGGCTATGGCGTGGTCACTGGAGGCCTGGGCGGGGTCATGGAGGCGGCCTGCCGGGGCGCTTATGAGGCCGGCGGGCTCAGTGTGGGCATCCTGCCCGGCAACCAGGCCAGGGCCGCCAATCCCTGGTGCCGGGTGGTCATCCCCAGCGGCCTGGGGCAGGCCCGCAACGTGCTGGTGGTGCAAAGCGGCGAGGGCGTGCTGGCCATCAGCGGCGGGGCGGGCACCTTAAGCGAGCTGGGGCACGCCATGAAGCTGGGCAAGCCCCTGGTGGGGCTTATGACCTGGGACCTGCCCGGCCTGGAGCAGGCCGCCGACGCGGCCCAGGCGGTGGCGATGCTGCTGGGGCGCCTGCCGTCCTAGTCCCCAGAGGGGGATAGGGGCGGGCGCAGGACGGGCGCTCGACCCCCGCCCCTTGTAGGTTAGACAACGTTTCTACGGGAGCAAAAACGGTTAGGAAGACGAAAGCTCCACCCGACCCGTATTGGGAGTCGAGGCGCTCGACCCCCGC
>CAZLSD010000290.1:0-4285 GCA_964561775.1 uncultured Desulfarculus sp. | reverse complement strand
TAGGCCTTACTGCTAACTACTTGTTATCTTTGGTGCCGGAGGAGAGACTCGAACTTTCATACCCGCAAGGAGTGGGGGATTTTGAGTCCATGGGCCATGTTTTAATAAACTAATAAAAACAATAAGATATCATTATAGCGTGTAATGTGGCTAGAGTAGCCGCCGTTCCAAGGGGACGCTCTGCGTAGCCAGGGAAAGTCGATTCCAAGTAGGTCTCTTTTCGTGCGCGATAGGGCATAGATTTCCCGTCCCGGCGGGTCAACACCGTCCCTTAGTACCAATAAAATTAGATAATATAGCATGTTAGCCCACGCGCCTAGTAGCCTATCGGGCGGCATTTTGCGTTTTCCGGGGTGTTTTCGGGGGAGGAAGTATCCCAATCAGAAGCGCGGGCGCATGCCTAGGATTTGGCGCCAACCTGGCTTGGGCGGGCTAGTTGGGGGGGCGGCTGGAAGGTTTCATGGGGCTCCACGCAGCTTCTTGACCTGGCCCCGAGCGGGCGGTATCATCAGTTTAAACTAATCAAGTGTTGATATATATCCGCCAGCCTCTGGCAGAGCGGCAGGACCAACCATGGTGTCGAGCCCATGGAACGCAGCGTAGTGCATCTCAACGTGGCCGACTTCGCGGTGGCCGTGGAGCGCCTGGACCAGGCCGGGCTGCACGATCGCCCGGTCATCGTGGCCCCGCCCGGCGGGCGCTCTTCGGTTTACGACATGAGCGAGGAGGCCTACCGGGCCGGCGTGCGCAAGGGCATGGTCCTGGAGCGGGCCCGCCGCATCTGCCGCGACGCCCGCCTGCTGCCCCCCCGGCCCCGGCTCTACGAACTGGCCATGGCCGAGATGGCTCGCCTGGCCCTGCCCTATTCCCCCCTGGTGGAGAGCGAGGAGCACAGCGGCCACGTGTTCCTGGACCTGAGCGGCACCGGCAAGCTGTGGGGGCCGCCCCGGGACGTGGCCTGGCGGCTGCGCCGGGAGGCCAAAAGCCGCCTGGGGCTCAGCCCCAGTTGGGGTCTGGCCCCCAACAAGCTGCTGGCCAAGCTGGCCACCCGGGTGGTCAAGCCCGAGGGCGAGCAGATCGTCCCTCCCGGCGGAGAGGAAGCCTTCCTGCGCCCCCTGCCCCTGTACCTCTTGCCAGGCCTGGAGCGGAGCGACCTGCTGACCCTGGCCGGCTTCAATCTGCGCCGGGTGGGGCAGGTCGCCCTGTGGACCCCGGATCAGATGGAGACGGTCTTCGCCCGGCGGGGAGGCCATATCCATCAGATTTTGCGGGGAGTGGACCACAGCCCGGTGCTCCCGGCCGGCAGCGGTCCCCAGCGGGTGGCGGTGGAGCGCCAATTCGCCGGGGACACCAACGACCTGGCCCAGGTGGAGCAGGCACTCTTTCTCCTGGCGGAGGCGGCCGCGTGTAGGCTTCGCCACATGGGCCGGGTGGCCCGGCGCTTAGGCCTTATCCTCTACTACAGCGACGGCCTGCGCTGCTCCCGCCAGCGCGGCCATGATCCGGGCACGGCCAACGACTTCGCGCTCTTCGATCTGGCCCGCCAGACCCTGGCCGCCGCCTGGAGCCGCCGGGTGCGCCTGTCTCACCTGCGGCTCGTCTGCGACCGGCTCTGCTATCCCCCCGCCCAGATGGAACTGCCTCTGGCCGCCAGCCCCGGCCAGGCTGTCCAGGCCAAGCGGGAGCGGCTGGTGGCGGCCATGGACCAGATCCGCCGCCGCCACGGTCTGGAGAAGATCCGCCTGGGCCGCGCGCTGGAGGCCTGAGATGCTGGCCCTGGGCGTGCGCTCCCATTATTCCCTGCTCTGGGGCACCGCCTCGCCCGAGCAGCTATGCCTGCGGGCCAAGGAACTGGGCTATGAGGGCCTGGCCCTGACCGACACCGACAACCTCTACGGCCTGTGGGAGTTCCTGCGCGCCTGCCGCCGCCACGGCCTGCAAGCGCTGGTGGGGGCCGAGCTGAGCGACCCGGCCCTGCCCCTGCGGGCCATCTGCCTGGTGGAGAGCGCCCAAGGGTTTTCCAACCTATGCCGGCTCATCACCCGCCGCCAGCGCGACCCGGGGTTCTCCCTGGAACAGGCCCTGCCCGAGTTTTCCCCCGGTCTGACAGTGCTCACCAGCAGCGCCCAATTGCTGACGGCCTGGCATAGGGCCGGGGTGCCGGTGATGGCCGCCCTGCCGCGCGGCATCAAGGGCCAGACGCTGCGCTTGCGCCAGGAGGCCCGCCGCCTGGGCGCGCCCCTGGTGGCCCTGGCGGGCAGCTTCTTCATGGGGCCGGAGGACTACCTGCGCCACCGGGTGCTGCGGGCCATGGACCTGAACACCTCGCTCTCCCGCCTGGGGGCTTTGGACCTGGCCCCGCCCCACGCCTGGCTGGTGGGGCCGGGCGAGTTCAGCCGCCGCTTCGAGACCGAGCCCAAGGCCCTCCGCGTCGCCCGGGAGCTGGGCCAGCGCCTGGAGTATCTGCCCGCGCCGGGGACCATCATGCCGCCCTGGCGCGACGGGCAAGGCCGCCCGGCCGGCGCGGTGCTGCGCGAGCGGGCCTATGCCGGGGCGGCCCGGCGCTATGGCCAGCCCCTGCCCTCGGCGGCGGTGGCGCGCCTGGAAAAGGAACTGGCCATCATCGCGGGCAAGAACTTCTCCTCCTATTTCCTGGTGGTGGAGGACATCGTGCGGCGCAGCCCGCGCATCTGCGGCCGGGGCTCGGGCGCGGCCAGCCTGGTGGCCTACAGCCTGGGCATCACCAACGTCTGCCCCCTGAAGTACAACCTTTACTTCGAGCGCTTCATCAACCCCGACCGGGTGGACCCGCCGGACATCGACATAGACTTTGCCTGGGACGAGCGGGACCAGGTCATCGCCTCGGTGCTGGAGCAATACCAGGGCCGGGCGGCCATGGTGGCCACCCACGTGCCCTTCCAGGGGCGCTCGGCCATCCGCGAGGTGGCCAAGGTTTTTGGCATACCCGAGCGCGAGATCAAGGAGTTCGCCCGGCAGTTGCCCTGGCTGCGCGGCCCGGTGGAAGGCCACACCGGCTTCTACCCCAAGCGCCAGGCCTTGCCCCCCGGGGCCAAGGCCGACTTTCCCGCCCCCTGGCCGGAGATACTGCGCCTGGCCCAGGGGCTCTTGCGCATCCCGCGTCATGTGTCGGTGCACGTGGGCGGGGTGGTCATCACCCCCGGACCCATCGACTCCTACGCCCCCCTTCAGACCGCGCCCAAGGGCGTGCCCATCATCCAGTGGGAAAAGGAAGGGGCCGAGGAGGCGGGGCTGGTCAAGATCGATCTGCTGGGCAACCGCAGCCTGGGGGTGATCCGCGACGCCCTGGCCGCCGTGCGCCAAGATAGCCAGGAAATAGCCGGCCAGGAGCTGGACGAGGCCCTCTGGCAGCCCGAGGACGACCCGGCCACCCAGGCCACCGTGGCGCGGGGAGACACCATGGGCTGCTTCTACATCGAGAGCCCGGCCACCCGGCTCTTGCAGCAGAAGGCCAAGCAAGGCGACTACGAGCACATGGTCATCCACAGCAGCATCATCCGTCCGGCGGCCAACCCCTACATCCAGGAGTACCTGAATCGCCTGCACGGGGCGCCCTGGCAGCCCATCCATCCCCTCTTGGAGCCCATCCTGGCCGAGAGTTACGGCATCATGGTCTACCAGGAGCACGTCTCCCAGGCGGCGGTGGCCCTGGCCGGCTTTTCCCACGCCAAGGCGGACAAGCTGCGCAAGGTCATGAACTGGAAGGACAAGGAGCGGGCGCTCAAGGACTACCGCGCCGGCTTCGTGGACGGGGCGCGCCAGCGGGGAGTGGAGGAGGACAAGATCGCCCAGGTCTGGGAGATGATGATGAGCTTCGCCGGCTACAGCTTCTGCAAGCCCCACAGCGCCAGCTACGCCCGGGTCAGCTTCCAGGCGGCCTATCTCAAGACCCACCACCCGGCCCAGTTCATGGCCGCGGTCATTAGCAACCAGGGCGGCTTCTACAGCGCCTTCGCCTATGTCTCCGAGGCTCGCCGCCTGGGGCTCACCGTGCTGCCCCCGGACGTGAACGCCAGCCAGGCGGCCTGGCGCGGCCAGGGCCGCCACCTGCGCGTGGGGCTCATGGCCATAAACGGACTGGGCCGCCAGACCATGGAGCGCATCGTCAAGGAGCGCCAGGCCGGGGCTTATGCGGGCATGGAGGACTTCTGCGCCCGCGTGGCCCCGGCCGAGGACGAGGCCCGGGCCTTGATCGCCGCCGGGGCCCTGGACGGCCTGGCCGCCGGGGAGGGCCGGGCCTCGTCCT
>CAZLSD010000289.1:0-4303 GCA_964561775.1 uncultured Desulfarculus sp. | reverse complement strand
GCAAAAAGGGTTTTCCCCCAAGGCATTTATCTACTTATCCTGCGTCTTGACCACCACGAAGATGGTGCCATCGCGGCGTTGGATGAGCAGGAGCAGGCCTTCGCCGGGGCCCAGCTTGGCCACGCGGGCGGCGAACTCGTTGACGGTGGTCACCGGCTTTTGCGCGGCTTCCAGGATGACGTCGCCGCGGCGCAGGCCGGCTTCCTCGGCCGGGCTGTCCTGTTCCACTCCGGTGATGACCAGGCCCTTCTTGCCGCCGATGCCCAGTTGCTCGGCCAGTTCGGGGGTCAGTTCCTGCAGGTTGAGGCCCAGGCGCGCCTTGTCCTCGGCCTCGGCCTTGGCCACGGTCTTTTCGTCGTTCAACTCGCCCACGGTGACGGTGACGTTGCGGGTCTTGCCCTCGCGCACCACCAGCAGCTTGACCTGGCCGCCCACCGGGGTCTCGGCCACCAGGCGGGGCAGGGCATGCCAGTCCTTCATGGGCTTGCCGTTGAACTCCACGATGACGTCGCCGCGCTGAAGGCCAGCCTTTTCCGCTGGCCCGTCCTTCATGATGTCGGCCACCAGCACGCCCTCGGCCTCCTTGAGCTTGAACTTCTCGGCCAGTTCCTTGGTGACGGGCTGGATGACCACGCCCAGCCAACCGCGCACCACCCGGCCCTTGGACCTGAGCTGGGTCATGATCTCGCGGGCCATGTTGACCGGGATGGCGAAACCGATGCCCTGGCCCTGGGCCACTATGGCGGTGTTGATGCCCACCACCTCGCCCTTCAGGTTGACCAACGGCCCGCCCGAGTTGCCGGGGTTGATGGAGGCGTCGGTCTGGATGAAGTCGTCATAGGGGCCGGCCCCGATGATGCGCCCCTTGGCGCTGATGATGCCGGCGGTGACGGTGCTCTCCAGGCCGAAGGGATTGCCCACGGCCAGCACCCAGTCTCCCACGCGGATATCGTCGCTGTTGCCCAGGGGCAGCACTGGCAGCTCCTTGTCGCTCTTGAGCTTGATGAGCGCCAGGTCGGTCTTCTTGTCGCGCCCCACGATCTCGGCCTTCTGCTCCTCGCCGCCCTTCAAGGCCACCACGATCTCGTCGGCCTCGGCCACCACGTGGTTGTTGGTGAGGATGTAGCCCTCCTTGTCCACGATGACCCCGGTGCCCAGGGCGCGCTGCTTGAACTCCTTGGGCATCTGCCCGCCCGGGCCGCCCTGTCCGCCGAAGAAGCGGCGGAAGAACTCGTGCATGTCGGGCATATCCTCCATGGGGCCGTCCTCGCCGCCCTGCCCGCCCGGGGCTCCCCGGCGGCCATGGAACTGGAAGATGTCGGGCATGGGGCCGCGTTTGACGATCTTGGTGGTCCGGATGTTGACCACCGCCGGCGAAACCTGCTGGGCCAGGTCGGCGAAGCTGTCCGGCCGGCCCTGGGACCAGGAAGGCGCGGCCAGGGCCAGGGTCAGCAGCAGGACAGGCAGCAGAACCAGGGCCCGCCGCGTCCCGCGATTAATGGCTTTCATGAGGAATTCCTCCTGATTATACATATGGTATGGGCCTAGCCGTGCTGGCGCACGTAGGCCAGCCGCAGCTCGGTCAGGGCATGATCTATGAGACGCTGCTCGTCCACGGTCAGGTTGCCCTGGGTCTTGTCTTTAAGCATGGCGATGGTGTCGATGGTATGCCGGGCCAGGTCCGGGTCGGGGCTGGGCTGGCCGGTCAGCGGGTCGGGAATGTGCCCCAGGTGCATCATGGCCGCGTGGCTCAGGGAAAGGATCAGCCCCCCGAAGTCCACCGGAGGCAAGGGTCCGGCGGAGCGGGAGGAAGGCCCATCACCTTGGGCAGCGGGCGGAACTTCCTGGGCCGGGGCCTCATCCGGGGAGGTCTCCTCGCGCAATTGGCCGTCATCCGAGAAGATTCTGCGATCCTTCACCTTGAAGCCCTGCTCTTCCTCGCTCATAGCCTCGCCTCTCGTTTTGCTCAAAACCAATCCCGCCATGGGGCCGATATGGCCGCAACGCCATAACTATAAGATTCGCTTCCCGTATACGCAACCGCCCCCCAAGCCGCCCGCGATTCCTTCTTTAAGAACCCGGGCGCGGACTTCATCTCGGGCAAGGTTTCCACCGCCCTGCCCCAGGCGGGGTACAGATGGGTCAAGATGCCCAGAGGCGTGCGGCCCTGGGCGTCCCTGGCCTGGGGATCGGCGCCAGCCTGCAAAAACGCCCGCCACAACGAAAGCGGAGCCCCCACCCAGGCCGCCAAGTGCAGGGGCGTGGCGTCCTGCTGGTCCCGGGCCTGGGCATCGGCCCCCGACCGCAAGAGGAGCTGCGCCATGTAGGAACGGCGGGCGAACACCGCCAAGTGCAGGGGCGTGCGCCCCAGATCGTCTTGCGCCTCCAAATCGGCCCCCGCCTCCAGGAGGTCGGCCAGCTGCTGGGTATGGTTATCCAGGGCGGCCAGGTGCAAGGGCGTGCGCCCCAGGTAGCGCTGCCGCGCCTCGGCCGGGCGGTTTGCCAGCAAGGCGACCAGGCCGGCCTTGTCGTCGGAGTCCACCAGCTTGAAAAGAGGCGTGACTGGCTGCTGGGCCAACAGGCAGGTTGCCAACGCGGCCAGGAAAGCTAGCAAAACCAAGGCCAGCCGCCATAAGGCAGGCCGGGATACGCCTGACGGTTGGGCCGAGTTGGAAACCAAAGAAAAATCCCCCGTACCGCAGCAAAATCCGTGACGGCCGGCTGTCACGCCGCGTGCAAGCGCGTAAGCGGCGGCCCATGCCCCCGCGGCACGCGGCGCGCCAGCCGGCCGGCGGGGATTTTGCCCTTGGGCCGCGAGCGCGGTTTTTACGCGCGAGCGGCCCGGCAAAAGAATGTTAACAGCCGGCGGCCTTGACCGGCCAATTTTTTTGGCATTTACTTAGGACTCTGTGACCCTGGGCACAAAGGGAGTAGCATGGGCCAGCCGCTTTTCATTTTTCGTACCGACGCCAGCCCGGCCATAGGCCTGGGGCATTTGTCGCGCTGTTTGACCTTGGCCCAGGCGCTGGGTGAGCAGGGCGCGGCCACGGCGGTGGCCATGCGGGAGCCTTCGCCGGCGGGGGCGGCCAAGGTGGAGGCGGCGGGGTCTGAACTGCTGCCCCTGTCTGGGGAAATGGACCTGGCCCGCGACCTGGCCGCGACGCTGGAACTGGTGAGGCGGCGCGGCGCGGCCGGGGTGGTGCTGGACGGCTACCAGTTCGACCAGGCTTATTTGGACGGCCTGGCCGCCGGGGCCTGTACGCTTTTCTTCGACGAGTTGATGGCCTTCGACTTCCAAACGGCCCTGGTCTTGAACCAGAACCTCTATGCCCGGGCCGAGGAATACCGCTGCTCGGCAAAGACCCGGCTCTTGCTGGGGGCGCAATACGCGGTGTTGAGGCGGGAGTTCGTGGAGGCCCGCCCGGCGGGGGCGCGGGAGCAGGCCCCGCGCGCGCGGCGGCTGCTGGTGAATTTCGGGGGTTCCGATCCCACGGACCTGACCAGCCGGGCCTTGACCGGGCTGGCCGCGGCGCGGGGGGAGTACGAGATCAAGGTGGTGCTGGGCGGGGCCAACCCCCATGCGCAAAAGGTGCGCGCGGCGGCGGCCGGCCTGCCCCACCAGGTAGAGATACTGACCGACATCTCCAACATGGCCCAGGTGATGAACTGGGCCGAGCTGGCGCTCTCGGCCAGCGGCACCACCACATTGGAGATGTGCTGTTTGGGCCTGCCCGCGGTGCTGGTCATCCAGGTGGAGAACCAGCGCCGCATCGGCGAGGAGATGGGGCGGCGCGGCCTGGCCCTGCAACTGGGCTGGTGGGAGGAGGTAAGCGGCGAGATGATGGCGGCCGGGGTGGATGAACTGGCGGCGGACATGGCCCGGCGGGAGGCTTTCTCGCGGGCGGGGCTCAAGGCGGTGGACGGCCAAGGCGCGGCCCGGGTGGCTAAAGCCCTGCTGGCGGCGGCGCGGGAGTGGCGGCCATGAGCGGGGCCATCTTGGTCAGCGGGGCCAGCGGGCTGTTGGGCGGCATGCTGCTCTGGCGCTGGCGGGGGGAGCCTCACCGGCTTGTGGCCCTGGTGCGCGCGCCGGAAAGGCTGCCCGCCGAGGCCTGGCCGGGAGTGGGCGTGCTGCGGGGAGACCTGGAGCGGCCGGAAGAGCTGGAGCAGGTCATCCTCACGGCCCGGCCGTCTCTGGTGGTCCACTGCGCCGCCGCCACCCTGGTGGATCCCTGTCAGATGGACCCGGAGATGGCGCAAAGGCTCAACGTGACGGCGGTGGCGGCGGCGCAGTGAACCACCAGAG
>CAZLSD010000288.1:1838-4304 GCA_964561775.1 uncultured Desulfarculus sp. | reverse complement strand
GGGCCTGGCCGTCAGCCAGGGGCGGGCCCCCGGGGCGGCCAGATCCTCCAGCAAGAGCACCCGCCCCTGGCTGACGGCCAGGCCCAGGGCGCCCTTGCCCAGGGGCAGCAGCTGGCGGCGGCCGGGCTTGGCCACGGCGCGGGGGCCGTCCCAGTCGCGGTGGATGAGGGCCAGCGGGCGCAGGCAGGTCAGCTCGGGGTCGGCCAGCATCAAGGCCACCAGGTCGGCGGGCAGCTCGCTGATGACCACCTCCACCAGGCCCAGGGCCAGGCTGGTCAGGTCCTGGGAGGCGCGCAGCACGTCGGAGACCCGCCGGATCAGGGATAGCTCCTCGATCTTGGCGTCGAACTCCTGGTAGATGCGCCCCAGGGTCTCCTTATAGGTGGTCAGCGCCGCCTCCTGCTCGCGCACTTGGCCCAGCAGATGGTCCAGGGTCAGTCCGGGCGGGTCGGCGGTATTCACTTTCCTGCCATATCCGGCGGGCAAGGCTTGGCGAAATGAATGGTAACTGCTACTTTTCTCTGCCAAGCTCCGCGCCAAAAAGTTATCATCACTGTAGCCCAGGCAGACCCACGGGTTCAAGGGCGCGGACGCGGGCTTCTTAGGCGGGCAAAGGGGGGGAGGAACCGGAATAGACAGCCTTGACCAACTTGGAACGCATACACACCCAGTTCCGCCAGGCCCTGGCCGGCTGCCTGCTCAATGATCCCCAGGATCCCGCCCGCTTGGCCGTGGCCGCGGGCCTGGAGCTGACCCAGCTTTGGGAGGTGGCCGACGGCCGGCGCACCATTGGCCTGGAGGCCCAGGCTGCCCTGGCCCAGGCCGCGGGCCATGACTACGACCGCTTCCTGGCCCTGGGCCGCGGCGGCCAGTCCGCCCCCGCCGCGGTCTCCCCCGCGCCAGCGGACCAGGAATCGGTGGCGGGCTATCTATCCCGCCTGCTGCGCATGGCCGGCACCTTTGGCGCGGCCGCCAGCGAAGACGAGCTGGTGGGGCGCATCACCGAGGCCCTGTGCCGCTACCTGCCTTTTCAGCGCGCCATGCTCTTCGTGTTCCAGGGGGGGACTCTGAAACTGCGCTCGCTGGGCTGGCCCCAGGCCCCCTCGCCGGAGCAGGCCCAGGCCCTGCGCCAGGCCCTGGAACTGGAGCCGCCCCGCCTGTCCCCTCTTACCCCCGAGTACGAGAGCTTTTCCCTGGGCCGGGCCCTGCCCCTGGAGCTGGAGGGCAGCGAGTTCTTCGCGCCCTCGGTCCTTAAGCTGCTGGCCCCGGCCCGCGAGGTGGCCCTGGCTCCCTTGTTCACCGACCGCGAGTTCATCGGGGTGGTGGAGGCCGACTACGCCCAGGAGGTCAAGGAGCGGCTCTCCGAGGAGGACCTGACCCTGCTGGAGACCTTCGCGGCCTTCACCGGCAGCATGCTCAACAACTGGTGGCTATACTCGGAGCTGGAGGAGAAGCGGCGGCAACTGGAGTTCAAGGTGCGCGAGCTGACCCTGGTGGGGGAGATGACCCGGGTCTTCAACCGGGCCTTGGGGCCGGAGGCCATGGCCCAGCAGATGCTGGCCGTGCTGAGCCGGGCGGTGGAGGCGGCCCAGGGCTTTCTGTTCCTGTATGACCAGGCCGCCCAGGAGCTGAACCTGTTCGCCGCCCACGGGGTGGATCAACAGACCGCCCAGGCCTGGTCCCGCCTTTCCGGAGTGACTCCCGCCATGCTGGGCGCGGCCTCGGCCGGTTCCGGGCTTCCCGCGGAGGCCCGTGGGCGGATGAGACGCCAACTCCTGCCCGGGCTGGAGGGTCCGGCCCTGATCAGGGTGCTCTGGGCCGGCGACAAGGTCATGGGTCTGTGGGGCCTGGGGCGTCCCGCCGGGGCGGAGCCGTTCAGCCCCCAGGACCGGCAGTTGCTGGCCGTGGCCGACGAGCAGGTCTCGGTGGCCCTGACCTCCCTGCGTCTGCGCCGCATGGCCACCACCGACCAGCTCACCGGGCTATACACCCGCGCCCACTTCGACCAGGCCCTGGAGCAGGAACTCAAGCTGGCCCGCTATCTGGGGTTGCCCTTGAGCCTGGTCATGCTGGACGCCGACCACTTCAAGCTGGTCAACGACACCCACGGCCACCCCGGCGGCGACGCGGTGCTGGCCGCCCTGGGGCGCGTTCTGCGCGAGAGCCTGCGCAGCGGCGATCTGGCCGCCCGCATCGGCGGCGAGGAGTTCGCCCTGCTTTTGCCCCGCAGCGACGCGGCCCAGGCCCAGGGCCTGGCCGAGAAGGTGCGCCAGGCCGTGGCCGGCCTGGCCATTCCCTATCGCGAGCACGCCTTGGGCATCACGGTCAGTCTGGGCCTGACCAGCCAGGACCCGGCCCAGCCCCTGGGCGCCGACGAAATGATGCTGCGCGCCGACCATGCCCTCTACCGGGCCAAGGGCGAGGGGCGCAACCGGGTATGCCTGTGGAGCCAGGACATGAGCAGCT
>CAZLSD010000288.1:0-1738 GCA_964561775.1 uncultured Desulfarculus sp. | reverse complement strand
TAGCGTCCGGCCACGTAGAGCAGCAGCAGGGCCAGGCCGGCCTTGATCCACTTGGCGGGGACATAACGCTGAGTGCGCGCGCCCAGATACATGCCGGCCACCCCGCCCAGGCCGAAGAGCGCGCCCAAGAGCCAGTCGGGGGCCACCTGCGCGCCGGCATAGGCCGGGGTCCAGGCCAGGACCTGATAGAAGAGCACCCCGGCCACCGAGGTGATGAAGGTTCCCATGAGGGCGGCCCCGGCCACGGTGTGCACGGGCAGGCCATAGATGGCCACGAAGAAGGGGGCGATGATGGCCCCGCCGCCGATGCCGTAGACTCCGCCCACCACCCCCACGATGAAGGACAGGGCGAAGATGCCCGGCGTGGAGGCCCGGTACTCCTGGCCCTGGAAGCGGTAGGCCACGCACTTGGGGCTGCACTCCAGGGTCTGCACCACGAACTCCTGGGGCGCGGGGGCGGGCGGATTGGCGGGCTTGCCCGCCGCGCCGGCCCGGGCGCCCTTGCCCAGGTCCAGGAACAGGCGCAGACCGATGTATAGCAGCACGCAGCCCACGAAGGCCTTGAAGGTCTGGGGATAGGGCAGCCAGTGCAGGCGGATGAAGCAGCCGATGATCACCCCGGGCAGGGTGCCGATGACCACCACCCAGGTCAGGGGCCAGACCATGCGCCCCTCGCGCAGATAGCGCCACACCCCGCTGGGGATGGCCACCACGTTGTAGACCAGGTTGGTGGGGCTCACCGCCGGGCTGGTGAAATTCAAGAAGCTCATCTGGAAGGGCAGCAGCAAAAAGGCCCCCGAGACCCCGCCCATGGAGGTGATGAAGGAGACCAGGAAGGCCACCAGGGGGGGCAGCCAAATCTGGGTGGTCACGCCGGAGATGGGGAACAGGTATTCCACGGGGCGTCTCCCTTGCGCGGGCGCGTAAGGTGTCTATTCCACGGTCAGGATCACCGCCGAGGACTTGAAGACGGCCCAGACCTGGTCGCCCGGCTTCAAGCCCAGTTCTTGGCGGCTGCCGCCGGTGATGAGGGCGCAGACCTGGGCCCCGTCCTCCAAGGCCACCATGACCTCGCAGTGCAGCCCGTCGGCTTCGATGTGGGCCACCCGGCCGCGCAGGCGGTTGCGCGCGCTCAGCCGGGGCGGCTGCTCGCCCTGGGCGATGATGACCCAGGGGGCCTTGATCAGGGCCGTCACCGGCGAGCCCGGGCGCAGTTCCAGGCTTTCTAGGCTGTGGTTGGTGATGACCGAGACCAGGGCGTGGCCGCCCTGGCTCACCATCTCCACCTCGGCCAGCAGGGACGTGCGCCGGATGGCCGTCACCCGGCCCGGGAAGCTGTTGCGGGCGCTGGTGCGCAGGCCGGCCTCCCGGCCCAGGTGGAAGTCCACGATGCGCCGGCGGTCCTCCTGGGCGAAGGTCAGGTAGTTGGCGGTCAGGTTAACCGTGCCCTGGCCCAGAATGTCTTGGACGATGGTGAGCGGCAGGCCCTGGCGCAGCAGTTCGATGGCCCGCGAGGCGCGCAGCACCCGGGGGTGGGCCAGCTGGCGGGGCAGGCCGCAGTCGCGGGCGCGGGCCTGGAAAAGCCGGCGCACATAGCCCTGGTCCAGGCGCAGGACCTGGCCGGCCAGGTCTCGCAGGCCGGGGTCGGCCAGCAGTTCCGCGGCCTGGGCCGTCACGTCGGGGGCCAGGTCCACCTGGCGGCCATCCCCCTCCCCGCCGCCGGCCGCGCCCCCCAAAC
>CAZLSD010000287.1:0-4318 GCA_964561775.1 uncultured Desulfarculus sp. | reverse complement strand
GCGAAGAAGTAGTTCACCTCGTCCACCAGGCCCTGGGAGATGAAGCCCCAGGCCAGCTCCGAGCCGCCCTCCACCAAGAGGCTGATGACGCCCCGGCTGCCCAGTTCGCTGGTGAGCGCCCACAGGTCCACCCCGCCCGGCCCCTTGGGCAGGGCCAGCACCTCGGCCCCGGCCTTTTCCAGGGCGGCCCGGCGCTTGACAGCGGGCTTGGGGCCGCAGGCCACGACGCAGTGCCCGCCGGCGGCCGGGTCCAGCACCTTGGCCGATGGCGGCAGGCGCAGGCCGGTGTCCACGATGACCCGCAGGGGGTCGCGGCCACCCTTGACCCGGCAGGTGAGCTGGGGGTCGTCGGCCAGGGCGGTGCCGATGCCCACGGCCACGGCGTCCAGCCAGTCGCGCAGGCGGTGCACCTGCTTGCGGCTCTCCTCGCCGGTTATCCAGCGGCTCTCGCCGCTGCGGGTGGCAGTGCGGCCGTCCAGGGTGGCGGCGGTTTTGAGGATCACATAGGGGCGGCCGGTGGTGACGTGGTGGAAGAAGAAGCGGTGCTCCTCGGCGCACTGCTCGCCCAGCACTCCGGGAACCACCTCCAGCCCCTGGCCGGCCAGATACTCGCCGCCGCCGCCGGGCACCCGGGGGTTGGGGTCGGAAGCCCCATAGCAGACCCGGGCGATGCCGGCCTTGATGATGGCCTGGGTGCAGGGAGGGGTGCGCCCTTGGTGGTGGCAGGGCTCCAGGGTGACGTAGAGGGTGGCGCCCTTGGCGGCGGGGCCAGCGGCCTCCAGGGCGTGGATCTCGCCGTGGGGCGCGCCGGCCTTGGCGTGGAAACCTTGGCCCACGACCTTGCCGTCCTTGACCACCAGCGCGCCCACGGCCGGGTTGGGCGAGGAGCGCCCCAAACCTTGGCGGGCCAGGCGCAGGGCCTGGGCCATGAAGCGGCGGTCAGCCGCGGCTGTCTGGCTGGCCATGGCTAGGCCCCGTTGCGGCCCGCTTCCTTGCGGGTGGCGATGAGGCGTTCCAGCTCGTGCATGAACTCGGAGACGTCACGGAACTCGCGGTAGACCGAGGCGAAGCGCACGTAGGCCACGTCGTCCACCTCGTGCAGCCAGTTCATGACCTTCTCGCCGATCTCCTTGGCCGGTATCTCGCGCAGGTTCTGCTCCTGGAAGCTGGACTCCAGGCCCTCCAGGAACTCGTCCACCTTGGCGATGGAGACGGCGCGCTTCTGCAGGGCCTTTACGATGCCGCTCTTGATTTTGGACCGGTCATAGACCTCGCGCGAGCCGTCCTTTTTGATGACGAAGGTCTCCAGCTCCTCCACCCGCTCGTAGGTGGTGAAGCGCTGGCCGCAGTCCAGGCATTGGCGGCGGCGGCGGATGACCGCCGCGTCCTTGCTGACGCGGGAGTCCACGACCTTGTTGTCAACGTGGCCGCAGAAGGGGCACTTCACGAGTCACCTCCTCCCTCGCGCTGGAGGGCCTGTGGTTGAGGGGGGGCAGCCAAACCCTGACGGGCGGCCTCGTTTTCCTGGCGTATCCATTCCTGGGGGTCGGCGCTGACGATGCCTCGGCCACGGGGCTGCATCACCACCCGGCGGATGCCGGCGTTGATGATGACCCGGCGGCAGAGCAGGCAGGGCTCGGGGTTGATGGTGGGCAGCCCGCTGTTCACCTCCACCCCGGCCAGATAGAGGGTGGCCCCCAGGGTCTGGGCGCGGCTGGCGTGGATGATGGCGTTCATCTCGGCGTGCACCGAGCGGCACAGCTCGTAGCGCTCGCCCGGGGGCACGGCCAGTTCCTGGCGATAGCAGCGCCCCAGGTCCACGCAGTTGGCCACCCCGCGCGGGGCCCCGGCATAGCCGGTGCTAACGATCTGGTCGTCGTTGACCAGCACCGCGCCATATTGGCGGCGCAGGCAGGTGCCCCGGCGGCAGACCTCGCGGGCGATGCTCAGATAGTACTCGTCCTTGCTGGGGCGTCCGTTCAACTGCCTCCCCCGTTCAGGGCGTCCATCTTGTCGATGCGGCGCTGGTGGCGGCCGCCCTCGAACTCGGTGTCCAGGAAGGCATCCAGGATGACCAGGGCCTCGGCCTGGGGGGTCAGGCGCTGGCCCAGGCAGAGCACGTTGGCGTCGTTGTGCAGGCGTCCCAGGCGGGCGTGCTCGGCCGTGGGGGCCAGGGCCGCGCGCACCCCGGCGAAGCGGTTGGCCGTCATGCACATGCCCAGGCCGCTGCCGCAGACCAGCACTCCGCGGGCGGCCTGGCCGCCGGCCACGGCCCGGGCCACCGCCGCCGCGTAGTCAGGATAATCGGTGGAATCCGGGGTGTGCGTGCCCAGGTCCAGGGCCTGGTGCCCTAGTTGGGCCAGGCGCTCCTTCACCGCTTCCTTCAGTTGCAGACCGGCGTGGTCGCTGCCCAGCGCTATGATCACCTGCACGCCTCCCTTAAGGCCGGTAGACCGAGAAGATAAGGCTGGCGTTGGTGCCGCCGAAGCCGAAGGAGTTGCTCTGGGCGTACTGCACCTGGGCCGCCCGCTTGACGTTGGGCACGTAGTCCAGGTCACAGTCGGGGTCGGGCTTGTCATAGTTGATGGTGGGCGGCAGCATCTGATCGCGTAGGCTGAGCACGGTGAAGACCGCCTCCACCCCGCCGGTGGCCCCCAGCATGTGGCCGATCATGCTCTTGGTGCTGCTCACGGCCAGCTTGTGGGCGTGATCGCCAAAGACCAGCTTGATGGCCTTGGTCTCGGTGGCGTCGTTCAAGTCGGTGCCGGTGCCGTGGGCGTTGATATAGTCGATCTGGCTGGGCTGCAAGCCCGCCCGCTTCAGGGCCATGTTCATGCAGCGGGCGAAGCCCTGGGCGCTGGGGTCGGGGGCGGTCATGTGGTGGGCGTCGGAGGAGAGCCCATAGCCCACGATCTCGGCGATAATCTCGGCCCCGCGCGCCTGGGCTGATTCCAGGCTTTCCAGAAGCATCATGCCCGAGCCCTCGCTCATGACGAAACCCGCGCGGTCGGCCTCGAAGGGCCGGCTGGCTTTTTCCGGCTCGTCGTTGCGGGTGGAGAGCGCGCGGGCGGCGTTGAAGCCGGCCACCGTCACCGGGGTGATGACCGCCTCGGCCCCGCCGCAGAGGATCATGTCGGCGTCGCCGCGCTGGATGGTCAGCATGGCCTCGCCGATGGCGTGGGAGCCGGCGGCGCAGGCCGTGCTAAGGCAGGTGTTGGGCCCCTTGAGGTTGAGCTCCATGGATATCTCGCCCGGGGCCATGTTGCCGATGAGCTTGGGGATGAAGAAGGGACTCACCCGGTCCGGGCCCTTGGCGGCCAACAGCAGGATGGTCTCCTCCAGGGTGATGAGCCCACCCAGGCCCACGCCCATGATGCAGCCGGCCCGCGCCGCCCGCTCCTCGTCCAGGGGCTCGGGCATGCCGGCCTGACGCCAGGCCATGACCCCCGCGGCCGCCGCGTAGTGGATGAACAAATCCAGGCGGCGGATGTTCTTCTTGGGCAGCCATTCCTCGGGGTTGAAGTCCTTCACCTCACCGGCGATCTTGGTCTTGAAGGCGGAGGTGTCGAACCTGGTGATGGGACCGATGCCGCTTTGGCCAGCCAGGATGCCGGACCAAGTTTTCTCCACCCCCGTGCCCAGGGGCGTGACCAGCCCCAATCCCGTGACCACTACTCTGCGCTGCACGTATTCTCCTCGTTGCCTAGCCTTCGGCTACGCCCGCCCTAACAAGGACAGCCCTGGCCCCCGCTTGAGGCCAGGAACCAGGGCCGCGCGCGACGTTCGCCGGCTGTTGAGAGACTCTCTCGGAGACTCCATCCGCGGCAGTCCCCAAGTGGCGTGCCGGACCGGAGGGAGCCCCTGGCATGCAAGCCCTATTTGTTCAGCCGAGCCTCCACGTAGTCCCAGGCATCCTGCACGGTCTTGATCTTCTCGGCGTCCTCGTCGGCGATGGAGATGCTGAAGGCCTCTTCCATGGCCATGATCATCTCCACCAGGTCCAGGGAGTCGGCGCCCAAATCGTCCACGAAGGAAGCCTCGGCAACCACGTCCTCCTCGGCCACCGACAACTGCTCGCAGATGATCTGCTTCACTCTCGCCTTGATGTCCATTTCCCCATTCTCCGTTTTGTGCCAGGACCCCGCGCGGGGCCCATCCGATCTGGTTTATCCCACCCGCCCGGCCCCTCGCGGACCGGACGAAAGTGTCACATGTACATGCCCCCGCTGACGTGCAGCACCTGGCCGGTCAGATAGCTGGCCGCCGGCGAGCACAGGAAGGCTATCACCTGGGCCACGTCCTCGGGCTGGCCAGCCCG
>CAZLSD010000286.1:0-4389 GCA_964561775.1 uncultured Desulfarculus sp. | reverse complement strand
GCCTCCAGCAGCCCAGCGCGCAGCCCGGCCAGCCGCCGTCCCAGCCCCCCCTCCAGCCCGGCCAGGGCCAGGCGGGCCTCGGCCTGGGACTGGGCCGCCACCAGGGAGGCCACCGCCTCGGCCTGGTCCAGGGAGAGCCTGCCCCCCAGGTAGGCCCGCCAGGTGAACTCCCCCGGCCGGGCCAGGCGGCAGCCCCTCGCCAGGGCCAGCTCCAGCAGCCGGCGCAGCAGGGCCGGCCCGCCGTGCCCCTGGATCTCCACCGTGTCCTGGGTGGTGTAGGAGTGGGGGGCCTGGAAAAACACCGCCAGCACCTCGTCCACCCGCTCGCCGCTGGCCGGGTCCAGGGCCCAGCCGTGCAGCAACTGGCGCAGGGGCGGCCGGCCGAGGTCCAGCCCACCCCGGCTGGGCCGGAAAAGCTCGGCCCCCACCCGCCAGGCCTCCGGCCCGCTCAGGCGCAGGATGCCTATGCCCCCCAGGCCGCCCGGGGTGGCCACGGCGGCTATGGTCTCCTGGCTCAGGCCGTGCCAGCCTTCCATGCCTCAATCCCTTCGTGGATGAAAAAACAGTTTATCCCCGTCCAGCCCTGGCTCATAATGGTTACCAGCTTTTGGCCTGCCCGGGGACTCAAAAGGAGGATATGCTATATGTGGAAAGAATTCAAGGAGTTCGCCGTAAAAGGCAACGTAATCGACATGGCGGTGGGTATCATCATCGGAGCGGCCTTTGGCACGGTGGTCAAGTCCCTGGTGAGCGATGTCATAATGCCGCCCATCGGCCTGGTGCTGGGCAAGGTTGATTTCAGTAATCTTTTCTTTGTGTTGACTGGCCCAGCCGGGCCTTTTTCCAGCCTGGCCGAGGCCCAGAAGGCCGGCGCGGTCACCATCAACTACGGCATGTTCCTCAACACCGTGGTCAGCTTCCTCATCGTGGCCTGGGCCGTCTTCATCCTGGTCAAGGGCGTCAACCGCCTCAAGATCAACCTGGGACCCGAGGCCACCAACCGCGAGTGCCCCTTCTGCCTCTCCAAGATACCCAAGAAGGCCACCAAGTGCTCCTTCTGCACCTCGGAGGTCTCCCCGGTCTGATAACAACCTCACGTCAGACTTGCATTTTTCCTCCGCTGAAAAATACGGGCGGGGATAAACCCCGCCCCTACATTAAGATACTGATTTTCCTGATATTAAGGCGGGGTTTATCCCCGCCCGCCTTGCCTTCAAAACAATACGCTTGATGTCAAACTATCATGAGGCCAGCCCTGGGCGGCCGCCCCGCCCGCCTATTCCAGGCCCAGCAGCCGCAAGTCCAACAGCTCCACCTGGCCGGGGCCGTCCCCCAGCCTGCGCAGGGATATCTCGTTGGGTCGCAGGGTCAGGCCTTGCCCGTCCAGGGGCAGACTGAACCTGGCCTCTCGCCCGCCCAGTTCCACCCGCCCCAGGGGGCGTCCGTTAAGGCAGACCTGGGCCGGGGCTGTCTCCCCCTCTGGGGCCTGGGCCAGCCGCGCCGAGATTTCCAGCCCCCTGGCCTGGCGCAAGAGGTCGGCCCGCAGCAGGGCCCGCGCGGATTCGCCGCGCAAGGGCGCGTCAGGAATGGCGAATACGCTAAAGCGCTTGTCCTTGTGCAGCAGAGGGCAGGCCTGGGCCAAGCCCTCCAGAGTCACCGCGTAGCCGCCGTTGTGGTTGAAGTGGGCCAGGATGCCCCGCTCCACCACGATGAGGGGCCGGGGCCATACCTGGCGCAGCAGGTCCAGGGCCTGGTCCAGATGCCCGTCGTTCAGGCGTCTTTCCACCTCTTCGTCCAGGTCGTCGTTGAAGCCTGTCCATCCGTTGAGCAGATAGCGCCGCATGCGCACCCCGGCGATGGCCATCATGTACTGGCTGTCCAGTTCGCGCAAGCCCATGGGCAGCGCGGCCAGGGAGCAGGGCTCCTGGCCGCGCAGGAAAGCCTCCAACTGGGCGGTCTGGCGCACCTGGGCCGGGGCGTAGACCAGGCCGCCCTCGGGCAGGTTGACCTCCGCCCACATCAGGGCCAGCCCGGCCAGGGCCAGCCCCCACTTGAGGGCCGGCCGCCATTCCAGGCGGTGCAGGTAGAAGGCCCCGTAGACCACCAGGAAGAACAGGGGAACCAGGGCGTAGCGGCTGACCACCCGGGTGCTGCGCACCAGGGGAACCCAGTCATAGAGCGCCCGCACCAGCAGATTGTCGGCCAGGCGGATGTCGCCTCCCACCTCGATGTAAGGCCCCAGGCTCAAAAAGAAGCAGAGCACCGCCGCCAAGCCCAGGCCGCTCAAGAAGCTCTGCTCCCAACTGGCCGGCCTGCGCAGCCACAGCATGGCCAGGCTGCATCCCAGCAGGGTCAGGCAGACCAGGTTGAAGCCCCAGTCGGCCGCCCGCCCGGCCTGGTGGTGGGGCAACAGCGTCAGCGCGCTGGCCACCACCCATACGGCGAAGACCAGCCAGGCCAGGGCGCGCACAAAGGCCAGCAGGTGCAGGTTCCTTTCCCGCCCCTCGGCCATCCAGATGCTGCTGCCCTCCAGGCACCTCTCCCGCCAATTGCCCAGGGCGGCCAGCAGGGCCACCGGCCAGCCCGCCCACAGGATCACCTCGCCTGGCTGGGCGGGCAAATGGGGCTGCCAGGCCGCCGGCGAGGCGGTGAAGACCGAGGCGTTGAGCAGATAGGCCAGGGGCTGGGCGGCGTGATCGGCCATCTCGCCCAGGGAGCGCACGAAGTGCTCCTCGGAGGAGAGCTGATAGTAAGGGTGCAAGAACAGGGCGCACAGGCCGACGAGGACCAGCCCGGCCAGGCCCAGGTTGCGGGCCAGGCCCGGCTGCCGGACCAGTTGGGGTTGTCCCCGCCAAAAGGCCAGGGCCAAGAAGGGCGTCACCACCGTGATCATCACCGCGAAGTAGAGGGCGCTGACCGCCTGGGCCCAAAAGGCCAGGGCCGCGGCCAGGGCCCGCGCCAGGCTGGCCCGCTTGGCCAGGCGCAGCAGCAGCCAGAAGCACAGAGGCAGGCCAAAGATCAGGTGCCCGTTGAACTCCAGGTAATAGGAGGTGCGGAAGGGAAGCAGGGTGAAGGCCAGCGCCCCCCAGGCGGCGGCGGCCCGGCCCAGCCTAAGCTCGCGCAGCAGCAGATAGGTCAACGGCGCGGGCAAGGCCCAGAAGACGAAGAAGGTCGCGTTGTAAGTCACCAGAGGGTCATGGGAAAGCCCCCAAAAAACCGCCGCCACCAAGGAGGGAATCCAGAACAGGTCGTCATAGGCCAGGGTGAGGGAGAAGGGATAGTAGAAGTTGGCCTGGTATTGGGGCAGCCAAAAACCGCCCTCCAGGATGCGCTGGGCGTTGAAGGCCAGCTTCCAGGCGTGCAGCCCCACGTCCCAATGGTCTATGGCGTTATGGAAGTTGACGACCCAGGGCCAAGTGACGACAGCCACGCACAGCCCGGCGGCCAACAGCACCGCGCAGGCCTCCCCGGCGGACCGCCATCCCGGCCGGCCCCCCTTGGCCCCCCCTGGCGGAAGAGCCAAATCAAAGAACTGGTCCTGTCCCTGGTCCATGCCTTGACCCGATCCCCCCTACAGGCTCGGCTGACACTCCCGGACGCGTTCCCGGCTTGTTTTGTTCTGGCTTGCCTTGGCCCCCGGCCGCCCCTAGCGGGGAGAGACCAGGACCTTCTTCATCTCTCCCCGCCCCCGCGAGGAGGTGCCGATACCCGGCTCGTGGCGCAAGGTCAAGTGCACTATGCGCCGCTCCTGGGAGGCCAGCGGCCCTATGGAGACGGCGCGTCCGCTGGCGCGGGCCTTGTCCGCCGCCTTGCGGGCCAGCTCCTCCAGGGCCTCCACCCGGCGCTGGCGATAGCCTCCAGCGTCCACGGCTATGCGCACCGGCCGCCCGGCCGCGTGGCTGACGATGCGGGTGGTCAGGTACTGCAAGGCCTCCAGGTTCTGGCCGCGCCGCCCTATGAGCACCCCGGCGTCCTGGCTGACTATCTCCAGCCACACCCCCTGACCGCCGCCCTTGGCCTCCACCCTGGCCTTTTCATCCAGGACCGAGACCAGGCGGGCCAGCACCTGGCGGGCCTGCTCTATGACCTCCTGGTCCTCCTCGGCCCCTTCCCCGCCCGTCTCCTCTTCCTCATCGTCATCCAGCGCCCCGTTCTCCAGGGCTGGCTCGCCAATTTCCTCCTCCAGGGCCAGTTCTTCCTCTGGCTCTGGCTCGGGCTGGGGGGCAAGCCTGACCTCGGGTTGGGCCGGGGCCGGGACTGGGGATGGGCTGGGGCTCGCCGCCTCGGCCTTGGCCGGAGCCGGCATGGCTGGGGCCGGCGGAGCCGGCGCAGGAGCCGGCGCAGGACCTGGCGCGGGGACAGGCGCGGCTGGCGTCACCGGGGCCGGGG
>CAZLSD010000285.1:0-4392 GCA_964561775.1 uncultured Desulfarculus sp. | reverse complement strand
AGCGGGGACAGCGGGGAAAGCAGGCCAACAAGCAGGAGGCCAAGGAGGGCGGAACGCCAGACCGGGGCTTTGCCATACATGATGTTCTCCAGCGCAGGGATGGCCGGGGCGAGGCATGGCCGCCGGGCACGGGCTCCGCTGCCTGGCGGGCGGCTGCTTTCAAGATAGCATTTGGCCCGCCTGTGGCACAATAATATGTAGCCTCCCTTGGGCGGGAGGCTTATGCTTACCAGGTCTGGCCCCCAGGGCCTAACCTGTTCATTGCACGGGCAATGCCCTAACCCAAGCTAGAGAGGGCCGTGGCCGAGCCGGACACCCAGCAGAAAGCCGCCGAGCACAAACGGCGCAAGCGCGAGATGCTCATCATCGCCATCACCCTGGTGGCGGTGGCGGCCATCACCTTTCTACAGAACCAAGTGGTGCAGGTGGGCGAGCTGCCCTTTGGCTCCTCCATCCTGCTCTTTGCCCTGGTCAACCTCAACGTTCTGCTGCTTCTGCTGCTTATCTTCCTGGTATTCCGCAACATATTCAAGCTGACCCTGGAGCGCCGCCAAGGGGTCTGGGGCAGCCGCCTGCGCACCAAGCTGGTGGTGGTCTTCGTGGCCCTCTCCCTGGCCCCCACCATCGTGCTCTTTCTGGCCGCCTTCCAGTTCGTGGGCACCTCCATTGATTATTGGTTCAGCACCCAGGTGGAGAACTCCCTGCTGGAGGCCCTGGAGGTGGGCGAGAACTATGGCCGCCAGGAGGCGGACAACGCCGCCCACTTCGCCGATCGCCTGGCCGCCGACCTGGAGAACCGCGGCCTGGCCGCCTCCCTGGCTGGCCGGGGGGTGGCCGAATTTTTGGAGGCGCGGCGCTCCATCTATGACCTCACCGCGGTGCGGTTGTTTGCCGCCGACCTGCGCGAGCCGGCGCAAGTCACCGAAAGCGGCACCCACATCAGCCACTTGCAGAGCCTGCCCCTGGATATGGTCAGCCGGGTCATCGCCCAGGGCCAGGCCATGACCCACATCCTGGCCACGCCCTTTGGCGATTTCGCCTGCGCCGTGCAGCCCCTGCCCGCCAAGGGCGGCGGACAGGGGGCGGTGGCGGCCTTCCGCCTGTTGCCCAAGGGCGCCCTGGCCAAGCTGAGCGGGGTGCGCCAGGGCATGGAGGGGTACCGCCAGCTTAAAAGCCTGCGCAACCCCATCCGCACCAACCAGTACATAACCCTCTCCATCGTCACCCTGCTCATCATCTTCGCCGCCACCTGGTTTGGCTTTCACCTGGCCAAGTCCATCACCGTGCCCTTGATGCAGGTGGCCCAGGGCACCCAGCGCATAGCCGGGGGGGACTATGACTTCTACATTCCCCTGGAGGGCTCCGACGAGATAGGCACCCTGGTCAACTCCTTCAACCGCATGACCGCCGACTTGAAGACCAGCAAGGCCCGCCTGGACGAGGCCCAGACCGAGATGCGCCGCACCAACCTGGAACTGGACCAGCGCCGGCGCTACATGGAGATAATCTTGAGCAACGTGGCCGCCGGGGTGGTGGCGGTGGACGCCCAGGGGCTCATCACCACCTTCAACCCCTCGGCCGAGCGCATGCTCAAGGTCCAGGCCCACACCGCCCTGGGCCAGTCCTGGCGCTCGCTGCTGGCCGGCGGCAACCTGGCCCTCTTGGAGCGCCTGCTCTCCAGCCTGCCCCCGGGCGGGCATGGCACCGTGGACAGGCAGGTGCGGCTGGACATCGGGGGCGAGCCGCTCAACCTGCTGGTCCACCTAAGCTTTTTGCGCGACGAATCCGGGCAGGCCATGGGCATGGTGGTGGTTTTCGAGGACTTGACCGAGCTGGAAAAGGCCCAGCGCATGGCGGCCTGGCGCGAGGTGGCCCGGCGCATCGCCCACGAGGTGAAGAACCCGCTCACCCCCATCAAGCTCTCGGCCCAGCGGCTCATCCGCCGCTATGGCCAGCGCCTGGGCGAGGACGCCCAGGTATTCGACGAGTGCACCAGCACCATCGTGCGCCAGGTGGATGAATTGAAGCGCCTGGTCAACGAATTCTCCACCTTCGCCCGCCTGCCCTCGGCCCGCCTGGCCCCCGGCGATTTGCGCCAGATCGCCGAGGAGACCCTGCTCCTGTTCAAGAACGCCCATCCCGACGTGGCCTTCGAGCTGGAGGTGGAGGAGGGGGTGCCCATCTTCGACCTTGACCAGGAACAGCTCTCGCGCGCCATGATCAACTTGCTGGACAACGCCGTGGCCGCCTGCCGCCAGGCCGCCCCGCCCCACCAAGTGGCTCTACGCTTGAGCTATGACGAGATACTCAAGATCGTGCGCCTGGTCATCGAGGACAGCGGGCCGGGCGTGCCCCCGGCCGACCGCCTGCGCCTGTTCGAGCCCTATTTCACCACCAAGAAAGGCGGCACCGGCCTGGGGCTCTCCATCGTCAGCACCATAGTGGCCGACCACAACGGCTATATCCGGGTCCAGGACAACCAGCCCCAGGGCACTCGCATCATCATCGAGCTGCCCGCCCGGGGCGACCGCTTCGGGGTCTAGAACCCAAGGAGCCCGCCATGTCCGCGCTTACGGAAATAGACTCGTCGCTGTTCAGGGCCGCCTTCGACGCCTCGCCCATCGCCATGCTGGTGGTGGACCACGACGTGGATGTGCTGGACCTTAACCGGGCGGCCGGCGCCCTGGCGGACGCCAGCCAGAACGGATCGCTACGCCGCCGCGGCGGGGATCTGCTGCGCTGCCTGCACGCCCAGGAGACCCCCGAGGGCTGCGGCCGGGCCGAGGCCTGCCAAGACTGCCCGGTGCGGGCCGCCGTGGACCAGGCCCTGGCTGGCCAGCCGGTCCTGCGGCGCAAGGCCCCCATGGAACTGGTGGCGGGCGGTAAAATCCACAAGGCCACCTTCCTGGTCTCGGCCTCGCCCTTTGAGCACCAGGGCCGGCATCTGGCGCTTTTGAGCATGGAGGACGTCACCGATCTGGTGACCCTGCGGGGGCTTTTGCCCATCTGCGCCAACTGCAAGAAGATCCGCTCCGACCAGAACTATTGGGTGGCCGTGGAGGAGTATTTCCGCCAGCACGTGGGCGCGGACTTCACCCACTGCATCTGCCCTGACTGCGCGATGAAGCTCTATCCCGACCTGCTGAAGGATTAACGCGAGAGGCTAAAGACCATGTCCAACCACGTGCTGGTCGTCGACGACGAGCTGTCCATCTGCCAGGCCTTGCACGGAATCCTCACCGACGAGGGGTATCAGGTCAGCATGGCCCACGACGGCTTGCAGGCCTTGGCCAAGGTCGACCAAGAGGCCCCGGACCTGCTCTTCCTGGACATCTGGATGCCCAACCTGGACGGCCTGGAGGCCCTGGCCCGCATAAAGGAGCGCCATCCCGCCCTGCCGGTGGTCATGATCAGCGGGCACGCCAACGTGGATACCGCGGTCAAGGCCACCCGCCTGGGGGCCTTCGACTTCATCGAGAAGCCGCTGGACATGGAAAAAATCCTGCTAAGCGTGCGCAACGCCCTGATGATGCGGCGCTTGAGCGAGGAGAACAGCCGCCTGCGCTCGGCCAGCGAGCCGCCGCTCCTGACCGGGCACAGCCCGGCCATCGAGGAGGTGCGCCAGGCCGTGGACAAGGTGGCCCCCACCGAGGCCTGGGTGCTCATCACCGGCGAGAACGGCACCGGCAAGGAGCTGGCCGCCCACGCCATCCACCGCCAGAGCGGCCGGGCGGCCCAGCCCTTCGTGGACGTGAACTGCGCGGCCATCCCCGAGGAACTCATCGAGAGCGAGCTGTTCGGCCACGAAAAGGGCGCCTTCACCGGGGCCTCCAGCGCCAGGCGGGGCAAGTTCGACCTGGCCCACCGGGGCACCATCTTCCTGGACGAGATCGCCGACATGAGCCTGAAAACCCAGGCCAAGATATTGCGCATCCTGCAAGAGCAGCGTTTCGAGCGGGTGGGGGGCACCCGCACCATACAGGTGGACGTGCGCGTGCTGGCCGCCACCAACAAGGACCTGGCCGCCGAGATGGCCGCCGGCCGCTTCCGCGAGGACCTGTTCTACCGCCTGAACGTGGTGCCCATCCATCTGCCCGCCTTGCGCCAGCGCCCGGAGGACATCGAGCCCCTGGCCCAGACCTTTCTGGCCGAACTGGCCACCCGCACCCACGCCCAGCCCAAAAGCCTCTCTCCGGAGGCCTTGCAGGTGCTGGGCCGCCACGCCTGGCCCGGCAACGTGCGCGAGCTCAAGAACCTCATGGAGCGCCTGGTCATCCTGAGCCCCGGCCCGGTCATCACCCCCCAGGACCTGCCCGCCTCCCTGGGCGGGGGAGCGCCCGCCCAGGGAGGCGGGCAGGTCCTGGGGGGTGATGACCGGGCCGGGGCTAAGGA
>CAZLSD010000284.1:0-4428 GCA_964561775.1 uncultured Desulfarculus sp. | reverse complement strand
ACTAGACGCCGGCCCGGCCAGGCGCGCGCAAAAAATTGCCCCGCCCCGCCCCCTGATGGTAAGCTCCGGCCAGGAGAGGGCATGGCGCAACTGCACGAGGAAGATTGGCTGGAGAGCCTGGACCGCCTGGCTCTGGCCTGGCTCTGGCGGGCGGATCGGCCCTTGGCCGGGCCGGCCGCCTGGTCCTGGCTGCCCTGGCGGGTCATCTATCTGGCCCTGCGCAGCTCCTTCCTCAACCGCCTGCCCTTCCAGGCCAGCGCGCTGACCTTCATGACCCTCTTGGGCCTGGTGCCGGCGCTGGCCATCAGCTTCTCCCTGGCCAAGGGCCTGGGCTACGCGGCCGAGCTGGAGAAGCTGCTCTTAAACAGCGAATTCACCGCCAGCCAGACCGAGGTGCTCTCCCGCATCATCGGCTACGTGGAGCAGACCCAGGTGGGCACCCTGGGCGCGGTGGGCGTGGTCATCCTGCTGGGCACTCTGATCATAACCCTCTCCAGCGTGGAGGAGACCTTCAATCTGGCCTGGGACGTGCGCTTGAACCGCTCCTGGCTGCGCAAATTAACCGACTACCTCTCGGTGCTGGCCATCTGTCCGCTCTTCGTGCTGGCGGCCACCGCGGCCTGGGCGGCCTTCAGCTCGCTGAGCGTGGTGGTCTGGGTACAGAACCTGGAGTGGCTGGGGCCGCTGACCCGCTGGGGCTTGAGCCTGGGTCCCCTGGCCTTGCTGTCCTCGGCCTTCGTCTTCATCTATCTCTTTTTGCCCAACACCCGCATACCGTTCCTTCCGGCCCTCTTGGGGGGCACGGTGGCAGGCTTCATGTGGTGGGGGGTGCAGAGCCTCTACATCTACTTCCAGATCGGGGTGGCCCGCTATAACGCCATCTACGGCGGTTTCGCCTCGCTGCCCCTGTTCTTTATCTGGGTGCAGGTAAGCTGGATGGTGCTGCTCTTTGGCAACGAACTGGCCCGTTCCTGCCACGTATGCCTGCACGGACCCCTGCCCCAGGCCGTGCAGCCCTCGGCTAGAGGCGCGGCGCGCGAGTTCCTGGCCCTGCGCCTGCTGGTCCTGGTGGGGCGGCGCTTCCAGCAGGGCGGCGTAGCCTATTCGGCGGCGGAGCTGGCCCTAGCCCTGGGCGTCTCCGAGCGCCAGGCGGCCGGTCTGGCCCTGGAGTTGGTGGCGGCCGGCCTGCTCAGCGGAGCGGAGAGCTGCGCCGCCCTACAGCCCGCCCGCGCCCTGGAGAGCATGCTGGTCAGCCAGGCCCTGGAGGCGGTGCGGGGAGGCTGGCAGCCTGGACCCCTGACCCCGCCCGGGGAGCAGGCCCTGCGGGAGCTGTGGAGCCGCCTGGAAGAACAACGGCGGGAGGGTCTGGCGGGACTCAGCCTGGCCGACCTCATCAAGGAGTGAACGACTTGTCCCTGCGCCAAACGACCCCTGGAGCCCCGGGAGCCCTCTCCCGCTTGCGCGCCCGCCTGCCCCTGGGCCAGAGCGAGGTCAAGATAGGTTCCGACGCCTTTCTGCTGCCCGAGTTGCTGGAGCCCGAGGCCTACATCGAGTCGCGCCTGGCCCAGGGCCAGGGAGCGGCCGGCGACCTGCCCTACTGGACCAAGCTTTGGCCCGCCTCCCTGGCCCTGGCCCTGATGATGAACGGGCTCAGCCTGCCGCCCGGCGGAAGGGCTCTGGAGCTGGGGGCCGGCCTGGGTCTGCCTGGCCTGGTGGCGGCCCGCCGGGGCCTGCCCAGCCTTTTGACCGACCTGGACCCCGACGCCCTGGAGTTCGCCCGCGCCGCCATCGAGATGAACGG
This sequence comes from uncultured Desulfarculus sp., assembly GCA_964561775.1. GTDB lineage: Bacteria > Desulfobacterota > Desulfarculia > Desulfarculales > Desulfarculaceae > JACRDC01. The sequence continues at coordinate 2,627 of CAZLSD010000284.1, read as the reverse complement.
CCTGGAAGAAACCGCCCAGGCGCGAAGCCTGGACTGGACCGCGCCTCCGGCGGACCTGGGGCGCTTCCCCCTGATCCTGGGCGCGGAGGTGCTCTACCAGCCAGCCCTCTATCCGGCCCTGGTGGAGCTGCTGGCAAACCTGCTGGCCCCTGGAGGCACGGCCTTTCTCTCCCACCAGGAGCGCCCCTTCGCCATCACCTTTTTCGACCTGGCCCAGGAGCGTTTCGTCATCCGCGGCAAGAGCGGAGCCCTGCGCGGCGAGGATGGTCCGGTCAAGGTGATAATCTATGCCTTGAAGCCGCGGTAATTTGCAATACCTATAATAAATATCGCCCCTTGCAATTCCGCCCGCCATGCCCATCATTTGGGGAAAGATCATAACAACACGCCCCTGTGGGGGAGGAAGGGCAGCCAAACCATGATTCAAGTTACCGAGAGCGCACAGCAGGCCATCAAGGCCTTCATGCAGGAAAAACAGCTGGACTCGGCCCTGCGCGTGTTTATGCAGCAGGGCGGGTGCAGCGGCTCGGCCCTGCGGCTTTCCCTGGACGAGGCCAATGACGGCGACGAGAGCGTGCAGGTGGCCGGGCTCACCTACATCATCGACAAGCAGCTGAGCCAGATAACCGGCGACGTGACCGTGGACTACGTGGACGACGGCATGCGCCAAGGCTTCATGCTGACCTCGGCCCAGGCCCTGCCCGGCGCGGGCGGCGGCTGCGGCAGCGGGTGCAGCTGCGGCTAGCCAAGGCTTTACATAGCATCTGAGCGGGCTTGACCCGCGACGCCCGCCGGAGGCCAGGCCTCCGGCGGGTTTGTTTTGCCGCGGTCGCGGGTTTGGGAGCAGGGCAAGGGAATATAGACAACTCTTATAGTAGTGTATCGGTTATGCCAGTTTTAGGAAAAAAAATCAAAGCCCCTTGCCTATTTGCCGGATCGTGGCCATATTTCCTAGCAATAAAGCATGCAACCCCCCCCGAGGGAGGAAGGACAACCATCATGATTGAAGTCACCGAGAGCGCCAGCAAGGCCATCAGGTCCTTCATGGAAGAGAAGAGCCTGAGTTCCGCCCTGCGGGTTTTCCTGCAGGCCGGCGGCTGAAGCGGTCCGTCCCTGCGCTTGGTTCTGGACGAACCAAAGGACAGCGACGAGAGCTACGACTTTGACGGACTCACCTACCTCATCGACAAGGACTTGAGCCTGATGAGCGGCGACGTGAAGGTCGACTACGTGGACAACGGCTGGCAGCAGGGCTTCATGCTCTCCTCGGCCAAGCCCCTGGCGGGCTCGGGCGGCGGCTGCGGCAGCACCTCCTGCAGCTGCTAACCTGCGCGGAAAAATAACGGGGGCGGGCCCAGGCCCGCCCCCGTCGCTATTGCGCCGCGCCGGAGAAAAGCCGCGTAGCTCAGCCGCGCAGGGCCGCCGCCCGCGAGGCCAGCCCGGCCGCCTGGGGCGCGCGGCTGGCGCCCAGGGCGCTCTCCAAGGCCGCCAGACAGGCCTTGACCACCGCCCCCAGGGGCTGTTTGCGCCTTAGCGCCGCCTCCAGGGTGGCCAGGTCCACGGCCAGGTTGTCGGCCTGGCCGGCCGAGAGCCCCAATTCGCTTGACGCGGCTTGGATGTCCTTGACCAGCTGGGCCGGGTCGTCCCCACCAGAGACAGGCCCCAGGCAGGCCTGGCCCGCCGGGGTCAGGCGCACGCCCCCGCTCAGGTTCACCACCTCCATCGCGCCCTGAGCGAACAAATCCATGCACAGGTACTCGGTGGCGTTGCGGTCCAGGCCCAGTTGCTCACCCAGCTTCCACATGTTGGCCGAGGAGCCCGCCGCCGCCACCAGGCGCAGGAACTCCAGGCGTTGCATATCGTCCATGAGCGCTCCTTTTGATAGATAAGCGGCCTGGCCCAGCTTTCGCCCAGTTGCGGCTGCCTGGCCCGCCAACAAGCCCTATGGTAACATCGGATCACCCCACCCGGCGAGAGCAGTTCCCAAAAAGGAGCCTTACTTGACCCAGCCCCTCTGGCCACTCCTGGAGCACCAGCGCGGCCTCCTGGCCCAGGAGACCGGGAGCGTGCGCAAGGACCCCGGCGGGCGGTTGCGCGTGGTTCTGCTCTATCCCAACACCTATCAGGTGGGCTTAAGCAACCTGGGCCTGGCCACGGTCTACCGCCTCATCAACGGCCGCGCCGACGCCCTGTGCGAGCGGGCCTTCCTGCCCGACCGCCAGAGCTGGCCCCTCTACCAAAAGACCGGCGCGCCCCTCATCAGCCTGGAATCGGGCCGCCCCGTGGCCGGTTTCGACCTGGTCCTGGCCACGCTGTCCTTCGAGAACGACGCCCCCAACCTCATCGCCATGCTGGAACTGGCCGGCCTGGGGGCATATGCCTCGGATCGCCAAGGCCCCCTGGTGGTGGCGGGCGGGGTCTCGCCCATGCTCAACCCCGAGCCCCTGGCCCCGGTGGTGGACGCCTTTCTCCTGGGCGAGGCCGAGGTGGTCCTTGACCCCTTCATAGACAACCTGCTGGCCACCGCCGGGCTTTCCCGCCGTGAGACCCTGCTGCGCCTGGCCCAGAACACCCCCGGCTTCTACGCCCCCCGCTTCTATGAGCCCAGCTACCACCCCGACGGCACC
>CAZLSD010000283.1:0-4454 GCA_964561775.1 uncultured Desulfarculus sp. | reverse complement strand
AAGGCACAAGGAGGGACCATGAAAGAGTCTCTGGACGCCACCAACTATCTCTATCCCATGCCCGTGGTGCTGGTGGGGGCCATGCTGGACGGCAAGGCCAACTACCTGACCGTGGCCCACGTGGGCATCATCGATTTCGAGACCATCTCCATCAGCCTGGGCAAGGGGCACCACACCTGCAAGGGCATCCATCAGAGCAAGGCCTTCAGCGTCAACTTCCCCAGCCACGACCTGGTCAAGCAGACCGACTACTGCGGCATCGTCAGCGGCAAGAACCACGACAAGGCCGCGCTCTTCACCAACCTGGCCGGAGAGCATACCGGCGCGCCCCTGATCCAAGAGTGCCCGCTAAACCTGGAGTGCCGCCTGGAACAGGTGCTGGACCGGCAAAAGCACGAGGTCTTCTTCGGCACGGTGGTGGGGGCCTATTGCGACCAGGAATGCCTGAATGACCAGGTCCCCGACCTGACCAAGCTCAAGCCCCTGCTTTTCGCCATGAACGACAAGGGCTACTGGAGCCTGGGCAGCCGCCTGGCCGACGCCTGGAGCGTGGGCAAGGAACTGAAGAAGGACTAGGGCCGCGCCTCGGCTTCCAGGCGCAGCTCCACCCGCCAAAGCGCCCCCGCGCCGGGGCGCGCGCCGGCCTGGGCCGGGGGGGCGGCCAGCCGCCACAGGCCGCTTTGGCCCAGGGCCTCCCCCAATTCCTCCCCCCCCGCGCCGGCCACCACCAGGGCGCAGGTGTTGCCCTGGCATTGCAGCGACTCCAGCCAGGCCGCCGGGGGCAGGCGCAGGGCCAGCTCGTCCAGCAGGCGCGCGCCCTGCTGCCGGGCCTGCACGGCCTTCAAGGCCTGTCCCGCCAGGCTTGGGTCCTGGGCCAGGGCTTGGCGCTGGGCACGCAGCTCACCCGCTTGGGCCTGAGTCTGGCCAAGCTGGCCGCGGGCCTGGCCATAATCCCACCACAGGGCCAGGCCCACGCCCAGGGCCAGGCCGGCGGCCAGGGCCAGGGCTCCCCAGGCCAGCCGCCGCGAGGTGCGCGGGCTGCTCAGCCAGCCTTGCTGGCCGCCGCTTCGTGGCCCCAGGCCCAGCAGCGGGCTCCGCGGGCGAGCCTGCTCCAAAAACCACAGCAGGGGCAGGTCCTGGGCTTCCAGGGAGGGCGGTGCCGGCGGTGCCGGCAAGGGCTGCCAGGCAAAAAACATGTCCCCTGCATCGGGGTCGGCGTCCAGCTCGGTTTGGGCCATGGCCTGATCGGCCAAAGGCCCCCAGCACCAGATGGGCAGGGCGCTCTCCAGGCCGCAGACGTGTACCGCCTGCTGGGCCGCCCGCCGGGCCAACTGGCCAGGCGTCTCGGCCTCTTTGCGGGGCAAGACGCCCATCTGGCCCGGGCCGGAAGCGGTCAAGAGCGCCCAGGAGGCCTCGGCCGGGGTGAGGTGCAGGGCCAGGGCCGGCCGGGGTTGCGGGGCCAGTTCCGCCGCGGCCAGGGCCGCGTAGCCAGCCAGCAGATCGGCCTGGGCGGGGCGCAGGCCCAGTTGCTCGGCCAGGCTCCAGAGCCCGCCCAGCAGGGTCTGGGGTAGCAGGGCCACCTGACGGCCCTGGCGCTTGCCGGGCAGGGCGCGCCAGGCCCAGGCCAACTGCTCGGGGGGCAGCGGGCTAAGCCGCTCCAGGGGCGGCGTGGCCCCGCCCGGGGCGGGCCAGGGGTGCAGGCTGACGCTATCTGCTGGCAAGGCCAGGAAAACCGGTGCGCCCTGGGCCCCTTGCTGCCCCAAAAAGGCGCGGGCCGAGGCCAGCATCTCCGGCGCGGGCTGGGTTTCCGCCTGCCGCCAGTCCAGCTCCCAGGCGCGGCAGACCGCCTGGCCCTGCCCCGCGCCGCGCCGCGTCACCAGCAGACGGCAACAACCTGGCTCCAGACTCATGCCCACCACCGTCTTGCCCTTGGCCTCCGCCATGCCACCTCCCGCGCCGGGTCTAATCCCAGCCCAACCACTATAGCATCAAGAACAAAACTAGGGCAGGGGCAGATCGTCCACCCAGTAGAGCGTCACCGGCAACTGCCCCTCGGAGAGGCGCACCACGGCCAGCAGACTATGCCGCACCCCTCCCCCCCGGGCCGGCCAGGATGGGCGGGCCTGGGCCGCCATGGTGTAGACCCGGCCAGGGGTGACGCTGAAGCCCATGGTGCTCTCGGGGGGGGAACTGGAGCCCAGCAGGCTGTCGGCCTGGGCCAGATCGCTGAAGGGCCCTTGGGCGCGGGCCAGCAGGAAGCGCTCCAGGGCCTCGCCCTTCAATCCCCCCGCGGCCCAGAGCACGGCCGGGGGCGCGGCGTTGAGGTTGAGCTTGTTGTGCTCGCCATGCACGGTGAGCGCCGAAAGCAGGCCCTGACCGGCAATCAGGCCCCACAGCCGGTTCTGGGGCAGGCTGCCAAAAAGCAGGCCCGGCTCCAGGCCCAGCCAGGCCGCCAGCTCGCCCGGATTGCGCGGGCCCTGCGCCCGGCTGGCCGAGGAAGCGCGCCCGCCAGCGGGCTGGCTCTCGCGCAGCATGATGATTTGCCGCTCCACCTGGGCCAAGGCCTGCCCTTTTAGCCCCAGGGCCTCCAGGGCGCGGCGCAGGGTTCCCTCGGAAACCCGCATCAGGGGCAGCTTGCCCGTCTCATCCTGGGTCATCACCCGCAGGCGGCCGCGCGGATCGGCCAGCTCCCGCCAGGAGCCGTCCACCCGCGCCCGCCACATCTGCCGTCCGGCGGCCAGGCTCAGCATCTCGTGCTGGACCTGGGCCAGCCCCTGGCGGGCCATGTAGTAGGCGTGCAGGCGGGCCTCCTGGCGCAGGGCCAGCTCGCTCTGCCCCTGGGCCGCCTGCAAATAGACCAGGGCGGAGAGGAAGAACAGGGCCAGCATGCCCAGCACGGTGAGCAGGGCGAAGCCTGACTGCCGTCTGGGCATCAGCGCCCCTCCCTGTCCTGGCAGACCAGGGGCAGCCGCCAGGAGATGGCCACCCCCCGCACCTTGGCCTCCAGGAGCACCGCGGCGGGCGGACGGGCCGCCGCGCCCAGGCCCCACTGGGGCAGCACGCGCTGGGCGCGCCCGGTCCTGTCCAGGGACACGAAGCTGAAGCGGCCCTGGGTCAGGCCGTTGAGCATCTCCAGGCGCAGGCCCTGGCGCACGGCCGCCGGCCCCAGGTCATCCAGGCTGGCCGGCATCTGGGCCAGCACCAGGCGGCCCTTGTCGCCGGGGGCCGGCTCCAGGCGATAAGTCACCAGCCACAGACCCGGGGCCGAGGGCTGTTGCAGGGACAGGCTGGTCAGGAAGGTCACTTCCCGTTCGCGCCCTTCCAGGGGCGAGCGCTCGCGCTCGCCCAGGCGCAGGCCCACGGGCGGGATGGAGCGCACCTGGGCCTGCAATATCTCCTGGGCCTGAAAGAGGGCCTCCTGGCGGGCCAGGCCCAGGTCGCGGCGGGTCCCCTCCAGGGTGAAGAGCCGGCCGGCCGAGGCCACCAGGGCCAGGGTCAGACCCAGCAGCACCACCCCCACCAGCACCTCCAGCAGGCTGAAGCCCCGCTGCCGCCGCTCACTCCTGGACACGGGCCTGCTCCGGGGCGGGGGCCAGGCGGGCGCTGCGCAGGCAGACCGGCCGCCCAGAGGCGGGCGGGCGCAGACGGCAGCATACCTCCACCGACAAAAGGCGGGGCAGCTTGTCCGCCGCGTCCAGGTCTTTCTCGCGGCTGGCCGGCGGCGGCGGGGTGATGTCGGCCACCCGCACCTCCCAGCGGGTCTTGCCCTCCTGCCCTTGGCTGAGACCAGGCTGGACCTGGGGCTGGGCCAGCCAGCCCTCCATGATGTCGCGGGCCTGGGTGAGCAGGGCCACCCGGTCGGCGGCCTGGGCCTGGGAGCGCCCCAGGGTGGCGTAGAGCTGCCAGGCCAGGGCCAGGCCCAGCCCCAGCACCGCGATGGCCACCAGGGTCTCCAAGAGCACGAAGCCCCGCTGGGGCCGGGCCTTCTCCGGCGCGCCAGGTCCGGGGTGGCGGCGGTTGGACAATCTCTAGCCTTGGCTGGTCCGGCCGGCCCTGGCCCGCTCCAGGCTGGCCAGCACCCGGGCCAGGGCCTGGGCCTCGATGTCGAAGACGGCCTTGCCCTTCTCGGCGCTGGCCAGGGAGGGATCGCCCCAGACCCCGCCCGGCCAGTGGGCCCGCTTGTCACGCACCAGGAGATACTTGGGGAAGGTGGGATACTCCTCGGGCGCGCTGCCCTTGACCAGCTCCGGCCAGAGATGCATGGCCAGGGAGGTCTCCACCTCTCCGGCGTGGGAGTCGCCGGGGCATTGCAGCAAATGCTCTGCTTCCTTGACCAAATCAAGCACGCACACCACGGCCAGCTCCAGGCCGCCCGCCTCCAGCAGCCCCTCGGCCGCCTCCACCAGGGCGCCCTGGTGGGTGGGGCTGGCATGCCCGGTCAGGATGCACAGGCA
>CAZLSD010000282.1:0-4467 GCA_964561775.1 uncultured Desulfarculus sp. | reverse complement strand
TTTGGGGGGCAGCCGGGCCCCAAGCCTGCCGCAAGCGGGCTTGGGAGAGGCGGGAAACCCTTTTTGCGCTGCAAAAAGGGTTTCCCCCCAATCTTCCGCATTTCTATCTCCCCAACAACTCCAGCGCCTGGGCCAGGACGTTGTCCAGGTTCATGCCCAGTTTGTGCATGGCCTGGTCGCCGGGGGCGGAGGCTCCGAAGCGGTCGATGCCGATGGCGACGCCCTGATTGCCCAGCCAGCGCTGCCAGCCCAGGGTGGCTCCGGCCTCGATGGAGAGCCGTTTGGTGACGCTGGGGGGGAGGACTTGGTCCTGGTAGGCCTGGTCCTGGGCGGCGAAGAGCTCCCAGGAGGGCATGGAGACGACGCGGGCGGGGATGGCTTGCTCGGCCAGCTTGGCCTGGGCGGCCAGGGCCAGCTGGACCTCGGAGCCGGTGGCCAGGATGAGGAGTTGGGGCGTGCCGGGGCAGTCGGAGAGCACGTAGGCTCCCTTGGCCAGGCCCTGGGCCAGGTCCACTCCGGCGGGGGCCAGGGCGTTTAGTTTCTGGCGGGTGAGCACCAGGCAGACGGGGCCTGGGGCGGTCAGGGCCGTGGCCCAGGCGGCGGAGGTCTCGTTGGGGTCGGCCGGGCGCAGGATGGTGAGCCCGGGCATGAGGCGCAGGCTCATGAGCTGTTCGATGGGCTGGTGGGTGGGGCCGTCCTCGCCCACGGCCACCGAGTCGTGGGTGAAGACGAAGATGGCGTGCGCGCCCATGAGGGCGGCCAGGCGCAGGGCGGGGCGCATGAAGTCTGAGAAGACGAAGAAGGTGCCGGCATAGGGGATGACCCCGCCGTGCAGGGCCATGCCGTTGACGATGGCGCCCATGGCCTGCTCGCGCACGCCGAAGTGGATGTTGCGGCCGCAGTTCTCGCCCGTGCCGCGCATGTCGGGGCTGTTCTTGATCCAGGTCTTGTTGGAGGGGGCCAGGTCGGCCGAGCCGCCCACCAGGTTGGGTATGACCTGGGCCAGGGCGTTTAGGACCAGGCCCGAGGCCTCGCGGGTGGCCATGGCCTTGTCGAAGCGGGGCAGGGCGTCTTGCCAGCCCTGGGGCAGCATGCCATTTAGCTGGGCGCCCAGGGTCTTGGCCAGTTCGGGATGGGCCGTGGCGTAGGCGGCCAGTTGCTCCTGCCACTGATCTTCCTGGGCGCGGCCCTGGGCCAGGCTGGCGCGCAGGTGCTCCTGGGCGGCGGCGGGGATGTGGAAGGGCTCCTGGGGCCACAGGTAGCATTCGCGGGTGGCGCTCAGGGCCTCGGCTCCCAGTGGTTCGCCGTGGGCGCTGGCCGAGTCGGCCTTGGGGCTGCCGCAGCCGATGTGGGTGCGGCAGATGACCAGGGAGGGGCGGGCGGCGTCGGCTTTAGCCTGTTCGACCGCCTGGCTCAGGGCCTCCAGGTCGTCGCCGTCGGAGACCTCTATGACCTGCCAGCCATAGGCGGCGAAGCGTTGGCCCACGTTTTCGCTGAAGGCCAGGTCGGTGGAGCCTTCTATGGTGATCTTGTTGTCGTCGTAGAGATAGATGAGCTTGCCCAGGCCCAGGGTGCCGGCCAGGGAGGCGGCCTCGCAGGAGACGCCCTCCATGAGGTCGCCGTCGCTCACGATGGCGTAGGTGAAGTGGTCGATTATTTCATGGCCGGGGCGGTTGAACTGGGCGGCCAGGAAGCGCTCGGCCAGGGCCATGCCCACGCCCATGGCGAAGCCGTGGCCCAGGGGGCCGGTGGTGGCCTCCACGCCCGGGGTGTGGCCGTACTCGGGATGGCCGGGGGTCTTGCTCTCCCACTGGCGGAAGTTTTTCAATTCTTCAAGGGGCAGGTCATAGCCGGTCAGGTGCAGCATGGCATAGAGCAGGGCCGAGCCGTGGCCGGGAGAGAGGACGAAGCGGTCGCGTCCGGCCCAGCGGGGGTTGGCGGGGTTGTGGCGCATGAAGCGGTGGAAGAGCACATAGGCCAGGCTGGCCGCGCCCAGGGGCATGCCGGGGTGGCCGCTTTTCGCCTGCTCCACCATGTCCACGGCCAGCATGCGTATGGCGCTGACGGCCTGCTTCTCCACCTCTTTGGTATTGCTCATGACTATTCTCCCCTGGGCCGGCCCAGGTCTCTGGGTGCGGTTGCCCGGCTCGCCCGTGAGCCGAAAAGCCAACTATCTTCTGTCCGGCCGTTTCTGGCAAGAGGCAACTTGGGGGAAAAGAAGGGGCATAAATTGCCCAGCTTTGGGGGCGGCTCCGGGGGGTATCATATGCTAACATGCTGATATTAAAAGGCTAGGCTATAATGGCCGGTCTGGCAGGCAGATTGCTAGCCTGGTTACGAGGGTTTTTTCACGGCTCACGGGAGACTTCTGTTCCATGCCCCCCACGCGCCAAACGCCAGCCTGCCGGTCCGCCCATGAGCTGTTCAGGCAGGCCTGCGACCTGCACCAGGCGGGTCAACTGGAAGAGGCCGGGGGGCTGTATGGGCAGGTCCTGGCGGCGCAGCCCGGCCATGCCGGGGCGCTCTGCCACCTGGGGCTGCTAGCCCAGGCCAGGGGGCAGGGCCAACAGGCCCTGGAGCTGCTGGGCCAGGCCCTGGCGCGCGACCCCAACCTGGCCTCGGCCCACTACAACCTGGGCATGCTGCTGCGCGGCGCGGCGCGCCAGGAGGCGGCCCTGCCCCACCTGGAGCGGGCCGCCAGCCTGGAGCCCGCCTGGTCCGAGGCCTGGCTCAACCTGGCCCGCACCCGCCTGGACCTGGGGCGGGCCGGGGAGGCCCGGGAGGCCTTGGAGCGCGTCCTGGGCCTGCGCCCGGACTGGCCCCTGGCCTGGCGGCTGATGGCCGCGGCCTGTCTGCGTCTGGGGGATCACCAGCGCTCCGAAGAGGCCTGCCGCCGGCTGCTGGCCCAGGAGCCCCGGGACGCGGCGGGCTGGAACCTGTTGGGCATGGCCCTGGGCGGGCAGGGGTGTTGGGATCAGGCCCGCCAGGCCTTGCAGACCGCGGTGCAGCACGACCCCAGTCTATTGGAAGCCTGGCACAACCTGGCCGGGGTCTGCCTGCGCCTGGGCCGGCCCGAGGTGGCCCAGGCCTGCGCCCGCCAGGCCCTGGAGTTGGCCCCGCAAAGCGCCTGGGCCTGGCTGGAGCTGGGCCGGGCCTTGGAGGCCGGCGGCCAGGGCGGCCAGGCCATGGGGGCCTATCAGCGGGCCGGAGAGCTGGACCCCGGCCTGGCCGGAGCCCCTCTGGGGCTGGGACGCCTGCACTTCAGCCAGGGGCGCAGCGCCCAGGCCATCACCTGCCTGGAGCGGGCCACGGAACTGGACCCCGGCCTGGGCGAGGCCTGGGCCGTGCTCTCCGGGGTGTATTGGGCCCAGGGCAGGCTGGAACAGGCCCTGGCGGCCAGCCGCCGCGCCCTGGAGCTTTCTCCCCGCGACGCGGCCCTGCACAGCAACCTGCTCATGCTCATGCAATACATCCCCCAGTGCGGAGGACAAGAGCGCCTGGAAGCGGCCCGGGACTGGGACCGGCAACACGGCCCATCCACGCCCACGCCCCGGCCGCGCCTGCGCGGGGCTGATCCGCAAAAGCGCCTGCGCCTGGGCTATGTCTCCGGCGACCTGCGCGCCCACCCGGTGGGCTATTTCCTGCAAGCCTTTCTGCCCCACCACGACCCCGCCCAGGTGGAGGTGGTGCTGTTGGCCGACCAGGACTGGGAGGACGAGGTGAGCGCCGACCTGCGCGCCCACGCCTCGGCCTGGGTAAGCCTGCGCGGCCTGGACGACGGCCAGGCCCTGGCCAAGGCGCGCGGCCTGGGCATCGATATTCTCTTCGACCTGGCCGGGCACACCGCGGGCAACCGCCTGGGGCTCTTCGCCCGGCGCGCCGCCCCCTTGCAGATTACTTGGCTGGGATATGCCGCCAGCACCGGCCTAAAGGCCATGGACTGCATAATCGGCGACCAGGTCATAATCCCCCCGGAGGAGGAGGGCCAGTATTGCGAGCGGGTGGCGCGCCTGCCCCACTGCTACATCTGCCTGGGGCCGCCGCCCGGTTCGCCGCCGGTGGGGCCGCCGCCCGCCCGGCAAGGCGGGGGGCTTACCCTGGGCAGCTTCAACACCATGGCCAAGGTGACGCCCCAGGTGGTTCAGTTGTGGGCGGAGATCCTGCGCGCCCTGCCCGGAGCCAGGCTATTCCTGAAGAACAAGCAGCTTGGCGACGCGGAGGTGGCCCAGCGCTATCGGGGGCTCTTCGCCGCCCAGGGCGTGGAGCCAACCCGCCTGCGCCTGGAGGGCGGAGGCTCGCGCCTGGATTTCCTGCGAGCCTACCAGGAGGTGGACATCGCCCTGGACCCCTTCCCCTATGGCGGGGGGGTGACCACCTTCGAGGCCCTGTGGATGGGCGTTCCGGTGGTCACCATGCCCGGAGACCGCTTTGTCAGCCACCACGCCCAGACCATATTGCACTGCCTGG
>CAZLSD010000281.1:0-4479 GCA_964561775.1 uncultured Desulfarculus sp. | reverse complement strand
CTCCTGAACCAAGGCGGGGGACGCGCTGGCCGGCTGGCTGGCGGCCGGTTTGGCCGGCGGGCCGTCGCCCACGGCCAGAGTCTGGGCGCGCTGTTCGAAAATGACCGTCTCCCCCGCCAATTGGCAGGCGGGGCGCAGGGTCCAGGAGCCCTTCAGGTCCAGGAGCAGGGTTTCCTGGAAGCGGTGCGCCTGGCCAGGGGCCAGTTGGCCTCCGGCCAGCTGCTGGCCGAAACCGCGTTGTATCGGCTGGCCGTGTCCGGGCAGGGTCAATTGGACGGATAGGAATATGCCCTGGGGAGAGCCCAGCCTCAGGGTCTGGCCAGAGATATTGCGCAGGGTGAATGCCACCTGCGCCCTTGCCCCCGGGACCGCCGGCTGGGCGGCTGTCACCTGGAAATCGCTCACCTCCAGCAAGGCCGCTCCGGCCTGGGCGGCCAGGCAGCCTGGCCCGCCAGCCAGCAGGAACAGAACAAGAAGCAGGACCGCCGAGGGAAGAACTCTGCCTCCGCGCTCCGAGCCTGGGGAAATCATGGCCGCTCTGCCCCTCCCGTCTAGCGCTGGAAAAGTTGCCGGACGAGGCTGTGCCCCTGGGCCTGGGCGGGCCTTGCGCGCAGGCTGGCCAAGGAGGCCATGCCCGCGCGGCCGTTCGGGTTCCCGCCCAAGTCTACTACGAATTTCACGGGATTGCGCAGGTGGTCCCGGGCGGTCCGGCCGGGCCGGGGGGCTCGCGCGCCTGACGGGGCATGAAGCCAGCCCGCGTGCGTGCCCAAAAAGCATCAGGGGCTGGGTCTTGCGACCCAACCCCTTGCTTTTTCTGGTGGAGCTGATGGGGATCGAACCCACGACCTCATGACTGCCAGTCATGCGCTCTCCCAAACTGAGCTACAGCCCCGTGGGTGAGCCCTTTTTTATCAGAGCCTCGCTGGCTTGTCAACGCCCCGTCTGGACATACGAATGGGCGCGGATACAGTTGACCGCGCCATCCACCCGTGTTACAAGCCTATAACCATCACGTTTCAACAGAGAATTTGTCCATGGAACCCTCTTCCATCCCCTCCCGCCCCTTCAGCCAGGTTCTCCTGGGCGAGACGCCCTTGTGGGAGCTGTGCAACACGGCGCCCGACCAGCCCCCTCCCTTGGACCAAGTGCTCAAGGTGCAGGATTTTTTACATATAGACGCGGGGCTCCTGAGATCCTATGGGCCGGATTATCCCCTGGTGGAGCCCCGGGAACTGATTCCCGCCTTCGACGCTCCCTTGATCGAATACAAAAATCTGCCCGCCTTCAGCATGGTCATCCTGGACCGCCAGTTGAGTTATCAAGACGAGTGCTTCCAGTTCGACATGCTGCTGGGCGAGGGGAGTTCCACCGACCCCGGCCGGGTGGCCTACAACCGCCAGGTCATGCGCGAGCGCCTGCCCCGCAACATAATCCCCGAATTCGAGCAGGCCATGGGGCGCAAGGCCCTGACCAACTTCAGCCGCTACAACCAGCTGCTGCCCTACCTTTGCAGCATGGACCGCGGGCACGTACTGGCACGCTCCCCCGAGGGGCGCTTTTATCTGGCCGGGGTCTTCGCTTCCTTCCCCTCGGACCTGGACGGGGAGATCAAGCGCCTGGGCCGGACCATCGGCAAGTTCGCGCCCGGCGACAACGAGCGCTACGCCGCGAACAGGCGCGGCGTGTACCGCTTCCTCATGGAGCAGTTGGGCTTCCCCATCTGCGGGGAGCGCCACACCTCGGCCGCCCTTTTCGCCCGCCGCCTCATGCGCCGGGGCGAGCGCTTCGTGATCAAGGTTCTGGGGGCCAGCGACCGCACCATCACCACCCTGACCAGCCTGGGCGCCCACCTGGGTCTGCCCCGGGTGGAGAAGGTGGCCCTGGTGGGGGCCCAGTTCGTGCGGCGCGAACAGGAAGAACGCCTGAGCGCGGAAGGCTATTACGTGGATCCCGTCCGCAAGGTGGTCATCCTGCGCGTGCACTATGCCCAGCACCGCTATCACCCCGACAACGTGCTGGAGGACCGCGCCATGTCCGTGCTCAGCCAGGAGGTGGTGCATCCCCAGACCGGCCAGACCCTGGAGATGGACGTGCTGGGGCTGAGCCACGACCGCCTGCTGGCCTTGAACGACATCCTGCGCGGCGAATACCTGGGCTCCATCGTCTACCGGGGGCGTGAGCGCATAGAGCAGACCCACGACATAAAGAGCAGGCTCAAGTTCATCTCGGCCTGGCTGGCCAAGCATCGTCTCATCCTGGCCGATTACTCGCCCGACCACTTCGAGCGCCTGGTGCGGCTGATGACCTCCTTCCTGGACGATCCGGGGCAGGAGGATGAATTAACCAAGAATCAGGAGCTGTTGCAGGACGTGGTCAGGGCCATGGCCGACCTGCGCCTAAGCCACCGGCTGCGGCTGTTGGAAAAGCTGGTGCACAACCGGGCCGACGCCTCGGGGCGCAAGCTGCAACACTCCCACGTGCTCATCATCTTGAACCATGTGCTCTCCCAGGAGGGAGAGGAGATGGCCAGCCAACACCCCCGCTCCCTGCGCAAGCTGCTCCACCTCTGCCAAAAGGAGATGGGCGCGCTCCAGTTGCGCCGCTTCAGCCAGGGCAAGGCCCCGCGCAGCAGCTATGAGCGGGAGCTGGCCGCCGAGTATCGCGGCCTGGCCAAGGTGGTGGAGGAATTCGAGCAGTTGCTGGCGCAAAAGACCGAATCCCGCCCCGCGCAAAAAGCCGCGGTTTGACGTTCCCCGCCCGGGGGGCTAAAGTTGGTAGCTATGTCGCAGCCACACACCCCAGACTCGGGCGAACCTCTCCAACTCATAGACGCCTACGGCCGGCGGCTGAATTATCTGCGCCTGTCCCTCACCGACCGCTGCAACCTGCACTGCCGGTATTGCATGCCCGCCCAGGGCATAGAAAAGCTGCGCCACGAGCAGATCCTGACCCTGGAGGAATTGGCGCGGGTGTCCAGGGTGGCGGTCTCCCTGGGGGTGGACAAGATCCGCCTGACCGGCGGCGAGCCTTTGCTGCGTCGCAACCTGGCCGCCCTGCTGAACGCCTTGGACTCCCTGCGGCCTCGACCCGACCTGCGCCTGACCACCAACGGCCAATTGCTGAGCCAGTGTTTGCCCTTGCTGCTCTCCTCGGGGGTCTCCACCATCAACGTCAGCCTGGACACCCTGCGTCCGGAGCGCTTTGGCGCCATCGCCGGCCTGCCCATGGCCGAAGGGATGGAAGCGCAAAGGCGGACTTGGCGGGGCATCGAGGAGGCCCTGGCCAGTCCGGGGCTTACCGTCAAGATAAACGTGGTGTTGCTGGCCGGCTTCAATCAGGACGAGCTGGTGGATTTCGCGCGGCTGACCATGGACCGGCCCCTGTCGGTGCGTTTCATCGAATACATGCCGGTGGGCCGGCGCACGCCCTTTGACCAGGGGCAGTTCTTCTCCTCGGCCCAGGCCCTGGAGCGCATCGGGGCGGCCCTGGGGCCTTTGAGCGAGATGCCCATGCGCCATGGCGACGGCCCGGCCCAGCGCTATCGCCTGCCCGGAGCCAAGGGAGAGCTGGGCATGATCAGCGCGCTCACCAGCCACTTTTGCGCCACCTGCAACCGCCTGCGCCTTAGCGCCGAAGGGCTGCTGGTGCCCTGCTTGTTTTCCGAACCCACCAGCGATATCAAAGCCTTGCTGCGTGGGGGGGCCAGCGACCAGGACCTGGCCCAGGCCCTGTTGGCCGCCGCCGCCTTGAAACCGCGCCGTCACGCCCAGTCGCCGGAACTGGCCCAGGCCAGCGGCTGCCAGATGTCCCACCTGGGCGGTTAGAGCAACCCCAGCCGCCGGTCACAGTCCGGCCGGGAGCCGCGCCATGGACAAGACCCCCCTGCTCAAGAACATCGACTTTGCCCAGCCCCAGGACTTGGCCGCCATGGTGACCTACCAGCCCGGTCAGGTGGTGAGCCGCACCTTGGCCCAGAACCCCTTCCTGAGCGTGACCCTCTTCGCCTTCGACGCCGGGGAGGGCATCAGCGCCCACACCGTGACCGCCGACGCCTTGGTGCAGGTGCTGGACGGCCAGGCCCAAGTCAGCATCGGCGAGAAGCAGGTGGTGGTGGAGGCGGGGCAGGTGGTGGCCATGCCCGAGGGCGTGCCCCATGCCTTGCAGGCCCGGGAGCGCTTCAAGATGCTGCTCCTGGTGGTCAAGCGGCCCCAGACCCTGGAGCTTTAGGAAGCACCCCCGCCGCCGGCTGTCACGCCCCTTGCGCGGGCGCGCAGGGTGGCTATGGTTCCTTGGCGCGCAAGGGGCGCGCCAGCCGGCCCGGCTTGGGCCTCGGCCTTGTCTTCTCCCAGAAGGCTTGATACCAAGTTGCCATCAAACAAGTAATATTCATCGCCCCCCTCACCCTGCCCTCTCCCCCCGCTGGAGGGAGAGGGAAAGATTTCTCTGAACTCGATCAAACGACAAGGCAGGCTCTTGTTC
>CAZLSD010000280.1:0-4502 GCA_964561775.1 uncultured Desulfarculus sp. | reverse complement strand
CTGGCCGGTCTGCTGGCCGAGAGCGGGTCGCTGTTTTTCCGCCAGGGCCTGCGGCTTAAAGACGGCCGTCCCACGCCATATTTCGTGAACCTGGGTGTGTTCCGCACCGGCCGCCTGGCCTCTGAGCTGGGGCGCTGCTTTGCCCAATGGATGGTGGAGCAGGGCCTGCACCAGCGGGTGGACGTGATATTGGGGCCGTCTTACAAGGGTAGCGCCCTGGCCCAGGCCACGGCCATCGCCCTGTGGCTGGACCACGGGGTGGAGGTGGCTTTCGAATATGACCGCAAGGAGGCCAAGACCCACGGCGAGGCCAGCGGCGGGGGCAATCTGTTCGTCACCGGGGCGCTTAATCCTGGGTCGCGGGTGCTCATCATGGACGACGTGGGCACCTCCATGGCCACCAAGGTGGATTTGCTGGAAAAGGTGCGGGCCGAGGATGCCCGCCGGGGCTTGAATCTGGAGATTCTGGGCGTGGCGCTGGCGGTGGATCGCGAGCAGGTGCAGGCGGTCTATGACGCCCAGGGCCAGGTTGTTGAAGGCGCGCGCGGCGAGGACGCCTTGGCGTCCTTCATGGCGCGCACCGGGCTCAAGGTCTGGTCGCTGCTGGGCATGCGCCAGGCGGTGGAGTTTCTGCACGCCAGCAAGGCTGAAGTGCTGGTGGAAGGCCAGCGCCAGCCTTTGGGTCAGGCTCAGGTGGAAGAGGTGCGCCGTTACCTGGCCGTCTATGGCCGGGAGGTCTAAGTCATGAAGCGCGCCCTGGTCTCGCCGCTCTTGTCGCTCTTCATGCCCGGCATGGGGCAGTTGATGAACCGCCAGCCGGTCAAGGGCGGGCTGATGGTGGCGGCGGTGAGCCTGCTTTTCATCGTGACCCTGGGCCTGGTCTTTTACCAGACCAGCCAGGCCATAATGGCCATGGGCGAGCTGCCGCCGGGCACGGACAAGTGGGCGGCCCTGCACGGCCAGCTTTTAAGCCAGGGTTTTGTCTGGGTGCTGGTCATGGCCGGGCTTTACCTGGCGGTGCTGATCTGGGCGGTGCTCGACGCCTGGCGCATGGGCAAGGCCCTGGACGCCCAGCAGGCCGGTGGCGAAGGGAGCAACTGATGCGGTCCCTGGTGATAGACGAGCTGCGCCAAGACGACATGGACAAACTGGCCCAGCACCTGGGCCAAGCGCTTTTGCCCTCGGCCATGGAGGGGGTGTACTGGCTGGAGCTGCCGGCGAATCTCTTGAGCGGGGAGCAACTGGAGCACAAGGACTGCGGCCCCCACCGGGTGGCCTTGGTGCTGGAGGACGACTCCCTGCGCCTGGAGCTCCTGGTGCGGGCCTCCAACAGCCTGCGCTGCAAGTGCACCGACTACGTCACGCCCCAGCAGCGCGTCTTCCTTATCAATTACATGGACCGGCTCATCGAGGAGCTGGGACTTAGCACCTGAGGCGGTCATGGCTTTGGGCGGGGATCAGGGCGCGGAGGCGGGGCGCGGAGTGGGCATCCAGGCCCAGAGCCTGTATTGCCCCGCCTGCGGCCAGGCCCAGCCGGTCAAGGCCAAGCTCTTGCTGGTGCTGCCCACGGGTGAGAAGATAGGCTACTACTGCCGGGTCTGCGGGGCCGAGCTGGGCTCCAAGACCCAGGCCCCCCAGACCTAGAGGCTCCCGGGCATTGACTAAATCCCCCCGGACTGCTACATGGCATCTGATAAGATGGCCATGGTCCCCCATAAAAGGCATGCTTGCATGAACCAACTGCAACCCCGGCCCACCCGCGCGCTCATCACCGGCGGGGCGGGCTTCATAGGCTCCCACCTGGCCGAGCACCTGCTGGCCCAGGGGCACCAGGTGCACGCGGTGGACGATCTCTCCACCGGCTCCATCGAGAACCTGGACGCCCTGCGCACCCATCCTGGTTTTGGCCACACCGTGGCCGACGTGCGCGAGGAGCCGCTCTTGGCCGAACTGGTGGACCGGGCCGACGTGGTCTATCACCTGGCCGCGGCGGTGGGGGTCAAGCTCATCGTGGAAAACCCGGTGCGCACCATAGAGACCAACATCGGCTGCACCGAGGTCGTTCTCAAGCTGGCCAACAAGAAGCGCAAGAAGGTCATCATCGCCAGCACCAGCGAGGTGTACGGCAAGAACGACATCGTGCCCTTCCAGGAGGACCACGACCTGGTCATGGGCCCCACCTCCAAGGCGCGCTGGTCCTATGCCTGCTCCAAGGCCATCGACGAGTTCCTGGCCCTGGCCTATTTCAAGGCCCGGGGCCTGCCGGTGGTCATCGCCCGGCTGTTCAACACCGTTGGTCCGCGCCAGACCGGACGCTATGGCATGGTGCTGCCCACCTTCGTGCGCCAGGCCCTCATGGGTCAGCCGCTGACGGTCTACGGCGACGGCAAACAGAGCCGCTGCTTCTCCTATGTCAGTGAGGTGGTCCAGGCCCTGGCCGCCCTGGCCCAGAGCGAGGCGGCCCTGGGGCAGGTGGTCAACGTGGGCGGCCGCCAGGAGATATCCATCGCCGACCTGGCCGCCCTGGTCAAGGACGTCACCGGCTCCAAGAGCCAGATCGTCTACATCCCCTATGACCAGGCCTACGAGGAGGGATTCGAGGACATGAGCCGGCGGGTGCCCGACGTCTCCAAGCTGGAGCGCCTGGTGGGCTTCAGCCCGGCCATGGAGATCAAGAGCATCGTGGAGTCGGTGGTGGCCTACTACCGCGAACGCTAGCGGCCAAGGGTCATGGAGCTGCTTTACGCCTTTGGCCTGGCCTTCGGGCTCTCCGCCCTGCTGACCCCGGCGGTCATCTGGCTAGCCCGCCGCCAGGGCTGGGTGGTGGCCCCCCGCGAGGACCGCTGGCACAAGAAACCCACCGCGGTCTACGGCGGGGTGGGCATCTTCCTGGCCTTCGCCGCGGCCTTTCTCTGGCTGGCCCCCTACACCTACCTCAACTGGACGCTTTTGGCCTGCGGGGCGGCCATCTTCGCGGTGGGGCTGTGGGACGACGCCCTGGAGCTGAAACCCCAGGTCAAGATCATCTGCCAGCTCATCGTGGCCATCGCGGCGGTCAGCCAGGGCCTGGCCCTGGACAAGCAGGTCATCCCTTGGGCCTGGGTGGGGGTGCCCTTGGCCGTGTTCTGGATGGTGGGCATCACCAACGCGGTGAACATCCTGGACAACATGGACGGCCTCAGTTCGGGGGTAGTCTGCGTGGCCGGCTCGGTGCTGGCCTTAGCCTCCCATCTGGGCGGCCAGCCCGGGGCCGGGCTCATCCCCGCCTTGCTGGCCGGGGCCTCCTTGGGCTTCTGGCTCTACAACGTCAACCCGGCCAAGATATTCATGGGCGACTGCGGCTCGCTGTTCTTGGGCTTCAGCCTGGCCGCCAGCACCATCGTCAGCGTCAACACCGCCGCCGGGGCCAGCCATCTGGCCATGGCCGTGCTGGTGCCGGTGGGGGCGCTCATCGTGCCCATCTTCGACACCACCCTGGTCTCCTTCCAGCGCACCAGCCATGGCCGCTCCATCGCCCAGGGCGGGCGCGACCACTCCAGCCACCGCCTGGTGTTTCTGGGGCTCTCCGAGCGCCGGGCCGTCTTCACCCTGCTCTTCATCAGCCTGGTGGGGGGCATGGGCTCGCTTTTGCTCAGCCACTGGGCCAACCCCCTCATGGCCGCGGTGGTGGTGGCCCTCATCGTGGTGGGGCTCATCAGCTTCGGGGTCTACCTGGGCGAGGTCAAGGTCTACCCCGACGGACGCAAGCTCTCCTGGCTGGAAAAGAGCCCCATCCTAAGCCGGGTCATCCTCTTCAAGAAGCAGATCTTGCAGATCGCCGCCGACGTGGCCCTGCTTTCGGCGGCCTATGCCGCGGCCTGGCTGCTGCGCTTCGAAGGCCGCATCACCGACTACGAACTGGGGCTCATGGCCCAATCTTTACCCTGGCTGCTTACGGCCAAGCTGGCCTGCTTCTGGTTCTTCGGGCTCTATCGCGGCGAGTGGCGCTATCTGTCGGTCTACGACCTGGTGCAGATCGGCAAGGGCTGTTTGGCCGGCTCGGCCTGCACCGCCGGCCTGTTCATCTGGCTCTATGGCTTTTGGGGCTATTCGCGGGCGGCCATGGTCATCGACTTGCTGCTCTGCTACCTGTTCGTGGCCGGGGCGCGGGGCATGGTGCGGGTCTTCCGCGAGAAACTGACCGGCCGGGCCGGGGTGCCTTGCCTGATCCTGGGCGCGGGCGACGGCGGGGATTTGCTGCTGCGCGAGCTGCGCAACAACCCCAAGCTGCCCTACCGCCCCATGGGCTTCATCGACGACGACCCGGCCAAGCAGGGGCACCTGATCCACGGCATCAAGGTGCTGGGCACCCGCGCCGACCTGCCCGAGCTGATATTGCGCCACCAGGTGAAAAGGGTCTTCATCTCCATCCTCTCCGCCCCGGCCAAGGGTTTCGAGGACGTCTTCGCCATCTGCGAGGCCGCCCAAGTGGAGTGCACCCGCATCCAGCCCATCATCAAGAT
>CAZLSD010000279.1:0-4515 GCA_964561775.1 uncultured Desulfarculus sp. | reverse complement strand
GAGATTGTCCGGCGGCGCAATTTGCGTGACCCGGGCGGCCCCGGCCAGGAGGGGCAGGGAGAGGACTAGGCGTCCAGGGCCTTCCTTATGGCGACAAGCAGGTCATCCTGGCGGAAGGGCTTGGCCAGGTAGCCGCAGGCTCCCGCTTCCTCCAGGGCCTTGATTTGCTCGGCGACGGCGTAGCCGCTGGCGATGATCACCTTGATGGCCGGGTGCAGGGCGCGCAGTTGCTCCAGGCATTGCCGCCCCCCCATGCCCGGCATGCCCAAGTCCAGGATGACCAGGCGCACCCGCTCTCCCGCGCGGCCGCAGATTTCCAGGGCCTCCTCGCCGCTGGCCGCGGTCAGCACCTGATAACCGGCCCGGCTCAAGGTCAGCGTGCCCAGCATGCGCAAGGTCTCCTCGTCGTCCACCAGCAGGATGATCTCTTGCTTTCCCCCCTGCGCGGCCGGGCCTGGCTGGTCCGGCGCGCAGGCCAGGGCCTGGCGCCCCAGGGCCGGCAGCATAACCTTCATGGTGGCGCCCTGGCCCGGCTGGCTCTCGCACAGGATGTGCCCGCCCATGGCGGTGACGATGCCATAGACCGTGGAAAGCCCCAAGCCCGTGCCCTTGCCCATGTCCTTGGTGGTGAAGAAGGGGTCGAAGATGCGCTTGCGCGTCTGTTCATCCATGCCCTGGCCGCTGTCGGCCACGCTGAGCTCCACGAAGGGGCCGGCAAAGGCCTGACCGCAGGTAAGGCAGCGCTGTTCGGGGAAGTGGCGGTTCTGGGTGGCTATGATCAGGCTGCCGCCCTGGGGCATGGCGTCGCGGGCGTTGGTGACCAGGTTGATCACCACCTGCTGCATCTGCCCCGAGTTGGCCTTGATCAAGCGCAGATCATGGGCCAGGCGGGTCTGGATGTCGATCATCTTGGGGATGGTCTTCTCCAACAGATCAACCGCCTGAAGCACTTCCTGGTTTAAGTCCAGGGGCTTCATCTCCACCTCCACCTTGCGGCTGAAGGTGAGGATCTGGCGCACCAGTTCGGCGGCCCGCTCGGACGCGCCCAGGACCTTCTCCAGGGACTTCACCGGCAGTTCGCCCTGCCTGGACTGGGAAAGGGCCATCTCGGCGTAGCCGAAGATGGCGGCCAGGATGTTGTTGAAGTCGTGGGCCACCCCGCCGGCCAAGGTGCCGATGGCCTCCATCTTCTGGGCCTGGCGCAGTTGGGATTCCAGTTCGTTTCTTTCCTGCTCGGCGCGCTGGCGCTGCACGATGCGCCACATGCCCTCCATCAGCAGCGTAAGCTGGCGCACGTCGTTCTGGTCATACTGGCCGTCCTTGTTGCCCACCCCCGCCACCATTACGATGCGCTGGCCGTCGAAGACCGGCACGTTCATGTGCCGGCGCAGCGGCAAATGCCCCAAGGGCAGGTTGTTTTCGCTTTCCTGGTCGGCCTGGTAGTCGTTGGTGATGACCGCCTGCCTCCGGCGCACCGCCTCGCCCCACAGACCGGTCCGCTCCAGGGGATAGGACAAGAACCGCTCGGGCAGCGCGCACTGCTCCATGGCCATCTTGGACCAGGCGTGCATGGTCAGCACGCTCTCGTCCAGGTTGGTGAAGGCCAGGTAGCCTATCTGGCTGCCGGTCAGCCGCACGCCCTCCTCCAGGGCGAAGGCGGTCAACTGATCCAGCGAGGCGTCACGCAGCTGGTTGAGGCGCAGCAGGGCCTCCATGCGCTCGGCGTTGACCATGCGCTCCGCCTCGGCCTGCCTGCGCTCGCTGATGTCCCGCATGTTGACCTGGATGCCAGGCTCGCCATCCAGGTTGATGACCTTGGCCGTCAGTTCGGCGGGGAATACCGACCCGTCCTTGCGCTGGGCCAGCACCTCGTAACGGTCGGGCGCCTGCTGGCCGCGCAGACGGGCCTGGGCCCGCTCCCGCGTGAGCTGCTGGTATTGCCCGTAGTACGCCACCCAGTGCTCTTGCCCCTCCAGTTCCCCCGGCCCGTAGCCCAGCATGCGCGAGAGGCTTATGTTGTGAAAGACGATGCGGTTGCCCCGCTGCAAGAAGATGCCGTCGTCGCTGTCCTCCACCAGGGCGCGGTAGCGCGCCTCGCTCTCCTTGAGGGCGCGCTCGTTTTGCCGGCTCTCGGTCACGTCCTCGGCCACGCCCAGGATGCCCTGCGCCTGGCCGTGCTGGTCCTTGAAACAGGCCTTGTGAAACCTCACCTCCCGCCGCCGGCCATCGCGGGTGGTGAAGGCGGTTTCCAGAACCTGGCTGTCCTGGCTGGCCAGCAGACGCAAGTCGGCCCCTTGATATATCTCGGCTTGCTCGGCTGGCCACAGGTCGAAGACCGTCTTGCCCACCAGTTCCTCGCGTCTGGCCCCCAAAAGCGTCTCGTAGGCCCGGTTGCAGCCCAGATAGCGCAGGGCGGCATCCTTATAGAAGATGGGCAGGGGCACCGTGTCCATGAGGCGCTGCAAAAAGGCCTGGCTGTCGGTCAGGCGGCGGTTGACCTGGCGCAGCGACAAATAGTGCCACAAGAGCAGGCCAGCCAAAGCCAGCCCCAGAAACGTGGCCAGCAGGAGCACCACCTGCCGGGTGTTGTCGCGGGCCGCGCCGGCCTTGCTCCAGCGCTGGTATATCTCCTGCGATTCAGGGGTTCCCGCGAACTCGGCTATGGCCTGGTCCAGGCGGTCGCGCAACTCTTCCTGCCCCGGGGCCAGGGCCATGCCCCGGCTGAAGGCCTGCACCGGCGGCTCGATGACCTGCAGGCGTTCGGCCAGGCCGGCCTCGCGGGCCAGATGCGTGAAGTTCTCGCTGACGGTTAGCACGCAGTCCAGTTGCCCGGCCAGCAAGTCAAACAGCATGCGCTTGCTGTCGTCGTACTGGACCAGGGTCAGCCCGCTTTTGTCCTTGAGCAGTTCATAGGCCGTGCTGCTCTTTATCAGACCGACCTTGGCCCCCGGCGCCGGAGCCGAGGCGCCGGAACCGTCCCGCCGCACGATGAAGTTGACGGGGGAGATGTCCAGTTGGCGGGTGAAGATGAAAACCCGGCTTGTCCTGTCGTTGATTACTCGAAAAGGCGCGACCTGGGCTTGACCGGACAAGACCAGGGACTCGATTTCGTCCCATGGCTTGGCGATCCGGTACTCCACCTTAAGACCCGCGCGCCTGGCCAGGGCATCCGTGACATCCACGGCCAGGCCCACGGGTTTCTTGCTCTTGGGATCCAGGGAGTACAGAGGGGGAAAATCCACGGGAATGGCGGCGATGATGGTTTGCTGGGGGCGGGATTCGTCTTCTGCTGCCAAAACGGGCGGCAAAAGCCAGACCAGCAGCAATGCCAGTAGAGCCAGTGATGAAAACAAGCGCCTGACCGACCAGGGAACGGCCATGGGACGGGCATACTCCTTGAACAGCCAGTTGCCGCGCCTCCCTTAAGTGACGCAAACAGCCGCCTGCCGGCAGTCCAGCCGATATCACGGGCCATGCCCCCCATAGCCCCTAGTTGAATCCTAGGTTGTCAACCAAGCATGATAGCAGAACATCATGAACAAGTATTCAACCTTTACGCAAATTTAACCTTTGCCCCGGCGTGTTTCCGCTCCCTGGCCAAGGCTTGGCCAGGGAGCGGATTCCGTGAGACGGGCAAGGCCCGGCCCGCGCATTGGCGCTAGATGGTCAGGTCCAAGGGCATGGTGAACACCCGCGCGCCCAGATCCTTGTCCAGCATGAACAGCCCGCCCTGGGTCTGGCTGATCAGGTTGAGCTTGCCGATTACCGCCTCGGCGCTGGCCTCCTCCTCCACCTGCTCCTTGACGAACCATTGCAGGAAATTGTCGCTGGCGTAGTCGTTCTCCTTGCGCGCCAGGGCCACCAGCTTGTTGATCAGGCTGGTCACGTGGTTCTCGTGCTTGAGCACGGCCTGGAAAAGCGCCAGGGGAGAGTCCCATTTGGTCTCCGGCGCCGCGATGGCCTTCAACACGACCTTGCCCCCGCGATCGTTTACGTAGCTATAGAAACGCAAGGAATGGGTCAGTTCCTCCTGGGCCTGGACCTTCATCCAGTGGGCCATGCCGCCAAGCTGCTGGGCGTCCAGCCAGGCCGCCATGGACAAGTAAAGATAGGCCGAGTAGGTCTCGGCGTTGATCTGCTCGTTGAAGGCCTTTTCAATCTTGGGATTCAGCATTTCTCGCCTGGCTCCTTTCCGGAAGAAGGGTCCCTTGGACGGGGCGGCAGGTATGTAGGCTACATCCATAAATGATAAGGCAAAACCCGCGCGCGGGACAGGGAGCAACGGAGGGAATAACCAGGCCGCCGGCTGGCGCGGCGCTTGCGCGGAAAAAAACCGGCCACCATTGCCGCCCGTGCAAGCGGCGTGACAGCCGGCGGCGGCGCGTCCCCCCAAAGAAGCCGCCGCCCCGGAGTCCCCTCCGGAGCGGCGGCCAGCAGGCTTTGTCGGGGCGCGTCTACTTCTTCAGCGCCTTCTTGCACTCGGCGATGGCCTTGTCCTCGGCGGCCACGTCCTCC
>CAZLSD010000278.1:761-4538 GCA_964561775.1 uncultured Desulfarculus sp. | reverse complement strand
GGGATATCATCAAGGCCTACTACTCCTGCCGTCGCGAACCGGGCGCACAGGCCGGGCTCATCCTCAGCGTTCTGTTGGACCGTTTTCTGGGCCTGGTGGGCATCGCTCCTCTGGCCCTGGCCGCCACCCTGCTCAATTGGGAGAGGGTGACCGCAAACCCGGGGCTCTTTTTCCTGGCCAAGCTGGTGTTTCTGGGTTGCGCTGTTTTGTGTCTGTCCCTGGTTGCGCTTTTTTGGGGTGGCCCGTCGGGAGGCAGGCGCATCGCGGCTTGGCTGGAGCGCCCCGGCGTGCCGGCCGTCCTGGGCGGGATTTGGCAGGCCACGCGCCGGCTGAAGACCGGCAGCGGACACTTCCTGCGTGCCCTGCTGGTGGCGGTGGCCATTCCCCCCCTGGTGGGGCTGAGCTTCCTGTTTTTCGCCATGGCCCTGGACGAGTACGGGGTGAGCTTGCTGGAGCATCTGTTCACCATTCCTTTCGTGGTCCTGTCCATGGCGGTGCCCATCGTGCCAGCGGGAGTGGGCGTGGGGCAGTTGACCGCCGCCGCCCTGTATGCCTGGATTCCCGGGGCGGGGCACAGCCTGGGTGCCGACATGGTGACCCTGTTGCAGTTGTGGCGCCTTCTGGCCTCCTTGCCCGGCGGCCTGCTCTATCCGGGGCTCAAAGGCGCGGCAAATGGTGAACAGGATCCCGGGGCTTGAATATCGTGGCGGGCTTCATTATGGTTGAGCCAAGCGGGGCCAGCCTAGGTCGGGCGGCAACCCAGTTTTGACGCGGAGAACCGGCGTATGTCCCAAGTTAATCCAGACCCCTCCTGCTGGAAGCCCCAGGCCGAGGTCAACCTTTCGGTGGTGGTGGCGGCCTACAATGAAGAGCCGGTGATCGCTGAGAACATCAGGCGCATTGTGGCCACCCTGGAGGAGCGCGGGCCCGGCGGGTGGGAGCTGGTGCTGGTCAACGACGGCAGCCGCGACGAGACCGGAGCCATCATAGACCAGGCCTCCGGCGATGACGGTCGCCTGGTGGCCCTGCATCACCGCCGCAACTTTGGCCAGGGCCGGGCCTTGCGCACCGGCTTCGAGGTCTGCCGGGGCGCTTTCGTGGTCACCCTGGACGCCGACCTTAGCTACGGACCGGAGTTCATCTGGCTGCTCTACGACGCCCTGCTCCGGGAACGAGTGGAGATCGCCCTGGCCTCGGCCTATATGAAGGGAGGGGAGGTGCGCAACGTGCCCTGGTGCCGCCTTATCCTCAGCAAGGCGGCCAACCGCTACTTGGCACGCATGAGCCAGTACGATATAGCGGTCATCTCCTGCGTGGTGCGCGCTTATCGCCGCGAGGTGCTCGACTCGCTGTTCCTCACCTCCGATGGCATGGAGCTGCAGTTGGAGGTGCTGATGAAGGCCTCCCTGCTGGGCTTCAAGGTTTGCGAGATTCCGGCGGCCTTGGTCTGGCCGGAACAGCCCCCCCAAGGTAAGCCCAAGCGCACCTCCAAGATGCGCATCCTGCATTCCTCGGCCATCTACCTTAAGATGGGCTGGCTTTCGCGGCCGTCCTTCGCCCTGTTCATCCTGGCCTCGATCCTGGTGCTGCCCGGCCTTTACATGGCCGCCTGGATAGGTATCAACTTCATAGAAGCCATGGGTCGACGGCTGGCCGACGGCGACAGCATCCGCTGGGCCATATCCCACGGCCTGGAGGATGTCTTCAGCGCCTGGTCCTACAGCTTCTTCATCAGCGGGGGGCTGCTCATCATTGGGCTGCTGATCTTCATCATGGCGCTTTTGGTTATGCAGAACAAATTCTACTTCGACGAGGTCTACCGGTTGAACCAGCATATCCTGACCAGGGACCGCCGTCGGCGCGAACCCGGCCCCCGGTCCTGACCCCACGGGCAACCCTGGCATGAACGGCCATTTTCCGGACCCCGCCCTGCGGATGAGGGTGCGGCTGCGCCTTTGGCCGCAGGTAGATCCTCGCCTGCTTGCCACACTCAACCGGTTCCATTTCCTAAAAATCCTTCTCGTTTTGGATGAAGCCGGTCCTTTCGCGCCTGGCGCGGCGGGATCGGAGCACAGCGCCTCAATAGACCTAGCCTGGGTGAGGGACCATCTCGACGCCCTGTGGTCCTGCTACGCTCCCTATCTTGAAGGCCAAGGCTGGCTGCCCAACAAATCCATCGCTGAGGGCGGGCAAGGCAAGAGCCTGCGGGCCGACCAGTTGGCCATGGAACTGGAAGCCGGCCTGTGCCGTGCGATGGGCACGGACCCGCCCTCGTCCAGTGGTGGCTTTGCCCTGGCCCTCACCCACGATGTGGACGTGGTGGGCAGCTCCGCTCTGGCCACGCTTAAAAGCGGGCTGGTGTTTGCCATGAACGCCCTGCGCTCCAGGGGACGCCCCGGCGCGACCGATTTCTTTTTGGGCATGGCTGCCCGTTTCCTCAGCGGAAGGGTGGACTATTACGGCTTCGCTCATATTCTGGCCATCGCCCGCGCCAAGGCATTTCGCCCGGTCTTCTTTCTATTTGCCCGCCTGCCCGGGCACAACGGACTAAGCCGCTGGCAGCGGCTGGCCGGGCTCAATCCCAACTATGATCTGCAATGGGCGGAGCTTGGGCGGGCACTGGAAGACATCCGCCAAAGCGGTGCCCAAGTGGGGTTGCACGGCAGTTTCCTGAGCGCGGAGCGGCCCGAGTTGCTGGCTGCGGAAAAGCGCGCTTTGGAGATGGCCGCTGGCTTGCCTTGCCGAGCCTCTAGGCAGCACTTCTTGCACCTCAAGCGCGAAACCAGCCTGGACGGGGCCCATGCCTGCGGCATGCTGGTGGACAGCACCTGCGGCTACGTCTATGACAACGGTCTTTATTGCGGTACCGTGCGCCCTTTTTATGCCGTGGCTCCAGATGGAGACGATCCCGGGCTGGTGGTTGTGCCCATGATTTTCATGGACGCGGTGCCGCTCTATTTCCGGCCGGCTGCGCCGGGTGAGGTACGGCGCGAACTGGCCGGCCTGGTGGAGTTGATGCGGGAAAAGGGCGGCTTCGCGGCGATCAACTTCCACCAGCGCATGATCTCTTGCATCCCGGAGTACCGCGAGCTTTATCAGGACTTGGTGGGGATGACCAGGCAGGCGGGCGGCCGCGTCCTGGCCCTGGACGAACTGGATCTGCTTTATCCCACCCCGGAACAAAGCGGGCCGCTTTAGGATCGCTGATCTTCCAGCCGGGCCAGGATTCCATACTCGTCGCTCAGGCTCTGGTGCTGTCCTTGGCCGCGCAGGACCGCCAGCACGGCGAAGCCCTGCCTCTCAAGCATTTCCCTGGCCTCCTTTTCGCTCACCAGATGCAGCAATGGGAAGAACAGGGTGCTCATCTTGCCCCGTACCTCCTCCAGAGTGGTGGGTGAGTCGCCGCTCAGATGGACAAGGGCCAGATATAGGCGCGAGAGCAGGCCGCGCACGGGGGAGTGTAGGGCGTGGGGTAGAGCAGCGGCCAGGGTCTTGACGAAGTTGAGCAGCTTGGCGCGGTAACTGGCATCTATGAAGGTCAGGAAGAGTTGGCCGTCAGGTTCCAGGCACTCCCGCAGGCGGGCCAGGGTTTGGGCGGGTGGTGCGCTCAGGTAATATATGGTCCCCCTCAAGAAGACCAAGTCGAAGCGTCCCCAGTCGGGCCAGGTCTCCAGGTCGGCGCAAAGGTATTCAAGGCCGCAGGTCGCGTGGAGCCGGCGGGCCAGTTCAATGTTGCTCAGTTCCTTGTCCACCCCCAGCACCCTGGCCGCCCCGGCT
>CAZLSD010000278.1:0-751 GCA_964561775.1 uncultured Desulfarculus sp. | reverse complement strand
CGGCTTGGGACAACAGCGCTGCGTAGGAACCGGTGCCACAGCCCAGATCAAGAACCTTCTTTCCATGGATGTTCAGTCCAGCCTCGTGCAAAGCCGCGATGTTGCGTTTGGCCACTTGGGGATTTTCGGAATATACGTGCTCGACGCCCATGGCAATCGTTTCAACCGGCATGCAACGAGAGGTCCATGATACGACGCGTGGCGGCGTGACGCGCCAATTGCCAAGCATGGCGGATTGTGAAGGCATAGTAAGGAGCGCTAGTCATCCTAAAAGCCATGGAGCGAAGTCCGGTCTGTTTGCACCCTTCCCCAGAGCCGGGGAATGTTCGGATGAAGCGTGAGGAGTGATGACGGGCCTCACTTGAGGTCGCGATTTTTTTCCATGTCCAGCCACATGGCGAAAAACACAGATTGTAAGCCCACGCTTCCGGAGAACATCCAAGCCAGGGCCGTTATCTCCGGTATCTGTCCGTTTAGGAACCATAGGGCGCATAAGCGTACCAAGAGCCCAAGATTAATTAATAATAGAACGAAACCCAGCAAGTACAAAAAGACTAGGGGGTGGAAATCGCGGATGACGTACTTCTGCCATAGACGCCAGAAGAAAAGTTTCACCAGCAGCCAGCCGATGGTGAAGACTACCTTCCTAATGTGGATGCCTGACTGCTCGCCCACATTGTAGATTGGAGGCATCACAATGTCACGGACCTTCAGGTCGTGCACGTTAAGCTTGACCAGCAGGTCGTTGGGC
>CAZLSD010000277.1:0-4539 GCA_964561775.1 uncultured Desulfarculus sp. | reverse complement strand
AGCGCCCGACCCGGCGGGCGTGAAGCGCCCGCCGGGGGCGGGGCGGGCGGGGCGTCCCGCTCATACAGCTCCAGCTCGCCCAGGGTCCATTGCCGCCCGGCGCGGGGGGTGTCCAGCTCCAGGCGCAGGCCGTCGGCCAGCACGGGGGCGAAACGCAGGGTGCGCAGCTTGTCCCCGAAGACCGGCACCTGGGCCAGCAGGTCAAAGGGGTCCAGGCCGGCCGGCACGTCCTGCAGCAGGGGCAGCCATTCCCCCTCCCGGCGGTAGTGCAGGTCCAGGGCCGGGGCCTGGTCATGGGGATAATCGCCGTAGTGGATGACCAGGCGCGAGAGGTTGACCGGGGCGTCCAGGCTTACCTCCAGCCACATGCCCTTGGCCTGTCCCGCCCCGCTGGCCCATTTGCTGTGGGGGTCGCCGTCGCCCAGGCGCGCGGCCCTTTCCTTGGCGTGGCTGGAGGCGACGCGCAGGCGCTCCGGCGCGATGCGGCGCTCCCCTTCCTGGCGCGGGTCGCGGAACTGGTGGTAGATGCGGTAGGCCCCCGTCTCCCGGCGCTGGCAGAGGACGCCGCGCTTCTCCAGCATCTCCTCGAAGCGCTGGTAATCCAGGGAATCGGGGAAGGTGAGCACGTAGGCCGCGCGGGGGTCGCCCACCACCTGATCGCGATAGGGAGTGGGCCAGGTGGGGAAGCGCTCGTTGATCGGCTGGCTGGCGATGACGGCCTCGTCGGTGAGGAAGCCGATGCGGTAGGCGCTCCAGTAGGAGGCGAAGCAGCGGGTTATCTCCTGGCTGCGCAGATAGGCCAGGGCGGGAGCCAGGTCGGGCATCTCGGCGTGCTTGGCGGCGAAACCCGGCTGCCGCCAGGTCTGCATGAGCTGAATCCCCATGAAGAGGTTGAACGCCGCCAGCATTACCGCCAGCAGGCCCAAGCCCCGCCGCGTCCAGGGACCGGCCAGGGCCAGCAGCTGGGCCAGCAGCAGGGGCAGGGCCCAGGGCAGGATGAGCAGATAGCGGAACTGGCCGGAGTTGGCCCGCTCGGCCAGCAGGAACATGAGCATGCCCAGCCAGGGCGCGCAGGCCAGGGCCAGCCCCGGGGCGGCGGCCAGGCGCGGGGCCGCCTGGGCAAAGCCGTCGCTCCGGGGCCGGCGGCCCAGCCGCCACAGGCCGGCCAGGCCCGCCGCCGCCAGCAGCGCCAGGAACACCCCGGGCAGGATCGGCGTCAGCCAGGGCCAGGGCTCCAGGCTCTGGTCGAAATCGGGGAAGGTGCAGGTCAAGGCCCCCAGCGCCCCGGCCATGCCCCGGTACAGCATCTCCAGGCGCTCCAGGCTTAGGGCCTTGCCCCAGGGCAGGCGGGCGTCCATGAGTTCGCCCGCTTGGGGATATAGCATCCTGGCCGCCAGGAAGGGCAGCAGCCCCGTGGCCAAGCCCAGCCCCAGGGCCAGGCCACGCCCCAGCAGGCGGCGCGCTCCGGCGGCCAGGCAAACGGCCAGCAGCAAAGGGGCCAGCAGAGAAAGCGCCAGCAGGTGCGCCGAGATCGCCAGCCCGCCCAGCAGCCCCAGCAGGGCGCAGCGCCCCCAGGCCCGCCGGGGCTGGTCCCCGGCCAGGGACAGGGCCAGCCAGGCCGACAGGCTCCAGAGGGCCAGCATGTAGTCGTACTGGGGCACCAGATAGCCGGCCTGGAACATGAGCAGGTAGGCCGGGGGGAAGACCGCCATGAGCAGGGCCGGCCAGGCCGCTCCCGGCGGGGCCAGGCCACGGATGGCCAGGCACAGGCCCAAGAAGCTGATCAGGCCCAGGACAAAGCCAGGCCCGCGCGCGCCCCATGCGTCGCGGGGCAACTGGTCCACCAGGGGGGCTTGCAGATAGGCCCCCAAGGGGAATTGGTAGGGCTGGGCCAGGAACAGAAGCGGCCTCTCCCCCCGGGCGATCTGCTTGGCCTGCAAGACCACCATGGCCTCGTCGCTGGAGACCGGCAGACGCTCCAGGCTGATATCCATGAAGACCAGGCGCAGGCCCAGGCCGGCCAGGATCAGGACGGCCCAGACCCAGGCCTGGGCCGGGGAGCGGCCAGCCTGGGGCGGCGGATAGGGGCTGGGGTGGGAGAACAGACGGCGCATGTCTGGCAGCATGGCAAAGAACAACCGCCAGGGCAAGCAAAAGCGGCCTCGGCCGCGGGGGGTTCCTTGACCCGGCTCCAGGGGTGCGGTAGGTTCCAAGACGGCGGAACCCTGGCGGCTTGTCCCCTGGCAAGGAAGGTGGGCGTATCGTGTGGTGGCGCGTGGGGCTCTCCCTGGGCCTGCTCTTCATCCTGCTCTTCTTCCTGGTGGACCTTGAAACCACCTGGGCCTACCTGCGCTCCGCCGACCCCCTCTATCTTGGCCTGCTGCTGATATGGCTCACCGGCGACCGCCTGCTCATGAGCTACAAATGGACCCTGCTGCTCAATTGCCGGGGCCTGCGCCTGGGCCAGGGCCAGGCCCTGCGCGCCTATTACATGGGCACCTTCGCCGGCTCCTTCATGCCCACCACCCTGGGGGCCGACGCCCTGCGCGTGGGCGTGGTCAGCTCTCCAGAGCGGCCCTCGGAGGTGGTGGCGGCCAGCGTGGTGATGGAGCGGGCCCTGGGCCTGGTGGCCTCGGCCCTGGCCGCCCTGCTGGCCCTGGAGCTCTTGACCGGCCTGGCGGTCCAGGGCGCGGCCAAGGAGCTTTCCTGGACCGTGCTCTTGACCCTGGCCCTGGCCGGGGGCACGGTGGCCGCGCTCCTGCTCTCCTTGAGTTCCAGCTCGGGCCGCCTGGTGGAGCGCCTGGAAGTCTGGCTGGCCGCCAAGGGACGCCTGGCCGGCTGGCTGGGCAAGTTCATGGCCGCCTATCACCAATACCGCCAACACCCCCTGGCCCTGGGGCTGTTTCTGCTGCTCTCCTTCCTGGAGCAGGCCAGCCCGGTGCTGGCCAACTGGCTGGCCGCCCGCGCCCTGGGCATAGAGCTGAGCCTCTTGGCCGCCGCCGCCGCCACCCCGGTGGCCATAGCCCTGGCCCGGCTGCCCATCTGGTTCTCCGGCTTCGGGGTGGTGGAGGGGCTTTTCGTCTTCTTCTTCGCCCTGGTGGGACTGGGGGCCAGCGAGGCCTTCCTGCTGGGCCTGGCCACCAACGTCTCCTCCCTGGCGGCGGCCCTGCCCGGCCTCTATTTCTACCTGGCGGGCGGTTTCAAGAGACGCGCCCAGAGCAAGGAAAACGGTTCCTAGCGGGGGAAGCGCGGGGTTGACCCTGGAGGGCGCGGTACTATAATTCCACTAATAACCTCAAATTTTTACGTGGGACATATGCCCATCCTGCCCATACTGAAATATCCCGATCCCATCCTGGCCAGGGTCTGCCGCCCGGTGGAGGAGGTGGACCGGCCCTTGATCGAGCTGGCCGAGGCCATGGCCGAGACCATGTACGCGGCCCCGGGCATAGGCCTGGCCGCGCCCCAGGTGGGCAGCCAGCAGCGCCTGGTGGTCATAGACGTGGCCAAGGACGAGGCCCGCGGCAACCCCATGTTCCTTTTCAACCCGGTCATCGTGGCCAGCGAGGGCGAGACGGTCTACGAGGAGGGCTGCCTCTCCGTGCCCGACCTGGTGGCCGACGTGACCCGCGCCGCCCACGTGGTGGTCCAGGCCATGGACCGCGATGGCCGCCCCATCACCCTGGACGCCCAGGGGCTGTTGGCCATCTGCCTGCAACACGAACTGGACCACCTGGACGGGAGGCTATTTTTGGACCACATCAGCCCGCTCAAACGGGCACTCTACAAGAAGCGCCGCGCCAAGCAGTTGCGCAAGGCCGAGTAGACCCCGTTTTGCGCCTCATATACCTGGGCACGCCCGAGATAGCCTGCCCGGCCCTAAAGGCCCTGCACGCCGCCGGCCACCAAATCGCCGCCGTGGCCACCCAGCCCGACCGCCCCGCCGGACGGGGGCAAAAGCTCTCGCGCTGCGCCGTGGCCCAACTGGCCGACCAGATGAACCTGCCGCTCTGGCAGCCCCAGCGCGCCCGCGAACTGGCCGAACCCCTGGCCCAGCTCAAGCCCGACGCCCTGGTGGTCATGGCCTTCGGCCAGATACTGCCCCAGGCCGTCCTGGACATCCCCCGCCTGGGCGCGCTCAACGTGCACACCTCCCTGCTGCCCGCCCTGCGCGGAGCCGCCCCCATCAGCCGGGCCATCATGCAGGGCCTTAAACAAACCGGCGTCACCACCATGTACATGGACGCGGGCGTGG
The DNA here is from genome assembly GCA_964561775.1 of uncultured Desulfarculus sp. Lineage (GTDB taxonomy): Bacteria > Desulfobacterota > Desulfarculia > Desulfarculales > Desulfarculaceae > JACRDC01. Next base: position 284 of record CAZLSD010000277.1, on the reverse strand, counting down.
ACACCGGCGACATCTGCCTGCAAGAAACCACCCCCATTCTGCCCCAGGACACCGCCCTCACCCTGGCCGGCCGCCTGGCCTCCCAAGGCGCGGTGCTCGTCAGCCGCACCCTGGAGCTCCTGGCCCAAGGCAAGGCCCCCCGCACGCCCCAGAAACACGGCCAGGCCTCCTATGCCCCCCTGCTGGCCAAGTCCGAGGGCCTGGTGGACTTTAACCGCCCGGCCCAGGTCCTGGACTGGCTGGTGCGCGGGGCCGACCCCTGGCCAGGAGCCTTCACCCACCTG
>CAZLSD010000276.1:1771-4616 GCA_964561775.1 uncultured Desulfarculus sp. | reverse complement strand
ACACCGGCCCAGGCAGCCTGCCAACACCTGGCACAGCAGCAGCAGCCGCCAAGGCCAAAAACGCGCCTAACGCCCCGGCCGCCGCCCCGGGCAAACCCAAGCCCGGATCGCCTGCCCCGGCCACGCCGCCGCAGGCCGCGTCTCCGGCCAAACCCCATCCCGAGACCACGGCCCAGGCCGTCCAAGAAAAGAAAGACAAACCCTTCTCCCCCCCCAAGCCCCAGAGCCAGGCCGAGAAGAAAAAGAAAAAAACCAAGCCGCGCCTGGACGATAGCCCCGCGGCCAGGGGAGGCAGACCATGATCGACCGCCGCCTGGTCACCAACTTCGACTGGCTGATGGTGGCGCTCTTGATAGCCTTGGCCTGCTGCGGAGCGCTCAATCTCTATAGCGCGGCCAGCAGCTTCGAATCCACCGGCACCCCCATCTGGCTGAAGCAGCTCTACTGGTTCGGCCTGGGCCTCTTGGCCATGGCCGGAGTGGGCATGGTGGGCTATCAGCGCCTGGCCGCCGTGGCCTATCCCTTCTACATACTGGTGGTGCTCTCCCTGATCGCCGTGCTGCTCTTTGGCCGGGTGGTCTCCGGGGCCCAGCGCTGGCTCTCCCTGGGCCCCTTGAACATGCAGCCCTCCGAGCTGGCCCGCCTGGCCGTCATACTGGTGCTCTCCCACTATTTCCACCGCCGCGACCAGAACGAGCCCTACAAGCTGCGCCAGCTCATCTTCCCCCTGGCCCTCACCGCCCTGCCCGCCCTCCTGGTGCTCAAGCAGCCCGACCTGGGCACCGCCCTCATGGTCCTGGCCGTGGGAGCCACCATAATCCTCATCAACGGGGTAAAGCTGTTCTCCCTCACCTTGGCCGTCAGCGGCATCCTGGGGGCCATGCCCCTGCTCTGGCAGTTCCTCAAGGACTACCAGAAAAAACGCATCTTCAGCTTCCTGGACCCCGAGGCCGACCCCCTGGGCTCGGCCTATCACCTCATCCAGTCCAAGATCGCCGTGGGCTCGGGACAGTTCCATGGCAAGGGCTTCATGGCCGGCACCCAGTCCCAGCTCAACTTCCTGCCCGAACAGCACACCGACTTCGCCTTCAGCGTGCTCAGCGAGGAATGGGGCTTCATCGGCTGCGTCATCGTCATCATCCTGCTGGCCGCCGTGGTCTACCGCGGACTCATGCACGCCCTGCGCGCCAAGGACCGCATGGGAATGCTCATCGTGGTGGGAGCCACCGCCTGCATCTTCTGGCCCACCTTCATCAACATCGGCATGGTCATCGGCATGTTCCCCGTGGTGGGCATCCCCCTCCCCTTCATCTCCTACGGAGGCTCCTCCCTAATCTCCACCATGTCCGCCTTAGGCCTCATCCAAGGCGTCTCCATGCGACGCTTCGTCTTCCACCGCCAATGAAGCGGGCAAAAAGCCAATCCCACAGCCCAGCGGCACGCCCATGTTTAAGCTTTTTTTGATATGAGGCGGGTGAGCTGTTCTTGTTAAACAGAACGGCCGTTTTCTTTAATGTGTGATTCGGCGACTCTACAAACGAGCCTAAGCCAGACATCATTGATAGCCATATTGAAATTTTTGGCCAATATGTTAAATAAGACAAGCGCGTCAAGCTCTAAGATAAATTTACTTAACTTGGATGGCCGACCCTCATGTCAGACACGCAGGGCAGGGCAGGAACCTATACGACCCTTGGAGGGCAACGAGCCTTCCTGCCTAAACCCTTGCCCCCTGATCCACCGCTGAGCTGGAGTAGCAGCCTGCTCTTGGCGCTTTCCCAAGCGGACCAAGCCTTGGGCCGCCTGGACGCCGCCACCCAACTCTTGCCCAACCCTGATTTGTTTGTAGCCATGTACGTCCAAAAGGAGGCCTTACTCTCCTCCCAAATCGAGGGCACTCAGTGCTCCCTGGACGATCTGCTAAAATACCAGGCTACCGCCGCTCACATAGGCAAAAATTGGGAAGCCGCCGAAGTGGTGAACTATGTCAAGGCCATGAACCATGGTCTGACGCGCTTGCAAGAAATACCTCTCTGTCTACGCCTGCTCAAGGAAATACACCAAATCCTGTTGGAAGGCGTGCGAGGCTCCAAACGAGATCCCGGTGAGTTCAGGCGCATTCAGAACTGGGTCGGAACCCAAGGCACCAGCATGGATTCCGCCCTGTTTGTCCCTCCTCCTCCAAGCGAAGTCATGCCCTCTTTGGACAAACTGGAGAAGTTCCTCCACGACGAGTCCGAGCCCATGCCGCGCCTGGTGAAGGCAGGCTTTGCCCATGCCCAGTTCGAAACCATACATCCTTTTCTGGATGGCAACGGCAGAATGGGTCGCCTTCTCATCACCTTCCTTCTCTGCTGGTGGGGAGTGCTGCGGCGGCCTTTGCTTTACCTCTCTCTGTACTTCAAACAGCATCGCCAGGAATACTACGAAAAACTACAAGCAACCCGCGATGATGGTGATTGGGAAGGGTGGCTGTTTTTCTTCCTGACCGGGGTGAAACAGGTCGCCGAACAAGCCAGCCAAACCGCCAGCGGCATAATGCGTCTACGTGAGAAACACTTGGGCCTGTTGGGCGCTCAAGTCGGGTGGCCAGCCATGCTGGAATATATGTATAAAGTCCCGGTTTTTTCCATCAACATGCTGGCAGATTTCCTCCATCGTAGCTATCCCACCGCACGCAAACTGGTTTATTCCGCGCAGGAGGCCGGCCTTCTTGAGCAAGCATTTCCAGGTAAGCGCCATCGTCTCTATGTCTACCGGCCCTATTTGGACCTTTTCGAAGAACAGCCCGGGGGATAATTCCAATTCTATTTCAAACGTATTTTTTCTTCGTAGGGGAAGGGTT
>CAZLSD010000276.1:0-1671 GCA_964561775.1 uncultured Desulfarculus sp. | reverse complement strand
GGTTCATCCCCGCCCGCTCTTTTCTACAGCCTCATGGGCATGATCACGCTAAGGAAGCCCGGGTCGCCCTCGCCCTTGATTAGGCAGGGGTTCTGCTCGTCCACGAAGGAAAGCGAAATCTCCTCCGAGCGCATGGCCCCGCACAAATCCAGGAAGTAGCGGGCGTTGAAACCCACCCCAAAGGCCTCGCCGGAGTAGTCCATCTCCAAGGCCTCGCGCGCCTCGCCCAAGTCCGGGTTCTGGCTGACTATCTCCAGCAGGCCCTCCTTGAAGTCCAGGCGCACCCCCTGGAAGCGGTCGCTGGCGATCAAGGAGACGCGGCGCAGCACCTCGCCGAAGCTCTGCCGGTTCACCACCGCCTTGCGCCGGGTGGCCTTGGGGATCACCGCGTCATAGTCCGGGAAGGAGCCTTCCTGCATGCGCAGGATCAGCTTCATCTCGTCCTTGGTCACCACCGCCATCTTCTGGTTTAGGCTCAAAGAAAGCTCGCCCGGCTCCTCGGCCAGCTTGCGCAGCTCCACCACGCCCTTGCGCGGAATGATGACCCCCTGCTCCAGGGCGAAGGCCCCCAGGCCGGGCAGTTCCTTGTCTACCAGCGATAGACGGTGGCCATCGGTGGAGACGAAGCGCAGACGGTGGCCATCGTCCTTCTTGCGCTTCTGCACATACAGACCAGCCAGGTTGAAGCGGGTGTCCTCCTGGGAGATGGAAAAGATGGTCTTCTCGATCATCTCGGCCAGGGTCTGGCCAGGCAGGCTTAGCTGGGGCAGGCCCGAGGCCTCGGGCGGGGTGGGATAGTCGGCCGCCGCCATGCCCACCAGGTCGAAGGTGGCCCGCCCGGCGCTGATGTGCAGGTAGTTGTTCTCCTTCTCCTTGAGATACACCTCCTCGCCCGGCATCTCCTTGGCGATCTCATAGAGCTTGCGCGCCGGCACCGTGGTCTGGCCGGGTTTGCTCACCCTGGCCGGATACACCCCCAGGAAAGTGGTCTCCAGGTCGGTGGCGGTTATGGTCAGCCGCTCGTCCTGGGCGTTAAGCATCACGTTGGAAAGAATGGGCAGCGAGGTGCGCCGCTCCACCACCGACTGGGAGCGGGCCAGGCCCTTGGCCAGGTCTTCCTTGCGCACGGTAAGTTCCATGGATTCACCCCCGGGGACGGGTTCAGGGTCTTGGCGCTGAGAAAGGAAATCGCAGCTAACATACCCCAGACCTGGGCGGCCTGGCAAGACTTCTATACCATATTTGGTTATGGCTGGCCTCTGCCCGCCCTGCCGTTGACGCCGCCCCCGGCCAGTGCTTAACTTGATAACATCGGCCCTGGCCAAGGCCCTTTACCAAAACGAATCACCGGCCAAAAGGAGCGTGTCATGTCCAGATCAAGAGGGGTTGCCTGGTTCTCCCTCTTTGCCCTGCTGCTGTGGCTGGCCGCCCCCTTGGGCCTGGCCGGGGCCTCGGACAAGGAAGAAATCAACCTGATGCAGAAGAGCACTCCCCCTCCCAAGTCCTCGCCTTCTTCATCAACCACCACCCAGCCGCGCCCCGCTCCCAGCACGCCCCAAAAGCCCCAGCGGCAAAGCGAGCCTCCCAAGCCGGCCGCCAGCACCCAACCCCGGCCAACCCACAGCCAGCCCGAATCCCCGCGTCATCCCAGCATGGGGACCACCACCCATA
>CAZLSD010000275.1:0-4625 GCA_964561775.1 uncultured Desulfarculus sp. | reverse complement strand
CCGCTATGCTCTTTTAACATACCCCAGACAGGAGCCGCCCATGCCTGATCTCCAACTGCCCGAAGACCTCCAGCGGGCCATCGCCTTCCACGGCCACCTCTGCCCAGGCCTGCTCATAGGCTACCGCGCCGCCAAGGCCGCCCGCACCGCCCTGGGGCTGACCACCCCCAGCCAGGACGAGGAACTGGTGGCCGAGGTGGAGAACAACTCCTGCTCGGTGGACGCCTTCCAAGTTCTCCTCTCCACCACCTTTGGCAAGGGCAACCTAAAGTGGCTGGACCACGGCAAACAGGTCTTCACCGTGACCGACCGCCTCAACAACCGCGCCGTGCGCGTGGCCTTCATCGGCGACCGCCTCAAGGTCAAGCGCCCCGACGGCTCCGTGGACCGCGACAAGTTCATAGAAACCCTGCTCACCGCCCCTGACCAGGACCTGCTCAAGGTCCAGGAAATCCTGCCCAGCCCCCCCGAGGAGGCCCGCATCGAGCCCAGCCTCACCTGCGCCGTCTGCGGCGAGTCCGTGCAGGCCTCCCGCGCCGTCACCCTGGACAGCCGCACCCTCTGCCGGCCCTGCGCCGCCAGGCAAGCCAAATGACCCAGGGCATGGAAGGCCTGGCCCGCTTCCTCTTCGAAGCCGGCATGCTAAAGAAAATGCGCCGCACCGGCTACCCCTTCCTGGGCTCCGGCGGCGAGTCCGTGGCTGACCACTGCTTCCGCGCCTCGCTCATCGGCTACCACCTGGCCCTCCTGGACCCCAGCCTGGACGCGCCCCGCGTGGCGCTGATGCTCCTGCACCACGACCTGGCCGAAACCCGCACCAACGACCTGAACTACGTACACAAACGCTATGCCCAGGCCAACGAGGCCAAGGCCCAGGAACACCAGCTGCGCGACCTGCCCGCCCCCATAGCCGGCCAAGTCCGCGCCCTCAACGCCGAGTTCGCCCAGGCCGCCACCCCCGAAGCCATGTTGGCCCACGACGCCGACCAGCTCGACCTCCTGGTCGAACTCAAGGAACAACAAGACCTGGGCAACCCCTACGCCAAACACTGGATCCATTACGCCCTGAAACGCCTGCACACCCCCGCCGCCCAAAAACTGGCCCAAACCATCCTCACCACCGACTGGACCGACTGGTGGTTCGAAAAACGGGATGATCTGTGGGCGCCGCCAAGAGAGTGAAAGAGTTGGGGGGATGACCTTTTTGAAAAAAGGTCCTCCCCCCAAACCCCCCTCCCGAAAAACGTTAACGGGATAAGTGGCGCGCTCCCCGGCGGCTTCGCCGCCAGGGAGCGCGCCATTTATCCCGCCAAGTTTCGGGAGAGGAGTGTGGGGAGAAACCTTGTTCCAAAGGACAAGGAGGGACAGGCGAAGCCTAACCCGCCATCCTTGCAAACAAAGACGGGCGGGGATAAACCCCGCCCCTACATCAAGAAAAGGCTTTCTCTTCATGTAGGGGCGGGGTTTATCCCCGCCCGAATTTTTCTCCGCAAGCCCTCAACGGGAGCCCACGGCGTCCGATCCATCTACAGCCTGGCCGACACGCTATGCCTGCGGCGGCACGCCGCCGACACGTTATGGCCGCGGCGGCGCGCCGCTAGCTCATCTTCTCTTTGACCCGGGCCAGGGCCAGGATCTTGAGTTCTTCGCACTGCACGAAGAGGTGTTCGCGCTGGGCGCGGACCTTGGCGGCGAAGGCCTGGTCCTTGATGCTGGGCAGGTTGATATCCACGCTGAGCATGCAGGCGCGCATGGCCGCCTCGCCCACCATGGCGCCCACGCCCACGTCGCTGATGGCCATCTTGTTGCCGTACTTGGACAGCTCGTCGGCCTGTTTCATGATTTCCAGGCACTGCTCGCAGATGGACAGGGGGACCAGGGTGGCCTTCTGGGCAGCGTCTTCCAGGGCGGCGGCGCGGGCTTTTTTCTGCTCGTCGGTGTCCTTGGGGAGTTTGAAGCAGCCCATGTAGTGGTCAAAGGCGGCGATGTCCTCGTTGGTGAGGGCTTTTAGTTTTTCGATGATGGCCATGAGGGCGTCGGCCTGGGTCTGGGCCTGGGCGTGGAAGTCGGCGTATTTCTTGTTGCTGACGGTGAGGTTGGCCACCATGCAGACCATGGAGGCGGCCAGGGTGGCCACCACGGCGGAGACGTTGCCGCCGCCGGGGGTGTGGCTGTTGCTGGCGGCCACGGCCAGGAAGTCGTTCAGGGTCATTTTGTAGATTTTGTCTTCGGCCATGGGAGGCTCCTTTCGCTGGGGCTGTAAGGCCTTAGGCCTGGCCCTGGAGTTTGATGGCTTTGAGCAGGTTCTGCATGATGATGGTGGTGGTCAGCGAGCCCACGCCGCCGGGCACGGGGGTGACGGCCTTGGCCACGTCGGCCACGTCGGCGGTGGCGTCGCCGCAGATGCCCTTGCCGTCGGGGGTGGGGTTGATGCCGGCGTCGATGACCACGGTACCGGGGGAGATCATGTCCTTGGTGACTAGGCCGGCGAAGCCGGCGGCGGCCACCACGATCTCGCCGCGCTTGCACTCGCCGGCCAGATCCACGGTCTTGGTGTGGCAGACGGTGATGGTGGCGTCGCGCTTGATGAGCAGGCTGGCCAGGGGGCGGCCCACGGTGTCGCCACGGCCGACCAGGGTGACTTTCTTACCCTTCAGGGTGATGCCGGCGCGCTCCATGAGGGCGATGCAGGACAGCGGGGTGGCCGGCACCAGGGCCAGGTGCTCCTGGCCGCCCAAGAGGTAGCCGCGGTTGACCGGATGCACGCCGTCCACGTCCTTCTTGGGGTCGATGGCCTCCATGACCGCTTCTTTTTTGAGATGCTTGGGCAGGGGCAGCTCCACCAGGATGCCGTGCACGTTGGGGTCCATGTTCCAGCCCAGAACCTGCTCCATGACGGTCTCCTGGGTGGTGTCGGAGGGCATGACCTTGAGCTCCACCACGATGCCCAGGCCCGCGCCCACTTTTTCCTTGGACTGGGCGTAGACCACGGAGGCCTCGTCGTCGCCCACCAGGAGCACCGCCAGCTTGGGCTGGACGCCCTTGGCCTTCAAGCCATCGACATCCTTGGTGATCTCCTCGCGAATTACTTTGGCGATGGGCAAACCCTTGATCTGCTCGGCGGCCATGAGAAATTTCTCCTTTCCTATCGTATAGTTCTGGCCCCCGCCCGACGCGGGCGGCTTGACGGGCCACGGTTTTCCACGAACACGCTCCGGGGGTTTCCGGCGTTCCCCAAGACAGCACAGGCCCCGCGCCCTGTCAATGTTTTTCTGCACATCCGGGGGCTGGCCAGGGCCAAAAAGCCGCCACCCCCTGGAGGTTTCCAGGGGGTGGTCAGGGGCGGGGGCTGTCAGGATGATCAGGCGGCCTGGAAGCTCTGCCAGAGCTGGTCCAGGGAGTCGGCGCGGGAGGCCAGCACCTGGCGCGCGCGAGCCAGGTGTTCAGCGCCAAGGCCCAGGCCGGGCAGGGCCTCGGGGACGAGCAGGGGCCGGAAGGCCTGCTCCGGCTCGGCCTGCTGGGAGGCCTCCAGGTCATAGACCAGCCAGTCGGCCAGGTGCACCACCAGCACGGTGGGCAGATAGGCCAAGCCGGGGTCGGGCTCGTGGTGGCGTCCCATGACCTCGGCCAAGAGCGGAGGAAGGTTCCAGTGCTCGGCCAGGTAGAGGCCGATGTCCTGGTGGTCCAGTTCCAGGTCCACCTCGGCCTGCCGCCAGGAGCATCTCTGGCGGGCCATCATGTCCAACAGGGCCTGGGCCGCCTCGGGGAAGAAGGCCACCAGCACCACCTTGCCCACGTCGTGCAGCAGGCCGGCGGTGAAGGCTCCCTCGGGGTCCAGCCCGGTGGGGGCGTCGCGCAGTTGGGTCAGGATGCGGGCGGCCTCGGCCACCCACAGGGAGTGACGCCACAGGCGCTGGGAAAGGTCCAAGGCCTGGGGGTTGGCCTTTTGCATGAAGCCGATGAGGCTGGCGCCCAGGCAGATCTTGCGCACCTCGTCGAAGCCCAGCACCAGGGCAGCCCGGTGCACCGTGGTGACTTGCTGCGGGAAGCCGTAATAGGCCGAGTTGGCGGCGGCCAGCATCTTGGAGCTCAGGGCCTGGTCGTTGGCCACGATGGTTTCCAGGTCCTTGGCCGAGGCCCAGGTGTCCTCCAGGGTGTGCAGGATCTGCCCCAACACCCCAGGCAAGGTGGGCAAGGAGTTGATACCCCTGAGCAGGTCGGGCGTGAGCATCGGCGCGCTCTCCAATGACCTTGCTTCACAGCTTAACATGGCTCCTGCCCTCCCCACTACCCCACTTTGAGTATTTGTAGCAGTCCAGCTCCGGCCCCCTCCGGGCCTTTCACTGAAGCTGCAAGGTGGCGGCCGCCGTGTCGTACTCGGTGGCTATCTGCATGCCCAGGCCCAGCACCGCCGCGAAGAGCCCCGCTCCGATTATGGAGAGCAGGATGGCGTACTCCACGGCGCTGATGGCGCTTTCATCCTGCAACAGAACCAGCCAGCATTCCCACATGGACCACCTCGCTCTCAAGGCCGGTTAAAGTTCGGGCGGCTGTCGCTCCCCACGAGCCGCCGCCCTTGCCGCCGGCCCCAACACCACTAGTTGCCTTGCAGGGCCGTGGTGGCG
>CAZLSD010000274.1:0-4637 GCA_964561775.1 uncultured Desulfarculus sp. | reverse complement strand
GTCTGGGGGGAACCCCTTTTTGCGCTGCAAAAAGGGGTTCCCCCCAGCGCTCTCATTCTTCCAACCGCGCCCGCACGGCGCGGGCGTGCATGGGCAGGCCTTCGGCCTCGGCCAGGGTGGTGATGGTGGGGGCCAGGGAGAGCAGGCCTTCGCGGGTGAGGTACTGGAAGGTGGGCTTCTTGATGAAGTCGTCCACGGAGAGCCCGCTGAAGCTCTTGGCGCCTTGGGCGGTGGGCAGCACGTGGTTGGTGCCGCTGGCGTAGTCTCCCACGGGCACGGGGGCCCAGGGACCCAGGAAGATGCTGCCCGCGTGGCGGATGGAGTGCAGGACCAGATAGGGGTCGGCGGTGACGATCTGGAGATGCTCGGGGGCGTAGTCGTTGACGAAATCGATGGCCTGGGCCAAGTCGGGGGCCACCAGCACCGCGCAGTAGCGGCCAGCCTCCTCGATGATCTGGCGGCGGGGCAGGCTGGGCAGCAGGGAGGATATCTCCTGGCAGACGGCCTGGGCCAGGGGCTCGTTATCGGTAAGCAGCACGGCGGCCGAGTCGGGGTCGTGCTCCACCTGGGAGAGGAAGTCCAGGGCCAGCCATTTGGGGTTGGCGCTTTTGTCGGCCAGGATGAGGGCCTCGGAAGGGCCTGCCGGCGAGTCGATGTCCACCTGACCGAAGACCAGCAGCTTGGCGGCGGTGACGTACTTGTTGCCTGGCCCCACGATTTTGGCCACCTTGGGCACGGTGGGGGTGCCCAAGGCCAGGGATCCCACGGCCCAGGGTCCGCCCAGCTTGTATATTTCGTGCACGCCGGCGATGTCGCAGGCCACCAGGGTGTAGGGGCTCACCGACAGGCCCTCGCCCGCCGGAGTGCAGACCGCCACCCGGCGCACCCCGGCCACCACGGCGGGCAGCACGGTCATGAGGGCGGTGGAGGGATAGGCGGCCCGGCCTCCGGGCACGTAGCACCCCACGCTGTCTAAGGGCGTGGCCTTGCGCCCGGCCCAGATGCCCGGCGCCAGCTCCATCTGCCACAGGGGGCGCTCCAGTTGGGCGGCGTGGAAGGCCTTGATGTTGGCGGCGGCCTTGCGCAGGTGCTCCACGATGTTGTCGGGAACCTGGGCATGGGCCGCCTGGATTTCCTCGGGGCGCACGCACAGGTCGGCGGCGGTGAGGCCAGGTTTGAGAGAGGCCAGTTCCTCCAGGTTGGCGGCGTCGCCGCGGGCCTGGATATCGGCCAGGATTCCGCGCGCCCGCTCCAGGACTTGGGACACATCCACCAGGGAGCGGCGCAGGATGGTCTGGCGGCGTTGAGGGCTCAAGGAAGCCAGGGCTTCGGGAGCAAGCTGCATGGACGTGGCTCCAAATGCGGGCTAAACGCGATAATGGGTGCGCGCCCAAGACCGGCGCGGTGGTTTTTAAAGGTTGTTAATACCAGGGGATGGCCGTTGGGCGCAAGCCTGGCCGTACGGCGAGGGGTTCAGGGTACGGAGCGCTCCAGCATGGCGCGCAGGGCGTCGCCGGTGGAGGCGTAACCCAGGCTGTCCCAGGGTATCTGCGCGGGAGGGAAGAAATTCATCTCCAGGGCCTCCCGGCTGGCGCGATAGTCCCCGCCCAGGCTCAGGGCGGCGTAGGCCACCAGCACCACCGGGTTGCCCGGATAGGAATAGACCCCCAGCAGGCGGCCCAGGTCCACGCGCAGGCCGGTTTCCTCGCGCACCTCGCGCAGGGCGGCGCTGGTCAGTTCCTCGCCACGGTCCACGTGGCCGCCGGGCAATATCCACAGGCCGTGGGCCTGGTCGCGTTGGGCGCGGCGCATCAAGAGAACTTGGCCGTCCCTGTCGCGCACGGCCACGGCCACGGCCACCTTGGGGTCCTGATAGGTGGGCAGGCCGCAGCGGGAGCAGACCAGGGGCGAGCCTCCCGAGTCGCTGGGCAGAGAGGATATCAGCGCTCCCCCGCAGGCGATGCAAAAGCGCGGTGTGACGATGAAGCCCATGGGATCAAGCCGCCTTGTCTTCTGGAGGGGCCTTGCGCTTGACCAGGGTCACTTGGTTGCCGGCCTGGTTGTAGACGACTTCATCCATGATGGCCTGCATGAGGAAGACTCCCCGCCCGCGTTCGGCCAGCAGGTACTCCTCGGTGGTGGGGTCGGGCAGGCTGCGTACGGCGAAACCTGGTCCCTGATCCTCCACCTTGACCCTGAGCGTGGAGGGCGAAATCTCACACTCCACGAAGACGCTTTTCCCAGCATCCCAAAGGTTGCCGTGTTCCATGCCGTTGGTTATGGCCTCCACCAGGGCCAGCTTGAGGTTGTTGTCAAGATCATGCTCGGCGAAACCCATGTTGACGGCGGAGAGGGCTATGACCTGCACAAGCTCGCAGACCAGCTCCGGAACGCTGGGAGACTGAAGGTAGGTGATCTGACGCACCTGAGGAAAGGAGGTGATGCTGGAGGGGGCCATGCAGGCCACGGCCAGGGAGTGCTCCACCACCCTGCCCAAGGTCTCCATCTTGAGGGGCTTGGACAGAAAATTCTCGGCTCCTGCCTTTAGGGCGGCCACCACGGTCTCCACCTCCCCGAAGCCGCTGATGAGCACCACGGGCACCCGTCTGTTGATTTCCTTGACGGCCTTGAGCAAGGAAATGCCGTCCAGCCCGGGCATGCGCACGTCGCTTAGTATCAGGTCGCAGGGGTTATCCCTGAAAAGTTCCAAGGCCTGTAGACCATCCTGGGCGGCCAGCACCTCGAAGCCCTGGCGTTGCAGATAGCGTTGGAGCAGGGTGCGAACGGTCTCCTCGTCGTCAACCACCAGGATGCGGCGTGGCCTGTTTTGGGGGCCAAGGGGAGGCGGCGTCGCGAAAGCTGTGCCCATGTCGTTAGAACTCCACCAGGATGAATGCCACGTCGTCGGGGAAGTCGCCCGGGACGAAACTTTTCAAATCCGCCCACAGGACCTCGCGCAGCTGGGCCAGGGAGGTTTGGCGGTGGGCTTTCAGAAGTTCAGTCACCTTGCCCAAGCCATAAAAGGTATTGTCCTTGCCGGGCGCTTCGGTCAATCCGTCGGTGTAGAGAAGTAGCCGATCCCCTTTTTCCACGGCCAGATGCTGGTCGGCATAGGCCAGCAAGGGGCTTTGGCTGTCCACGGCTCCCAGGAAAAAGGACGGCGTGTTGTTTAGCTGCGCCGGTTCCTGGTTTTTGGCCATGAAGATCGGGGAAGGGTGGCCGGCCAGGCACCAGGTGAGAACCTTGGTTCGCGGGTCGTAGATTCCGGCGAAGGCGGTGACGAAGCCGTCGTCCTGGGTCAGCCGCAGCAGGTCGCCGTTCAGTTCCAGCAAGGAGCGGGCCGGCGAGGAAAAGCGTTCCAGATAACCGGGCAGCAAGGCCTTGACGATGGAGGCGGTCATGGCCGAGGCCACGCCGTGGCCGGCCACGTCGGCCACCAGGAAGGCGATCTGCCCCGAGGGCAGATCCATGAAGTCGAAGTAGTCTCCCCCCACGCCGGAACAGGGCTGGAAGAGAAAGGCCACCTCCACCCCGCGCAGGTTGGCTTCCCTGGGCAGCAGGAACTGCTGGTAGCGCGCCGCCATGTCCAATTCACGGCGCATCACCTCGTTCTGGTGGCGGGTCTGCACCACCAGCCGGCGGGTTTTTATGGCGTTGCGGATCTTGATGGGCAGCACGATCTCCAGATCGTCCTGGCCCAGGGGTTTGGTGAAATAGTCATAGGAGTCCATGGTCAGGGCGCGGGCGATGGAGTCGAAGTCATCCAGCGAGCTGTTTACGATGACCGGGATGGCCTGGGCCTCGGCATGCTGGCCGCGCCAGCGCAGGAAGTCGAACCCGTCCATGTCCGGCATGATCAGGTCCAACAGGATGAGGTCTATCTCGGAATGGGCGGAAAGAACCTCGATGGCCTCTTGACCGTTGTGGGCGGTCAGGAAACGGTAGTCGTGCTTGGCCAGGTGCAGGCGCAACAGCTCGCGGTTGATCCTGGCGTCGTCGACGATGAGGATGGTGGGCGGGGCGTCCATCAATATCGCGCTGCCTAGCGGCCGCTGCGGCTGCGGGGGTCCTGCCACAGGCCCACGATGAGAGGGGCTATGCGGTCCAGGGCCACCTCGCGATCCACCGCCCCCAACTGGGCCGCCATCTTGGGCATGCCGTAGACGGTGCAGGTCTCCTCGTTCTGCCCCACGGTGAAGGCCCCCACGTCGTGCAGGTTCTTCATGCCGCGCGCGCCGTCGTCGCCCATGCCGGTCATGATCACGGCCAGGGCGTTGGGGCCGGCCGCTCCCACGCTGGAGCGGAACAGCACGTCCACCGAGGGCTTGTGCCGGTTGACCGGCGGCCCGTCCTTGATGCGCACCAGATAGCCGCCAGCCCCGCGGTCCAGGTACATGTGCTTGCCGCCGGGGGCGATGAGGCACAGGCCCGGCTTAAGAACCTGGCCGTCGCTGCCTTCCTGGATGGTGATGTGGGAGCGCTCGTTCAAGCGGTTGGCGAAGGCCAGGGTGAAATGCTCTGGCATGTGCTGAACCACCGCGATGGGCGGGCTGTCGGCGGGCAGGCGGCAGAGCACCTCCTCCAAGGCCACCGTGCCCCCGGTGGAGGCGCCGATGACCACGATCATGGGGCCGCCG
>CAZLSD010000273.1:0-4643 GCA_964561775.1 uncultured Desulfarculus sp. | reverse complement strand
GCGGCCAGGAAGAGGCCGGGGCCAAGTTCCGCGACTACTTCGACTGGAGCGAGCCGGCCCTGGCCGCCCCCAGCCACCGGGTGCTGGCCATGCGCCGGGGCGAGAACGAGGGGCGCCTTAGCCTGCGCATGGTTCCCCCCGCCGAGGAAGCGCTCGCCATCCTGGAACGCCACCTCATCACCGGGCAAGGCCCGGCCTCCGAGCAGGTGCGCCAGGCCCTGGCCGACGCCTATAAGCGCCTGCTCGGCCCCTCCCTGGAGACCGAGCTGAGGCTCATCACCAAAAAGCAGGCCGAGGCCGAGGCGGTCAAGGTCTTCGCCGAGAACCTGCGCCAACTGCTCCTGGCTCCGCCCCTGGGGCAAAAGCGGGTGCTGGCCATCGACCCCGGTTTTCGCACCGGCTGCAAGATCGTCTGCCTGGACGCCCAGGGCAGCCTCTTGGCCCACGACGTGATCCACCTGATGAGCGAGCGCCAGCAGGCCGAGGCCAAGGCCAGGCTGCGCGAGCTTTGTCTTAGCCACGCCGTGCAGGCCATCGCCGTGGGCAACGGCACCGCCTCCCGCGAGGCCGAGGCCCTGGCCCGCGCCCTGGAGCTTACGCCGCCAGTGCCGGTGGTCATGGTCAGCGAGGCCGGGGCCAGCGTGTATTCGGCCTCGGAGGCGGCCCGCCAGGAGTTCGCCGAGCTGGATCTCACCGTGCGCGGGGCCATTTCCATCGGCCGCCGCCTCATGGACCCCCTGGCCGAGCTGGTCAAGATCGACCCCAAGTCCATCGGGGTGGGGCAATACCAACACGACGTGGACCAGGGCGATTTGGCCAAGAGCCTTGAAGACGTGGTGATAAGTTGCGTCAACGCGGTGGGCGTGGAGGTGAACACCGCCAGCCCCCAGCTCTTGAGCTATGTCTCCGGCCTGGGCCCGGCCCTGGCCAAGAACCTGGTGGCCTGGCGCGATGAGCACGGCCCCTTCCGCCGCCGCGACCAATTGACCAAGGTGCCCCGCCTGGGACCCAAGGCCTTTGAGCAGGCCGCCGGCTTCTTGCGCATCCGCGAAGGCGACAACCCCCTGGACGCCTCGGCGGTGCATCCCGAGTCCTATGCCCTGGTCCAGGCCATGGCCGCCGACCTGGGCTGCCTCATCGAGGACCTGCTGCGCGACCAGGGCCTGCGCGGCCGCATCCAGCCCCAGCGTTACGTCAGCGAGAGCGCGGGGCTGCCCACCATCACCGACATCCTGGCCGAGCTGGAAAAGCCCGGCCGCGACCCCCGCCAGGGTTTCGAGGAGTTCTCCTTCGCCGCCGGGGTTGCCAAGCTGGAGGACCTGGAGCCGGGCATGCGCCTGCCGGGCATCGTCACCAACGTGGCCAACTTCGGGGCCTTCGTGGACGTGGGCGTGCACACCGACGGCCTGGTCCACGTCAGCCAGCTGGCCGACCGCTTCGTCTCCGACCCCCGCCAGGTGGTCAAGGTGGGGCAGAAGGTCATGGTCACGGTGCTGGAGGTGGACCTGCCCCGGGGACGGGTCTCCCTCTCCATGCGGCAAAAGCGCGAGGAGGGCGAGCGGCGCGAACGGGAGCAGCCGCTCCAGGGGGGCAAGCCGGGCAAGGCCCGCGCCGAAACCTGGGCCAAGCCCGCGCCCAAGGGACCCTTCAACGACGCCATGGCCCGCGCCCTGGGCAAGCGTCTGCCGCCCTCCTAAGAAATAAACCATAAATGACTAAGGGCCGGGCGCGCTAGACAAACTGGCGCGCCCGGCCCCTGCCCTGCCCCCCCCGCAATCTGCCTTCCTGGCCTTCCCGCTGAATTTACATCTGTTTTACAATTTTGTCCTGGCAGGTTTCAAACGATCGTTTACTTTTAGGGCGGGCTCACCCAGAAGCTCGGAAGGAAGGCCAAGGCCCATGCGCGCCAAAAGCGCCCACAACCCGCACACCCGCCAGAGCACCAAGGAGCGCATCCTGGAGGCGGCCCAGCGCCTGTTCGCCGAAAAGGGGCTGGACGCCACCAGCATGCGCCACATCACCGAGGCGGCCCGGGCCAACCTGGCCTCCATCAACTACCACTTCGGCTCCAAGGACGCCTTGATCGCCGCCATCTTCGCCCGTCACCTGGGCCCGCTCAACGCCGCGCGCCTGGGCCTGCTGGACACCGTGGAGCAAAAGGCCGATCCGGACCCGCCCTGCATCGAGGAGGTGTTGGAGGCCTTCATCCGGCCGGTGGTGTTTTACCATCTGACCTCCAGCCAGGACGCCGAGGCCTTCGTGCGGCTGTTGGGCCGCTGCCTTAACGAGCCGCCTTCCCATATCCGACATATCCGGCCCCACTTCGACGCCCTCATGGAGCGGTTCCGGGAGGCCGTGGCCCGCGCCCTACCCGGGCTTTCCCAGGACGAGGTCTTTTGGGCGCTGCACTTCACGTTGGGCGCCGTGCACCACACCTTGCACATGTGGAGCCACCTGGAACAGATACCCCGCCACCCCACCCAGCCCCTGGACGCCGAGGGCCTGGCTCGGCGGCTGGTGGACTTCACGGCGGCGGGCGTGAAGTCGATGCTGGGCGGCCAGCCCGCCCCCGCCCCGGCGCAGGCGGCCCGATGATCCGCATCGCGATCAAAATGCTTCTGGGCGACCGGGGCAAATATCTGGGCATCGTCACCGGCATAGCCATGGCCTCGGTGCTGATGATCCAGCAGCCGGGCATCATGACCTCCATGCTGCGCATGACCTACAGCTTCATCTCCGACCTGTCCCTGCCCGACATCTGGGTCATGGACCCCATGGTGCGCTTCATCGACGACGCCAAGCCGCTCCTGGACACCCAGCTCTACCGCGTCAAGGGCGTGGCTGGCGTGGAGTGGGCCGTGCCCCTCTACAAGGGCAGCCAGAAGGTGCGCCTTTCCAACGGCGAGACGGTGATGAGCAATCTGCTGGGCCTGGACGACGCCACCCTCATAGGCGGCCCGGCGGTGATGATAGAGGGCCGGCTGGCCGACCTGCGCCTGCCCGACTCGGTCATCGTGGACGAGGCCGGGGCAGTGGGCCGCCTGGCCAAGCCCGCCGAGACGCCGGGGGGCAAATCCACGCCCTTGCAGGTGGGCGACGTGCTGGAGTTGAACGAGAAGCGGGCCCTGGTGGTGGGCATCGCCCGGGCCGGTAAGACCTTCGGCTCCCAGCCCATCCTCTACACCACCTATTCGCGGGCCAAGGTCTATGCCACCAGCGAGCGCAAGATGCTCACCTATGTGCTGGCCAAGGCCAAGCCCGGGGAGAGCCCGGAGGCCGTGGCCCGCCGCATCGCCCGGGAAACCGATCTGGCGGCCTGGACCGCCGAGGAGTTCAAGAAGAAGTCCTTGGACTACATGGTCAACAACACCACCATCATCATCAACTTCGGCTTCGTGGTGCTCATCGGCTTTATCGTGGGCACAGCGGTGACGGGGCAGATATTCTACAACTTCACCCTGGACAACCTGCGCTACTTCGGCGTCTTCAAGGCCATGGGGGCCAGCGACCGCACCCTGCTGGCCATGATCCTGCTCCAGGCCCTGCTGGTGGGCGTCCTGGGCTTCGGCATCGGGGCCGGAGCCACGGCGGCCTTCGCCGCGGCCACCAAGAACGGGCACGGCCCCTCGCTGGACATAACCTGGCAGTTGCTGGTTGGCAGCGGCGCGGCGGTACTGCTTATCGTCCTGTTCTCGGCCATGCTCAGCATCCGCAAGGTGCTCAAGCTGGAAGCCGCCGTGGTCTTCAAGGGCTAGGCGAAAAGGAAGCGCGCGGCATGAATCACATCGCCAGCGGCCAGGCCTTGACGCCCGGCCCCCGCGCGGAGGCCCCGCCGCCGGAACCAGCGGTGCTCTGCCGGGGCGTCACCAAGTCCTTTGGCAGCGGAGAGACCCGGGTGGCCGCCCTGCGCGGGGTGGACCTGGAGGTCCACCCCGGCGAGCTGCTCATGCTGGTGGGGCCATCGGGCTGCGGCAAGACCACCCTCATCTCGGTCATCGCCGGCATCCTGGAGCAGGACCAGGGCCAGTGCCTGCTCTTCGGCCGCGACCTGGCCGCCATGCCCAAGCGGGAGAGGGTGCGCTATCGCGGCCAGAGCATTGGCTTCGTGTTCCAGGCCTTCAACCTGATCCCCTCCCTGAGCGCCGCCGAGAACGCGGCCATCCCCCTGCTCATCAACGGAGCGCCCAAGGCCCAAGCCTTGGAGCAGGCCAGGGCCTGCCTGGCCAGCGTGGGGCTCTCTGGCCGCGAGGACTCCCTGCCCGGCCAGCTCTCGGGCGGACAGCAGCAGCGGGTGGCCATCGCCCGCGCCCTGGTCCACTCCCCCCGGCTGGTGGTTTGCGACGAACCCACCAGCGCCCTGGACCACGTCACGGGCCAACGGGTGCTGGAGGTGCTGCGCACCATGGCCATGAACATCCAGCGCGCCCTGGTCATCGTCACCCACGACCCGCGCATTTTCCAGTTCGCCGACCGCATCGCCCACATGGACGACGGCCGCATCGTGCGCATCGAAGGCCGCCCGGCATAGCAAGGAACAGCCGCCATGACCCTTAAGAACAAGCTCCTGCCCGCCCTGGCCGTCGTGGGCCTCCTGGTGGCCATCGCGGTGGCCGCCCAGTCCGAGAAAAAGGCCCCCCCGGCCC
>CAZLSD010000272.1:0-4644 GCA_964561775.1 uncultured Desulfarculus sp. | reverse complement strand
CCGGTGGAGATGCCTATGGCCAGCACGTCCACCCCGGAGCCGGCCCCGCGCACGCCAGCCGCCGTCGCCCTCTCCGGGGTGGACGTGCTGGCCATAGGCATCTCCACCGGCGGGCCCAACGCCCTGCGCCAGGTCATTCCCCGGCTGCCCGGCAACCTGGGGGTGCCGGTGCTCATCGTGCAGCACATGCCCCCCAGCTTCACCAAGGCCCTGGCCGAAAGCCTGGACCGCGAATCCGAGCTGACGGTGAAGGAGGCCGAGGACGGCGAGACGCTGCAACCAGGGGTGGCCTACATAGCCCCCGGCGGCCAGCACCTGGCCGTGCGCCTGGATAAAAACCCCGCCGGCGACCGGGTGGCGGTGGTCATTAACCAGGACCCCCCGGTCAACAGTTGCCGCCCCTCGGTGGATGTGCTGCTCAAGTCCCTGCCGCCCGTCTATGGCGGCCGGGTGCTGGTGGCCATCATGACCGGCATGGGCAACGACGGCGCGGCCGGGGTGGCCCAGATCAAGGCCAAGGGCGGTTATTGCCTGACCCAGACCGAGGAGACCTGCGTGGTCTATGGCATGCCCCGGGCGGTGGACGAGGCGGGCTTGAGCGACGAGAAGGCGCCCCTGGACCAGATTGCCGCCCGCTTAATAGCCCTTGCCCGCTCCAGCGCGGAGAGGAAGCCCCCGGCATGAACACGCCGCTTGGCCTCTCAGAATTCCAGAGCCTGCGCGAGTTCATCCACCAGCGTTCGGGCATCCAATTGGGCGACGACAAGGCCTATCTGGTGGAGCACCGCCTGGCCCGCCTGCTGCCCCTGCACAACTGCCGCTCCTATGGCGAGCTGTATCACAAGGCCAAGTCCGCCTCGGCCCACAGCGACCTGTGCCAGGACATCCTGGACGCCATCAGCACCAACGAGACCTCCTGGTTCCGCGACCCCCGCCTGTTTTCCGTGCTCAAGGAGAAGCTGCTGCCCCAGATGCTGGGCCAGATCCAGCAAGGGGACCGCGCCGACATACGCATCTGGTCGGCGGCCTGCTCCAGCGGCCAGGAGCCCTATTCCCTGGCCATGACCGCCCAGGATTTCTGGCGCGCCCACGGCGGCGAGCCGGTCTGCCGCCAGCAGGTGCGCATCCTGGCCACCGACCTCTCCCGCCACGCCCTGGCCACCGCCCAGCGCGGCCTCTACAGCGAGATGGAGCTGGCCCGCGGCCTGCCCCCCGGCTATCGCCAGCGCTTTTTCCTCAAGGAGCAGGGCGGCTGGCAGGTGCGCCCCGAGCTGAAGGATCTGGTGGAGTTCAGACGCCAGAACCTGCGCGACCCCCTGGCCAACCTGGGCAAGTTCGATATCATCGCCCTGCGCAACGTCATCATCTACTTTTCCGAGGAGGTCAAGCGCGAGCTCTTCGGACGCCTCAGCGGGCTGCTGAACCCCGGCGGCTACCTGTTCCTGGGCACCGGCGAGACCGTGGGTTACTACTCGCGCGCCTTCGAGGTGCTGGAGCACCACGGCCTCAACATGTACCGCCTGGCCCAGCGCCCCGGCGCGAAACCAGCCCAGGCGGCGCCCAGCCAACCCTGAGCCAGCCCAGCTTTTTTCCTCTTTCCCTGCCCGCCGTGACAAAATAGTTGACATATACCCCATACGGTGGATATATGACAAATAGTATCCGATTTATCTAGTTGGGACGCGCCATGCAACTGACCCGCGCCGGAGAATACGCCATCCGCTGCCTGCTGCACCTGGCCAGCCAGCCGGCCGGCACGGTGGTCCCCAGCCGCCAGGTGGCGCAGGCCATGGATATCCCGCCGCAATTTTTGGGTAAAATAGCCCAGCGCCTGGCCCGGGCCGGCCTGCTGGTCATCTCCCAGGGGGCGCTGGGGGGGCTTAGCCTGGCGCGGCCCGCCAAGGACATCTCCCTGCGCCAGGCCGTGGAGGCCGCCGAGGGAGTCATCAGCCTGAACAAGTGCCTGCTAAGCGCCGACTTCTGCGGGCGCAGCTCCATGTGCGCCGTGCACCAGGTGTGGCATAGGGCCACCCAGGCCATCACCCAAGTCCTGGACCAGGCCGACTTCGCCAGCCTGGCCCGCCAGAACGCGGAGTCCGCCGGCCCTGCCTCTCCGTCCCAGTCCGGGCCGGCCCAGACCGCCCCCCAAGCTTCCCGCAAACCGTAACGGAGGCCTCCTATGGACGTCTTGATGTTGTCACGATTGCAGTTCGCGGCCGCGACCTTTTTCCACTTTCTCTTCGTGCCCCTCACCCTGGGCCTCTCCATCCTGCTGGCCATCATGGAAACCATCTATGTGAAGACCGGGGATGAAGAATACAAACGCATGACCAAGTTCTGGGGCAAGCTCTTCGTCATCAATTTCGCCATCGGCGTGGTCACCGGCATCACCCTGGAGTTCCAGTTCGGCACCAACTGGTCCCGCTATTCCCAGTACGTGGGCGACATCTTCGGCGCGCTCTTGGCCGTGGAGGCCACGGTGGCCTTCTTCCTGGAGTCCACCTTCATCGCGGTCTGGGTCTTCGGTTGGGAAAAGGTCTCGCCCAAGGTCCATCTGACCGCCATCTGGCTGGTGGCCGCGGCCAGCAACGTCAGCGCCTACTGGATACTGGCCGCCAACTCCTTCATGCAGCACCCCGTGGGCTATGTGCTGCGCAACGGCCGGGCCGAGTTGGACGACTTCTTGGCCATCGTGTTCCAGCCCTGGGCCATCCTGGAGTTCGTCCACACCCTCTCCGGGGCCTATATCGTGGCCGCCTTCTTCGTCATGGGCATCAGCGCCTGGCACCTCTTGCGCCACAACGAGGAAAGCCTCTTCACCAAGAGCTTCCGCATGGGCGCGATCTTCGCCCTCATCTTCTCCATCTTCGTGGCCATCAACGGCGACATGAGCGGCCAGGAAGTGGCCGAGAAGCAGCCCAGCAAGCTGGCCGCCATGGAGGCCCACTGGGAGACCGCCAAGGGCGCTCCCATGTATCTGTGGCAGGTGCCCGACGAGGCCAACGAGAGAAACTCCAGCCAGGCCTTTGCCGTGCCCGGCTTGCTCAGCTTCCTGGCCTTCCACGACTTCAAGGCCGAGGTCAAGGGCCTCAAAGACTTCGCCCCCGAGGACCGCCCCCCGGTGATGCTCACCTTCATCTCCTTCCGCCTCATGGTGGGCCTGGGCACCCTCTTCATCCTGGTATCGCTGTGGGCCTTCATCAAGCGCAAGAACCCCCTGAGCAGCCCCCACCTGCTGGGCATCCTGCCCTGGCTCATACCCCTGCCCTACCTGGCCCTGCAAGCCGGCTGGGCCGTGGCCGAGGTGGGACGCCAACCCTGGATCGTCTGGGGACTGATGCGCACCAAGGACGCGGTCAGTCCTCTGGACCCCACCCAGGTGGCGCTCTCCTTCGCCGCCTTCATCGTGATTTACGGACTGCTGGGCCTGGCCGCCTTCTTTCTAATCTTCAGAAACGCCCGCAAGGGCCCAGAAGCCCCGGCGCGGGCCTAGGGGAGGAGGTAGACCATGCTGGAAACCATATGGTTCGTGCTGTGGGGAGTGCTCTGGGCGGTCTACTTCCTGCTGGACGGCTTCGACCTGGGCGCGGGAACCCTGATGCCCTTCCTGGCCAAGGACGAGCGTGAGCGCCGCACCTTCTATCAGGCCATGGGCCCCTTCTGGGACGGCAACGAGGTCTGGCTCATCACCGCCGGCGGCGTCACCTTCGCCGCCTTCCCCAGCGCCTATGCCGTCATGTTCAGCGCCCTCTACACCCCGCTCTTGATGCTGCTCTTCGCCCTAATCCTGCGCGGGGTGGCCTTCGAATACCGCTCCAAGGTGGACAGCGACGGCTGGCGCAGGCTGTGGGACGCCTGTCTGTTCATCGGCAGCTTCGTCCCCGCCCTGCTGCTGGGCGTGGCCTTCGCCAACATCTTCCGCGGCATACCCATAGACACCCAGGGCGTCTACCACGGCAACCTCTTCAAGCTGCTCAACCCCTACGGCCTCTTGGGCGGCATCCTCTTCGTGCTGCTCTTCGTCCAGCACGGCGCGCTGTGGATGTCCATCAAGGCCGGCGGAGATCTGAAGGAACGCGCCCTGGTCCTGGCCCGCAAGCTCTGGTGGGCGCTGCTCTTGGTAGCCGTCTTCTTCCTCTGGTCCACCGCCTACGCCACCAAGCTCTATGACAACTACCTGGCCATGCCCGCCCTCTGGATTCTGCCGCTCTTGGCCGTGGTAGCCCTGGTGGCCACACGCGTCTTCATGGGCCAGGGCGGCTGGAAGGCCTGGGGAGCCTCCGGACTCACCATCGTGGCCTGCACCCTCTTCGGCGTGGCCGGCCTCTACCCCAACCTGCTCCCCTCCAACCTGGACCCCGCGGCCAGCCAGACCATCCACAACGCCGCCTCCAGCCCGCTGACCCTCAAGATCATGCTGGGCGTGGCCCTAAGCATGGTCCCCGTGGTCATCGGCTACCAAATCTGGGCCTACCGCACCTTCCGCCATCCCGTCAGCGAAAGCGACCTGGCCCACGAGGAGGCTTACTAGGATTAGAGAAAATGTGGGGGAAAACCCTTTTTGCAGCGCAAAAAGGGTTTTCCCCCACACCCCCCTTCCTTGTATGTTCGAGGTGATTGGTTTCCTTGCGTGGTAGGGCGTCC
>CAZLSD010000271.1:0-4667 GCA_964561775.1 uncultured Desulfarculus sp. | reverse complement strand
GTTCAGTATCCTACGTTAGAAACCACCCTGGCGGCTCGGTCCGATCCTCTGGCCGAGCCCGCTGTCTTGGCAAGAGCCGTTCAGGCCGGTCTGGGCGCAGCCACCGATGAAACCATCCTTGCAAAGCTCTAGCGGCCGAAGGCTCGTTTGACCTCGGGGCGGAGCAGGTAGACCAGAATGGCCACGGGGATGATCAAACCGAACAGGCCGCAACAGAAGGTCCACAGGCCGCCGCTGAATGTGCCCAGCACGCCGTTGACCACATTCAGGCCGATGGCGACGATGGCCAGCAGCCAGGCCCAGGGGCGCAGCTTCCACAAACCGAAGGCCACGATCAGCTCGACAATGGCGGTGAGGATGCCCAGCGTGCCGCTGACCACGTTGTTGGCGCCGCTGGCAGCCATATTCTGCGCGCCAAACAGCGAACCCATGGTGGCGGCAATGCCGCCAAAGCCAAAGATGAACATGCTCCACAGCAGGGAAAGGATCGCCAGCAGGATGTAGATCAGCGCCAGGATGGCGATGCCGGTCGGACGTTGTTGTGTCATGGGAAAACTCCTTGATGATGAACCGATCAGGTAGGTCCGGCTGTCAGCCGGACGGCGTTGTCATGGGGGCGAGGTGTTGTCACGGTGGTGCCGTGACCTATGCGGGGCGACGCAGGCGCTGCGTCAGCCAAAGGGCCAGCAGGGCAAAGATCACTCCTTCCACAGCGCGGATGTCGCCGATGGTAGGCAGAGCCAGGCCCAGCAGCCAGCCTACCAACTGGCCCAGGCCGAAGCCCAGCAGCGCGGCCAGCACGTCGATGGCCCAGTCGCGCAGCGTGCGCCCGCGCCAGACGAACCACAGGGTGCCCACCAGCACGGCCAGCAGGGTGGAGAGAACGAGGGATGGGGCCAGCAGCGGCATGGCTACATCACCACTCCGCCGTTCACCATCAACACCTGGCCAGTGAAGAAGGCGGCCGCGGGCGAGGCGAGAAAGAGGACGGCGGCGGCTACATCCTCCGGCGTGCCCCACCGTTGCAGGGGCGTCTGGCGGCGCAGCCGCTCGTGCAGCTCGCGGTTGACCGTCTCGCCCCAGGTGGTCTCGATCCAGCCGGGAGCGACGACGTTCGACAGGCCGTCGATGCGCGGCAGCAGGCGCTCCCGCTCATGGCCGTCGCCGGCCAGCACGAAGAGGGCGTCGCTGCGGCCCTCGAGACGTGCCGCCGCCTCCACCACCACGTCGAGGTCGTAGGTCGCGCCCCAGTTGCCGACGAAGCTGACCAGCGGTCGTGCCGGATCGGCTCCCATTTGCCGCAGCAGATCGTCGCGGTCACCCTCTGGCAGTGGAGCCGGCTGGTAGCCGAGGGGCACGACCGCGTCGCGTTCCGTCGCCATGCGCCCGCCCTTGGCCACCGTGATGAGCAGGTTCAGGTAGGTGGGCGCGCGCATGGTGTAGCTCTTGGTGTATATCTCGCTGCTCTCGTCGCAGATGAAGCCGTCGGCCGACGCCATCTGGTGCAGCTTGGTGCCGGGATAGAGCACCAGGGAGAAGGGTTGCAGCTTGTAGGGCTGGGGTATGCGCGAGATGAAGCGGATGCTCTCGATCTTGTCCTGGTCGTTCTCATAGGGCACGTCCAGGATGAAGTCGTAGCTGGTGGGGAAAAGCTTGTGGCTGTAGCCATGGATGATGTGGATGGCCTTCATCATCACCTCGTTGTTCATGGCCTTGCGGTTGAACAGCTCCTGGATGCGCGGGCTGCCGGTCTGCACCCCCATTTGCAGATAGACCAAGCCCGCGTCCACCAAAAGCGCCATCTTCTCCTCGCTCATGGTCAGCGGGCTGGCCAGGGCCGAGAAGGGCAGCCCCACCCGGGCCTTGTACTGCTCGCAGAAATCGCGCAGGTCCTCCAGCTTGCGGGCGAAAAAGGCGTCGTCGCTTATCCACACGAAGCGGATGAAGGGCATCAGCCGGCGCACCTGCTCCAGTTCGGCCATGACGTGTTCCGTCGAGCGCCAGCGCAGGTAGCCCTTGGCCCCGTAGAGGTTCTTCAACGTGTCGTTGATGCAGTAGGAGCACTTGTGCGGGCAGCCCCGGCCGGTCATGGTCTGATAGCCGGCCATGCCCAGGTACTGGCTCACCGTGCCCCGCGACAACAGCCGGTCGGTCAGCTCCAGGGTCAGCGGCGCAACCCGCCCCTCCAAGAGCACCCAGTGATCCTCATGGCTGTAGTCGGGCACCGGGTAGCGGTCCAGGTCCTGGGTCAAAGGCCGCAAAGGGTTCTTGATGGTCCGCCCCTGGCGTTTGAGCCAGATATTGGCCACGTCGTCATAATCCCGCCCCGCGGCCAGGCGATCCATCAGTTCGCTTAAGGCCTCCTCGCCGTCGCCCAGGCAGACCAAATCCGCGTGCTCCAAACACTGCTCGGGACGGATGGTGGCGTGGACCCCGCCCCACAGGATGGGCGCACCCACCCCGGCCGCCTTCAAAGACCGCGTTATCTGCACCGCGTTGTCAAAGTAGTTGGTCATCAGGGAGATGCCCACCAGGTCCGCGTCAGCGGCCAGGCGGGCCACCTGCTCCATCACGCTCGCCGGATAGCGGTCCACCCCTTGCACCAAGTCGTCGCCAAAGGGATCGGGCAGAAAGACCAGCCGGGTGGCGTGGCCCTGTGCCTTGAGCCAGGCGCTCAAAGTGCGTACGCCAAAGGAAGTTATGTCCGGATAAGGGCTTATCAGCAGAGCGCGCATAACTTATGCCTCCTCCCGGGCCGCGATGAAGGCGGGCTCGCCCATCTCCTCACGCACCGAGCGCCAGGCGATGAAGTTAAGATAGTGGCTGGGGTGGCGGCGGGTGTAGTCCTCCAGGATGGCCACGAAGCTGGCCATGCCCTGGCGCAGGGCATCCTCCTCGGGCAAACCCCGCTCCAGCTCCAGGGGCTGTTCGATATGCATCACGCTGGGGCCTTCCTTCTCACGCACCATGAAAGTGGGCAGCACCGGGCAGCCCGCCTTCAAGGCGATGCGCATGGCCCCCGGCGAAAGGAATATCTCCCGCCCCAGGAAGGGGAACCCCCAGCGGTCCTTGCCCCCGCCCCCGTCCAGGGCCAGGCCGATGATGTGGTTCTCCTTTAGGTGGCTGAACACCTTCTTGAGCGAGCCGAAGATGTTGATGTGGGTCACGGGCAGGGACTCCTCGCACTGCCAGCGTATCTCCCGCCCCTTCTCGCGCATGGGGCTCTTCAGCTCGTTGCCAAATATCTCCGTCCACACCGTGGGCGGAGCGCTCATCTGGCACATCTGATAGCCACGGTAGCCCATGGCCGGCATGATCATCTGGTTGGCCCCGAAGTGGGCGAACAAAAGCAGCACTCCCCGGCCCTGGGCCAGGGCCTGCTCCAGGCGCTCTCGCCCCTCGATCCTGGTGAAGCGGGAGATGTTGCCCGGACCCAGCCGGGGGTAATAGAGCACCTCCAACTCCAGGGCGAAACGCAGGAACAAGGCCTCTTCCGCCACGGCCAGACGCTCCGCTTGGCTCTCACCCAGCCCCAGCGCCTCCACCTCCTGGGCCAGACGCATGAGCTGCGGCCCAGCGGCCATGGGCGCCAGCTTGGCCCCCAGGCGGGCCAGGCCATAGCCCCAACCAGCGGGCAGGCTCTGCACCAGCTTGCGGAAGGGATACCAATAGAACCAGCGCGCGCTCTCCACCAGCCTCTGCTTGATCATGTGCTATCCTGCGATGCATGAAAAAAGGCCTGGGGGGCAACCAGGGCTGATCCAGATATTTATATCGTATATGGCGCGGCCAGCCCAGGTATTTGCGTATCCCAGGCGGGCCGGGGCCGGGACAAGCCGGCCGGCGCGACGCTTGCGCGCAAGAGGGAAAGAGCCGCCATCAGCGCCCGTGCAAGCGGCGTGACGGCCGGCGGGCGGGGCAAGGGAGAAAAAATATGTGGCCGGCACGGGAAATCTTCGACATCAGCCTGTTGCTGGGCAAACA
The DNA here is from genome assembly GCA_964561775.1 of uncultured Desulfarculus sp. GTDB lineage: Bacteria > Desulfobacterota > Desulfarculia > Desulfarculales > Desulfarculaceae > JACRDC01. The sequence goes on along the minus strand of CAZLSD010000271.1, from coordinate 683 downwards.
AGACGCCACCTATCCCGGCGACCCGCCCTACCAGCGCCAGCTGCTGGCCAGGCTGGAGCAGGGCGATCCTTGCGAGTTGGCCGCGCTCACCCTCTGTGCCCACGCCGGCGCCCACCTGGACTTCCCGGCCCATTACCTGCCCGGCGGAAACCGCCAGGATGACTACCCCGCCGCCAGCTTCATCCTGCCCGCCGTGGTGGTGGAGGCCCCGGACGCGCCCACCCGCGCCCTGGGCCCGGAAGTCCTGCACGGCCTGGAATCCCTGCCCGGCGCGGCCCTGCTCTTCAAGACCGCCAATTCGCGGCAAGGCCTGGCCAGTTCCGGGCAATACGACCCGGACTATCTCCACCTCTCGCCGGAACTGGCCCGGGCCTGCCTGGCGTTGAAGCCCGCCCTGGTGGGTATCGATTGCCTCTCCGTGGATGGCCCGCAGGCTCCCGGCTACCCGGTCCATCATATGCTCCTGGGCGCTGGCGTGCTCATCCTGGAGGGGATCAACCTGGCCCAGCCGCCCGCCGGGGCCTACACCCTGGTCTGCCTGCCCCTGCGCCTAGCCGGGGCCGAGGCCGCGCCGGTGCGGGCCCTGCTGCTGCGCTAAACGGTTATGTCCTGGGGATGCAAAAGGAAACGCCAGCCCGGCCGGGCTGGCGCAGCGCAAAATATGTGGCGGAGAGAGAGGGAGT
>CAZLSD010000270.1:1600-4674 GCA_964561775.1 uncultured Desulfarculus sp. | reverse complement strand
GCGGTGCGGGATATCTATCCGGGGGGCGCTATTTCAGCAAGAGGCCTGGCCCCTAAGCCAGGCGAGGCAACACGACCTTGACCACCAGGCGCGCGTTGCCATAACGGGCGCTGACCTCGCCGCCGTGGGCCTGCAATATCTTGCGCGTCAGGGCCAATCCCAGGCCGGACCCAGGCACGGTCACGCCGGGCGAGCGGTGGAAGGGCAGAAAAATGGCTTCCAGTTCCTCTCTGGTCAGGGATGCGGCGGGGTTGCTTATGCAAAGCAGCCATTGCTGGTTATCCCGGGCGGTCAGGGACAGACGGACAGCCCCCTGGCCCTGGGCGTGCTTGACCGCGTTGTCCAACAGGTTGGATATGGCCGAGGCCAGGGCCTCGCCGTCTCCACGCAAGGACGCCCCTGGGGCTATATCCAGCTCCAAATCGCGTTGGTGATAGCCCATCAAGGGAGCCCACTTGGCCGCTTGCTGCTGGAGCAGTTCGCTGAAATCCAGGGCCTCCAGCTTGAAGGGCGTCTGCTGCAAATCCAGGCGCGACAGCAGCAATATCTGGGCCAGCAGGTTGTCCATCTGCTCTATTTCTTCGCGTATGTCGCCCAGATAGCGCGTCTGTGGAGAGTCCGTCTCGCCCTCCAGCCCGTCGCTCAACAACTGCCCCGCCACGGTGATGCGGGCCAAGGGGCTGCGCAATTCATGGGAGACATAGGCCAGCAGCTCGCGGCTGGCCATGATCATCTGGCGCAGGCGCGCGGTCATGTGGTTGAAGGACTGGGCCAGGTCGCCTATCTCGTCGCGGGTGGAGACGTGGGCGCGATGGCTAAGATTGCCCGAGGCGATGAGCAGGGCCGAGCGGCGGAGCTGCTTCAGGGGCTTGGTTATGAAGCGGGCAAGAGGAATGACCAGCAGCGAGACCAGCAGGCAGATGAGCACCAGGCGCACGAAGAACAGGTAAGGCGGGGTTTGCGGCGGTCCGGGAGGATGGGGCAAGAGAAGAAAGAGGCTGGCCTGGGGCAGGGAAGCCGCCTCCAAGGGGATATTGATCAGCATCTGCCTTTCCGGCTGGGGGAAGAAGACCGGGCCTGGCGCTCCCTCAACGGCATCCAAGGCATGATCCATCCTCACGGCGGGCAAAGGCCCCGCAAAGGACTGGATGGGCGGAGCGTCCCCGCTTTGGACCCACACCTTGGCCAGCATGATGCGGGCCAGTTCCTCGCTCAGCTCTTGCAGGGCCTGGGGCAAGGGCTTTTGCCGCTCCTGGGCCAGGGCTATGGCCGTGCGGGCCATGTTCTGGGCCGAAAGCGCCAGACCACGTACGTGGGAATCGGCGGGCCTGGGCCCCTCGCGTTCATCGTAAATAAAAAAGCTTAGCATGACCAGCAGTTGCACCAGCAGCAACAGGCCCAGGAAGGTGGAGAGCAGCTTGGTGTAAAGGCTGGTGAACCTCATGCGGGCGTTTCCACGAACATGTAGCCGGTGCCCCAAACCGTGCGGATGCTCTTCTTGTACTGGGGATAGGGTTTCAGCTTGGCGCGCAGGTTGCTGACGTGCACGTCCACGCTGCGGTCGAAGGCCATCATCTCGCGGCCGCGGGCGATGTTGAGCAGGGCGTCGCGGGAGAGCACCTGGTTGGGCTTGGCCATCAGGGCGGCCAGCAGCTTGGTCTCGGTTAGGGACAGCTCCAGGCTGCTGCCCTCCACCTTGAGTTGGCGCAGGGCGCAGTCCAGTTCCAGCCCGCCGGCGCGCACCAAGCCCAGCTCTCCCTCGGGGGCCTGGACCGGAGGCTCGGGCTGACGCCGGCGCAGCACCGCGCGCATGCGGGCCAGCAGCTCGCGGGGGTTGAAAGGCTTGGCCAGATAATCGTCGGCTCCCAACTCCAAGCCCACGATGCGGTCCGCCTCCTCGCCCTTGGCCGTCAGCATGATGATGGGCACCTGGGATTGCCGCCGCATCAACTTGAGCAACTCCAGCCCATTGGAGCGGGGCAGCATCACGTCCAGGACCACCAAGTCGGGCGGCTGCTGCTCAAGCCGATCCATGAGCCCCTGGCCGTCGGCCAAACCAGAGACCTGGAAGCCGTAGCCAGCCAGGTATTCCCCCAGCAGCCGGCGCAGCTTGGCGTCGTCATCCACGATTAAGATGCTGGCTTCCACCCGCGAGGACCCTCCGCGACTGGGCCAATCATAGAGCCCGCAAATCCTTCTCCGAAACTTTTTACAATATATTTACAAATTATTTACTTTTAGCTCAAATTTTTCGCCCAGGCCCGGCTCTATAATCGACGGCAGATACACGCGGGACCAGTTCAAGGGTTTGGGGGACGTGCTGGTTCCGGCATTAGGGAGGGATGGCGGGTTCAGCTTGAAATATCACTTTTGCCGCGCGGGGAATTTTAGATGAGCATGGATAGTTCAGGGCGCTCCCAGCAGGCCCAGGCCAAGGATCGGCCCACCGAAGTGTTGGCGTACCGTATCACCAAGGACAAACTGCCCTCCTCGGAGGAGGTGCAAGTCATCCTGGACCTGTGCGAGAGGCGCTGCCGGACCGATCTGGCCAGCGGGCGCAAGATGTGGGTCATCCGTTACATGCTGGTGCACGTCGCCTGCGCCAGCGGCCTGCGCGCCTCCGAGATCGCCGCCCTGCGCGTGGATGATTTCCAGGGCCAGGCCGACGGCCATGTGCTGCTGGTGCGCCAACCGCGCGGAGCTGGCAACCGCAAGGTCAACCTGGGACCCAAGCTGGCCCGCCATATCGAGGACTACCTGCGCGTGCGCCAGTCAACCTGGGGAGAAATCCTCTTGCCCGACACCCTGCTCCTGCCAGGGCGCCACGGCAAGCCCTACAGCACCGCCGCCCTCTATTCCAGCTTCCGCAAGGCCGTGGTGGCCGCCCGCATAGACGGACCTTATTCCCTGCGCAACGCCCGCCACTTCTACTCGGCCTTCCTCATGGCCAGCACCGGGGACCTGCGCTATGTCCAGCGCCAGATGGGGCACACCAACCAGAGCATGACCCTGCTCTATCAGGACGTGGTCCCCCACATCAACCGCGAACTAACCGAGGTGATGATCTGGTGACA
>CAZLSD010000270.1:0-1500 GCA_964561775.1 uncultured Desulfarculus sp. | reverse complement strand
CCCGCGGCATGGCATCTGCACCGCCACCAGGCACTATCACCATGCCCAAAACGGAGGTGCGCCATGAAAACCTAAGTCTAGGCCGCGACCAAGTGTTTCCTGCGCGAATCACCAGAAAAAGCGAGGAAGAAGATGTCGATTTCAGGTGTGAGTAGCAGCACCTACAGCTACTCCGTCCAGAGCCGCTCCATCGATCAGGAGGAGCAGACGGCCCGGGCCAAGCAGATGGCCGCCGACATGCTCACCGAGATGGACAGCGACGAGGACGGGTCGCTGAGCGCGGAGGAGGTAGGCGTCACCAGCGACCAGTTGGCCAACGCCGACAGCGATGGTGACGGCATGTTGAGCGAGGAAGAGCTCATCGGGCTCCTCAGCCAGATGGGCCCGCCCCCGTCTCCTCCCAGCGGCGGGGAGACCAGCTCCGCCCAGGCCTCCCAGGGCTCCACGGAGATGTTCGACGCCCTGGACACCAACGAGGACGGCACCGTCAGCCAAGAGGAGTTCCTGGCCGGGCGTCCCGACGACGTCAGCGAGGAGCAGGCCGCCGAGATGTGGGCCCAGTTGGACAGCGAGGGCGTTGGCAGCCTGACCCAGGAGGAGTTCGAGACGGCCATGGCCGCCATGGGGCCGCCGCCCGGACCGCCTCCCGGCGAGGCCGAGAGCCAGACCGCCTCCAGCTCGGACAGCTCCAGCAGTTCCACCGACTCCAGCACCAGCACCAGCGCCGGCCAGACCCTGGCCGGCCTGCTGAGCAGCCTGCTGGCCAACTACGGGCTGTCCCAGTACGAGCAGAACAGCAGCAGCAGCCTGAGCAGCCTGCTCTCCTCCAGCCTGCTGAGCGGCTCCAGCGTGAGCCTGACCGCCTAGCGGGATTCTTCTAACCCTTTTCAGGGCGCGCCGGAAGAGCAACGCCCGCTCCCACGCCAGCTCAAGGGGGCTCAAGGATGAGCTCCCTCCCTCAACCTCACGGCGAGGCTGGCCCTTCCGGCGCCCCTTCTACCCCATGGCTCCCCGCCAAGCCCGCCTGGACGGGGGCAGCTAGAGGCATAGTTGGATTACTTCGCTGATCTTATGAGCTTGGGGGCAATGACGCGTCAGGAGGACGCCCGCGGCCACGGTCAGGACCAGGGTCAGGGCCAAAGGCTTCCAGGTGCGGCGCCAGACGCTGCCCAGCCAATCCTCGGCCTGGGCCTGGCGGGCCTTGCGCATCAGCCCTCCGGCCAAGAGCACCTGGAAGGCCGCCTCGGATAAAATCACCGGCGCCTCGTAGATGATGAAGACCGAGGAGCCCAGCACCGCCACCACGATTAGTCCCACGGCCAAAAGCACCCAGCCGTCCGAGTCGCCCAGGCCCGAAACCACCTCGCCAGCCGCGTCCGAAGCGGTCTTTTCCACCCCGGAGGAAGAAGCAGGGGCCAGGGCCGCCACCGGCGCGGGAGAGCCGGAATCGGCAAAGGAACCGGAAGCCCCGCCCCCGCCGCTGGAGCCGCCCTGGAAGGG
>CAZLSD010000269.1:0-4678 GCA_964561775.1 uncultured Desulfarculus sp. | reverse complement strand
CTCCATCCGCAAGGCCAACAACCTGGGCAACGGCCCCATCAAGGCCGGGCAGAAGCTGGTGATTCCGGGGAAGTAGAGCAATATCTGGCGTCGTTGCGCCCATCCCCTAGGAATGAAGACGGGCGGGGATAAACCACGCCCCTACATCAAGAAAACGCCATTTTCTTCGTAGGGGCGGGGTTTACCCCCGCCCGTCTTGTCTATCTACAGCAACCCCCACAGGCCCTTCTGCGACATGCTCAAGCCCAGCAGGGCGGCGATGAGCCCGGCGGCCAGGCTTAGCATGAGGGCTAGGCCCATGAGCAGCAGCAGGAAGGCGGCCAAGGACCAGAAGGCCCGCCCCCGGCTGACGCCGTGCGCTCCGGAGAGCCCCCCCACCATGATGGCCAAGGACCAGACCAGCGAGAGCGCCAGGCCCAGCCAGGGGATGAAGAGCCAGACCCCGGCGGCGTTGGCGTAGCCCATCACCCGGAAGGTGGCGTTGAAGCCGTTTTTGGCCCCGCCCACCATGAGCAGCATCAGGTGGGTGACGCCCGCGCCCAGGTAGAGCCCCAGCAGGTTGATGAGGGGGGTCAAGGCCAGCACGGTCAGGGCCATCTCCGACGAGAGCGGGGTCCGGTCCAGCAACTGGCCCCACATCACGTTGGCCGCCCCGCACAGGGTGCCCATGATCAGGCTGTAGGTGAGGGGCATGCGCTGGCCGGGCAGGCCGGCCGCGGCCATGGTGCGCCGGGGATGGAAGAGCATCTGCCCGGTGGTGCGGGTCAGCCCGGCAAGAAAGCCGGCCTCGCCCTCCCAGGCCGGGGCCTCCGGAGCGGCGGCGGGCTGGGCGGCGGATTCTTCATGGCCGCTGGGGGCGCGCCCCAGCTGCTCGGCCAGGCTGGCCAGGCCGTCGCATTGGGGCAGGGGCGGCGGCGGAGGCGCGGCATCACTCCCCGGGGCGGCCTGGGGCGCGTCGATCTCCTGGGCGCAGGTGGGGCAGCGCTGGGTCAGGCCGGGCAGGCCGGCCTCTGGCGGGGGAAGTTGGCTTCCGCAATAGGGGCAATAGCGCGTCACTTCTTCAGCGCTCCTGGCTTTCGCGCTTTAGCCGAGACCAGCGTTGCAGAAACCCCGCCACCCCGCCCACGGGGGCGCTGTCGCGGGCCGCGCGCTCTTCGCTGACCGCTCGGTGCTGCTGGGGGTCGGCCATGGCCTGGCGCAGGCAATCCACCCTCAGGGCGCAGTTCCAGCACAAATCGCGCACCTCGCGCATGCCCTCCTGGCTCATGGGGAAGACCTTCTCCAACTGGCCATAGCATTGGGGGGGCGGCGGGCTGGTGCTCTCGGGGGGCAAGGCGCGCTCCTGCACAGAGGGACCGGGGTGCGTGCGGCCGGGAAACCAGGCCGGACAGGGCCAGAATAAGGCCTGGGGCCTGTCCGGTCAAGGCATGGGGAGCCAGGCTCCCGGATCAAGCGGCCGAGGGGGGCTCGGGCGTTGGGCCGGGATTGGCTATTGGCAGCTCGGGAAAGGTCTTGAGCAGCAGGGCCACCTTGAGGGCCAGGATGCGCAGCTTGTCGGCGGCCTCGGGGGTAAAGCGCTGGAATGCTCCCAGGTTGCGCGTGTAGTGGTTGAGGGCTATCAGGCAGATTCCTGGTCCCAGGGAACAGTACTCCAGGGAAATCATGGGGCCTCGCCGCATGGCCTCGGGCAGGATGCCCTTGTCCAGCAGGGCCTTGAGCAGGCTGGCCGGCGACCCGGCGCTGGAGGAGCCCTCGCCTTTACCCTGGCTGCGGTGCTGGCAGAGGGTGTGGGCCAGGAAGGATATGTGGGAGGCCTGCTGGTTCTGAAAAGCCAGGGCCGAGGAAAGTATTTGCAGGCTGTTACGCTCCTGCTGGGCGCTGGGGTGCAAGGAAAGGAACACGCTGGAGCCCTTGAAGAGCAGCACGGCCTGGCAGCGCATGGTCTCCGGCAAAAAATCCAGGTATTCCTCCAGGCCAATGGGGGTAAGCCGCAGGGTTCCCGCCAGATCGCGCAGGGTCTTGTAATAGGTGCCCCGGTGTTCGAAGTGCATTATGGCCGCGATCAGGGCGAACATGGCGCAGATGAAGACCAGGTGATTGAGTTGGTAAATGGCCACCATTCCTTCGGCGGCCTTCAATCCGTTGCCGGTGAACAATTCCCCCACCAGGGTCCGCTGGATTTGCCAGTAGAGCCCGTCTTTCAGCATGGAGCCGAATCCTATGGCCATTATGAAAACGGTGGTGAAGAACACCCCCACCCAGGCCGAAAAGTTGCGGGTCAGGCTGGTCAGGGGAATCAGGAACAGGGCGGCGGAGGGGCCCAAAAAGCCGCCATATTGCCAGCAGGCCCAGACGGCCATGACCATGTCGCCCAGGGCCCGGCCCACCCGGCACAGTCCGGTGTGATACTGGTTTTTGGTGGACCAGATCATCACTCCGCAGAGATAGGTAGTGTAGGTGAACAGCAGCGGGCGCAGGTTGTCGAAGAACAGCGACACACCCCAGATGGCCGCCCAGGCGATGACCCTGGCCCATAGGGCGTAGGTGGGCAAGGTGGTGTCGAAGTCGTCCAGCTCGGTGCCCATGGTCGAGAACGGGCGGCTCTTGAAGACCTTGGGATATAGCCCGGCCAGCACTCCCACCACCATGATTAAGGGAAGAATGGCCAGGATATAGGGCTCCATCTGGGCCCAGCCCTTTTGGGCCATGCCCTGCTCGAACAGGTCGTATAGCCATTTGGCCATGGCTATCAGGATGGCGGCGATCAAAGGAGGAAGGAGCAGTTTGAAGGAGTTCCAGAGCTTGTTGGGCGCCACTTTTTCCCCTCCCTATTTCCTGCCTATGAGGGCTCTTTCCAGCTTGCGGGGCAGGCTGACCAGCCAACTGGGGTCGTCCTGGGGGTCTATGGGCTCCAGAAGCACGGTTTTCAGGCCGCAGAGTCTGGCTCCCAGCACATCGGTGAGAACCCGATCCCCCACCATGGCCGTGCTGGAGGGGGCGGCGTCCAGGCGGGCCATGGCCATGCGGAAGCCTTGGGCGTGGGGTTTCTTGCGCTGGGCCACCACCACGGGAAGGCCGTAGCGCTCCTCGAACCGCCGGTAGCGGCTGTCCACGGCCCCTTGCTTGCCTGGTTTGGGCGGATTGCTCAGCACGCAGCAGACAAAGGCCGCGCGCAGGCGGGCAAAGGCCTGCTCTAGGGGAGGGTGGACGCTGTCCTGGCCATGACGCGCCAAGGTCTGGTCCAGGTCCAGGATCAAATGGGTGACGCCCATTTCTTTAAGAATATCCACGGACAATTCGGCCAGCCCGCCCAGCCGCAGGTCTGGACGCAGCAGGCTGGGGCGCAACAGGGCGTGGAAGAGCGCTCCCCACTCGAAGTTAAGGTATGGAATCACCTTTCCACCCCCCGTCCAGTTCTTTGCCGGGGCGCGCCCGCCAATCCAGCGGCTGGCCCGCCCAAGGCGCTGCTCATTGACCTTCCTCGCCGCCTTCGGCGTCCACCCCGTTGAATATCTGGTGGGCGGCCAGCACCTGGCGGGCCACCGCCACCAGCTTCTGGTTGGTCTGGCGGCTGAAGTTTTGCAGAGAAGCCATGGCCTGGGACTCGCTCATGCCCTTGGCGGCCATGAGCACCCGCTTGGCCCGCTCCACCACCAGGCGATCGGCCAAATGCCGCTTCAACTGCTCCATCTCGTTGCCCAGGGTGAGCAGGCGGCGATGGGTGGCCAGGGCCACGTCGAGGGTGGCGGCCACCTGGGGCGCGCCCTGGGGGGCCACCAGCAGGGCCAGGGCCTGCACCTGGGAGAGCAACTCGCTAACTTCGGGGGATATCTGGGCGCAGACGAGCATCACCCCCGCCTGGGACAGGGCCAGCAGCTTGCCCAGGGACTGGATTTCCAGATCGCTGAAGCCGCAGATATCCCAGATGACCAGGGCCGGCTCGCTGGCCGCCAATTGGGGCAGGTCGCTCAGGCTGCTCAGGCGCAGCACCGAGGCCGGGTAAGTGCTGCCCAGGGTGGTTTCCAGCAACTGCTTGTAGGGGGAGTCTTGACTCTGCGCCAGGATTATCTCGGTGCGTCCCATGGGGCTGCCTCCTGTTTGGCAGCCAGCCATTTTCAAGAAACGCTCCAGATATCCCTTGGCGCAACACACGGATATAATGGATATTTAATTTGCTGACCCGGTTTAGTGGCCAGCTGTTACGGCGACAAGGGCCCCTTGACAGCCGAAGCTTTCGGCAAGCCATGGCCGGGCAAAGCCTGCCCCAACCTGCCCGCGGCAGGTGGCCCCGGATTTGCATAAGCCTTCAGCGTGTCCAGATCGCCGGAGGTGCCCATGAAACTGGCCGCCAATCCCCTGACCGCCCAGGCCCTGGCCTTGAACAAGGACCCGGGCAACCCCAGCAAGCCCTCGGAGCTGGATTTCGGCCCTCTCCTGCGAGCGGCCATGAGCCAGCGCAACCCGGCCATGCTCAGCCAGTTGGTCAGCCTCACCATGCTGGAAGCCGGCAGCCGCCTGGGCGATTTGCCCTCTGACAGCCCGCGCCGCCTCTCCGCGCCCCTGGACCCCCTGGCGGCGGCCCGGCAATCCCTGGCCAGGACCAGTTCCCCCGCCGCACAGGTGGAGCAGGCCGCCGTCGCGGCGCTGGAAGCCGCCCCCCAGGCCACGCCCCAAGCCG
>CAZLSD010000268.1:0-4680 GCA_964561775.1 uncultured Desulfarculus sp. | reverse complement strand
CCACCGGAGCCACCTGTCCGCCGCTGGCCCCCAGCCCCCGCTCCTGGCAGAACTTGACCACCTTGATGCCCTTTTCCACCTCGCCCGGAAAAAAGACCGGCGCCATGTTGACGATGAGCCCCAGGCTCTGCGCCCACTCGATGCCGTTCATGACGTGGCGGTAATGGCCCGGAACCCCGCGGATGCGGTCGTTCTCCGCCTCCTCCAAGCTGTCCAGGCTGAAGCAGACCGAGTTCAAGCCGGCGCGCTTCAACTCGGCCAGGCGCTCGCGGGTGACCAGGGTTCCGTTGGTCACCACGTAGTTGAAGAAGTGACGCCGCTTGAAGATGGCGATGAGCTGGTCCAGGTGCTCGTATATCAAGGGCTCGCCTCCCAGCACGGTCATGGCGATGGCCCCTTGCTGGTTGGCCTGCTCGGCCAGGCGCTCGTAGTCGGCAAGTTGCAGGCTGTCTTGGCCGGACTTGTCAAACTTGCGGATGGAGCACATCTGGCAGCTGAGATTGCAGGACATGGTGGGGAAAAGTTCTATGGTCTTCAAGGTGTCCATGTTGAGCAGCAGGCCGCGGGCGAAGCCGCGCAGGCTGCGCAAAAGCACGTAGGGATTGGATAGCACCCAGGTGTTGGTGAAGTAGCCCTTGATATTACGCATTAGGAAGCGATAGGAGGCCATGAACTATCCTCTTAGGGGTTTTGCGGCTGGGCCAGGAGGGGGCGCCTGCCCAGGCTGTTTAGGATTCATCCCCGGGCGGATTGAACCCCAGCCTGCGCTGCACCAGACGGCCGGCATCCATGGGTTGTGACAGGTAGTAGTTGGCCTCGGCCAACAGCCCCAGGAAGATGAAGACCACCCCGATGAGCCCGGTGATGGGGGAGAGGATCCAGATGGGGTGCTGCACCAGGCTGCCCTGGGGAAAATCGCTGACCAGGGAGAGCAGGTGCAGGAAGATGAAGAATCCCCCGAAGAGGACGGCGAATAGTATGCAGAGCAGGCCGCAGAAGCCGAAAAGGTAGAGCGGTGAGTGGGAGAACTGGGTCAAGAACAGCACCGCCAGGAAGTCCATCAGGCCCTCGTAGACGCGCAGGGCTCCGTACTTGGAGCGCCCGAAGCGGCGGGCGTGGTGCACCACCGGCGCCTCGCCCACCTTGCAGCCCTGGTGGGCCAAAAACACCAGGATGAAGCGGTGCAGCTGGCCGAAGAGCCTTAGCCCGGCCAGGCAGCGGCGCTCCATGACCTTGATGCCGCAGTTGAAGTCATGCACGTGAAGATTGAAGAATTTGCGCAGTATGTAGTTGTAGATGCGTGAGAAAAACAGCTTGTTCCAGGGGTCGCGCCGCTTGGCCTTCCAGCCGGTCACCACGTCCAGACCATTTTCGCGCAGGTGGGCTATCAGGTTGGGCAGCTCCTCGGGGGCGTCCTGCAAGTCGGCGTCCATCATGGCCACCAGCTCGCCGCGGGCCGCCTCGAAACCCACCTGCAAGGCAGTGGATTTGCCGCAGTTGCGCCGGAGTTGGATGACCTTGAAGACCTGGGGGTGGGCCTGTTGCAACTGGGCCAGCACCTGGTCCGAGCCGTCGCGGCTGCCGTCGTCCACGAAGATAACCTCGGCGGGGGCGAACTGCTCCAGCACGGGCAGCAGGCGCTCCCCCAGCAGGGGAAGCGACTGGGCCTCGTCAAAGACCGGTATCACCACTGAAAGCTTGTAATTATGCGTCACCGCCGCTCCTTGCCCCCTGCCAACCTTTTATCCCGGCGGCGGGCGAAAAGCAAGCCCGAGCCCCCTTGACCCGGGCGCGCTCAGCCGCTTGGGCTTCGGGCCAGCAGGCGCTTGGCCTGGCGCACCGCGAAATCCCAGGCCAGCACCTGCAACCAGCCCGGGGCCGAGGCGCACCAGCGCTCGGGGTGGGTGCTGATGACCAAATCCCCCTCCAGGCGGGGCAGCAGGGCCGCCAGTTCCGGGGTGCTGCGTGGGGGGCGGGCCAGGCCGGCGTTACGTGCCCCCGGGGCGTGGTCGCGCAGGTTGGCCTTGCTGTTCCAGCAGCGCCCCACGTCGGTGAAGTAGTAGTAGCGGCTCCAGTCCAGGTCCCGGTAGGCCTCCAGGGCCACCCCGCAGTCCCGGTAGTCGTGGCTGTCCCACAGGTCGCGGCAGTCATGGGCGCAGAAGGGCCGGCCGTGCATGGCCAAGCTCTTCACCCCGCCCACCACCTGGAAGCGCGCCAGGTTTTCCTTGAACCGCGCCCAGGCCAACTCCCGGTCGCCAGCGCAGTCGGCCAACTCCTCGTAGTGATAGCCTATCTCGTGCCCCATCCCGGCGATGGCCCGCATGACGCCGGGGTGGAAGGAGACCGGCTTGACCCGGAAGAAGTAGGTGCTTTTCACTCCCAGGCCGTGCTCCAGGCGGGCCAGGGCCAAGGCCCGGCCGGGCAGGCGGTCCACGTCGTGCCTGAGCAGCGCGTGGGGGCTGGCAAGATGCCCCGCGGCCAGCTCGCGGAAGGTGAGGAAGCCGTACCCCCGCCCCTGCAAGGCCCTAATCAGCTCGGCGTAGCGGCGGTGGGTGAAGTCGGGGATCACTTGAGGTGGCGGTTGTTTTCCATGTCCAGCCACATGGCGAAGAACACGGACTGGAAGCCCATGCCCAGGGAGAACATCCAGGCCAGGGCGTTGAGTTCGGGTATGCGCCCCAAGGCCGACCAGAGCAGGCAGAGCCGCACGAAAAGCCCCCCGCTGGTGGCCAGCAAAAGGATGCCCAGCACGTAGAGGAACACCAGGGGATGGAAGTCGCGGATGACGTATTTGTGCCACAACCGCCAGAAGAAGAGCTTCAGGAGCAGCCAGGCGATGGAAAAGACCACCTTCTTGATGCGGATGCCCGAGCGCTCGCCCACGTTGTAGACCGGCTCCATGACCACGTCGCGCACGCGCAGGTCATGGACGTTGAGCTTGACCAGCAGGTCGTTGGGCTGGCCGTAGCGCTTGTACATGCCGTCCCAGTCTATGGCCTTCAGGGCCTTGGCGTTGATGGCGGTGTAGCCGTTCTGGGAGTCGGTGACGTGCCAGTAGCCGGAGGCGATCTTGGTGAGCATGGAGAGCACGGCGTTGCCGAAGAAACGGGCCTTGGGTATCTTGCTGAAGGCCTCGCCCGAATAGAGGCGGTTGCCCTTGGCGTAGTCCACCTGGCCTTCCACGATGGGGTCCAAAAGCCCGGGCAGCTCGGCCGGGTCCATCTGGCCGTCGCCGGCCATGACCACCGCCACGTCCAGGTTGTTGTCGCGCGCCCACTTGTAGCCCGAGGCGATGGACCCGCCCACGCCCTGGTTCACGGGGTGGACGATGAGCTCAACCCGGGGGTCGGCGGCCTGGCATTTGAGCACCACGGCCTTGGTGTCGTCGCGGCTGGCGTCGTCAACCACCACGATGCGGTCCACCATCTCCGGCATGGTCTCGATGACCTTGGTTATCTGCCGCTCCTCGTCGTGGGCCGGCACCACCACGGCGATGGTCTTGCCTTTGTACATGCGTGTCCGTTTCCCGTCTGGCCTGGGCCTAGGCGTAGAGCTTGGGCATCTGGTTGATGACGCGTAGCGCCTCGTCGGCGTCGAAGCCCACCATGTGCGAGTATTCGCGGATGGACTCGTAGCGCGGCTGGTTGTCCCGCTCCACCATGGCCAATGCCTCTTCCCGGCCCAGCAGCCCGGCCCGGATCTGGTTGCTGCGGAAAGTGTCGTGCTCACTGAAGCCGGCCACGGTGTAGTAGATGTAGTTGTAGAAGGCCGCCGTGCCGTCGCCGATGCGCCAGGTGGTCTTGGTGTCGGTGGCCTCCTCCCAGTCGTACTCCCGGCGCAGGGTCTGCACTATCTCGGTTTCGTCCCAGGGGATGTACTCGAAGAGCCACTTGAAGTCGTGCTTCATCTGGTAGGACGAATAATAGGCCCAGAGAGTGTCGGGCAGCGAGGCGTTCAAGTAGGCCGGGTTCATGAGGAACTGGCCCAGGAAATAGCGCAGCATGGCCGCCTTCTTCATCATGTTGATGTTGTAGATGCGGCCCTGGCACTCCTTGACCCCGGTGAAGCCGGTCTTGAAGTCGGTCTTTTCGTACTGGTTGCCCATGAGGAACACCAGCTCTATGCCCATCTGCTTGCGCAGGTGGTCGGCATAGTAGAAGTACTGCTTGTCGCCGGCCATGAAAAGCGGAATCATGCCCAGGTGGGGGCGCTTGAGCCAGGCCAGCACGTTGCGCTGGATGTTTTTGCGCTTGGCCTTGATATCAGCGCTGATGAGGATGTGCTCCACCCCCAGGCGGCCGCAAAGCCGGGCCTGGTTGCGCCGGCCCAGGTCGGTGATCATGCCCCAGTCATAGGAGTAGGCCACCGGATTGAGCCCCAGTTCGCGCTTGACGTAGTGCAGGCCATAACAGGAGTCGCGGCCTCCGCTCATGGCCACGATGCAGTCGGGCTGCCCGTCGCGGCGGCGGTGGCGGTCGGCCAGTTCATGCAGGGCGTCCAGGCCCTTGAGCACCGGCGGCTGGTAGCCTCGGCAGTAGTTGCAGACCCCCTGCTCGTCGAAGTCGATGAGCGGCATGGTCTCGGGCAGCACGCAGCGGGCGCAGCGCTTGATCTCCCGGCGTTTTTGCTCATGCAGGCTGCTGGCGTCCACGATGGGCAGGGGCCGGGGCGCGGCCGGGC
>CAZLSD010000267.1:0-4720 GCA_964561775.1 uncultured Desulfarculus sp. | reverse complement strand
GCAAAAAGGGTTTCCCCCCAAATCTTTCTGCCCCACAAAAAACCCCGCCCCGGCCGGAGCCGGGGCGGGGTGAGTCAGGCTAGGGGTGGTGCGGCTAGGCCTGGGCCTGCCGGCGGCGGCGCCACCAGAGCAGCCCGGCGGCGGAGCCCATCAGCACCATGCTGGCGGGTTCGGGGGTGGCCGAGGCGTCCACGCCGCGCACCAGGAAGTCGCTGCTCCAGGTCTGGCCGGAGATCTGGCTGGAGGCGAAGAACTGCACCGTGGAGACCTGGACCGCCGTGGGCAGGTAGATGGTGTAGGTGCCGGCGTAGGAGCCGGTGCCGGTGCCATCCACGAACTGGCCGCTGGGCACGGTGAAGTTGACCGGCACGGCGTATTGGCCGTCCAACACCAGCCAACCGGTCTCCAGCAGTCCGCTCAAGGAATTGGTATCGTTGTAGAAGTTGCCCAGAGTCACCGAACTGAGGTAAACCGGCGAGCTGAAGGACAGAAGAAGCCCCTCATAGGAGTCCAGCTCGTTGACGCCGGTGGCGGGCAAGCCGCCCAGGCTGCCGCTGCCGGCCTGGCTGCCCACGGACAGCCCGTAGTCGCCGCGGTGAGAAGTCATGTAAAGGCCGGCCGCGGTGTATGCGCCGGGGTCGCTGCCGGCGGTCCAGGAAGAAGCGCCGTACCAAGACTGGCCAGTGAAGCTTAGATCGACGCCGCTCAGGCCATAAGAACCCAAGGAGGCCGTGGCGGTGCCGGAAGAAGAGGAGAACGAAGTCCCCAGCAGCCCGGCGAAATCGATATAGGTGGCCTGCGCCACCCCTGCCGGGAGGGCCAGGGCCATGCTCAACAGCCCGACAATAGCGAACTTTCTAGCCCACATATGCCCTCTCCTTTCACATACTGTTACTAGTTCAAAATAAATATAAGTTGTATTATTTTGCAGGTCAATACAAATGTTTTCTTTTTTTTTAAAATTTATTCCCCCTGCTCCGACGCGGTTACGCCCTTGTTTGTCACTAGAATGCTTGATTCAGTAGCATAGCCAGGGCCTGATCCAGGCGGGGCGCCTGACTAAGTTCCAGGCCGGGCGGAGATTCCTGATGGCTGGAGGCGGCGCAGAGAGCCCGCTGGAAACCCTGGCGCAGGGCCTCGTTCAGGCGGGCGGCCTGACGCCCCACCGCCCGCAGTTCGCCGGCCAGGCCCACCTCGGCGAAACAGACCACCTGGGGAGGCAGGGGCCGGCCGTGCAGGGAACTGGCCACCGCCGCGGCCACCGCCAGATCGGCGGCCGGCTCGCCAAGGCGTATCCCACCGGCCACATTGACGAATACGTCATGGCCCGACAGGTCCAGCCCGGCGTGGATGGTCAGCACCGCGCAGAGCATGTGCAGGCGGCCCGGGTCCACGCCCAGGGCCTGGCGCCGCGGCATGGCCAGGCCCGAGGGGCTGACCAGGGCCTGGACCTCCACCAGCAGGGGCCGGGTGCCGCTCACCGCCGCGCATACCGCGCTGCCCGGCGCGCCGGCCGGGCGCTGGGCCAAAAAAGCAGCCGAGGGGTTGGACACGGGCCTTAGGCCCTCTTCGCCCATTTCGAACACCCCCACCTCGTCGGTGGCCCCGAAACGGTTTTTTACCGCGCGCAACAGGCGCAGGCGCATGGAAGGCTCTGACTCGAAGTAGAGCACCGTGTCCACCAGGTGCTCCAGCACGCGCGGCCCGGCCAGGGAGCCCTCCTTGGTCACGTGCCCCACCAGGAACAAGGCGCAGCCCAGCTCCTTGGCCACGGCGGCCAGCCGCCAGGCGCACTCGCGCACCTGGCCCACGCTGCCGGCCGCGCTGGCCAGGGCCTCGGAGCGCACCGCCTGGATGGAGTCCACCACCACCGCCGCGCCGGGAGCATGGGTCATGGCCTCCAGCAGCGGTTCCAGGCGGGTCTCGGCCAGGAGCAGCACCGGGCTTTGCCCCAGCCCCAGCCGCTCGGCGCGCAGCCCCACCTGGCGCAGCGACTCCTCGGCGCTTACATATAGAGCGCCCTGCCCCCCCTGGGCCAGGGAGGCGGCCAGTTGCAGCATCAGGGTGGACTTGCCTATGCCCGGCTCGCCGCCCACCAGCACCACCATGCCCGGGACCAGTCCGCCGCCCAGCACCCGGTCCAATTCACCGATGCCGGTCAGGGCGCGGGCCTCGGGCTGCCCCACGGCCTGGGCCAAGGGCAGGGGCCGGGCCGCAACGGCCGCGCCCCGGCTGGAGGGGGCGGGCGAGGCCGTCTCCTCCAGCAGGCTGTCCCAGGCCTGGCAGGCCGGACAGCGCCCCAGCCACTTGGGGTGCAGCGCCCCGCAGCTTTGACAGACGAAAACAGTCCTGGCCTTGGGCATGGCTTGCCTCGCGGGGCGATGGTAATCTACGTTCCAGCGGAATGCAGCCATCTTAGGAGCCAGACCGGCGGGTGTCAACGCCATGCGCCAGCCCCGCGGCGGACAAGCGCCGGGAGGCGGCTTTCGTTGACAAATCCGCTGGGTGGGCATATAAAAAACGAATCAATCCAAGCGACTGGTTTCCCTATCGGAGATCCAGCCAGGCAACGAGTCTACTAAGGAGAGAAACTGATGGCGGGCAATATTCTCCAGGTGACCGACGACACTTTCGAGGCCGAGATCCTGAAGAGCGACATCCCCTGCATGGTGGACTTCTGGGCTGCCTGGTGCGGTCCCTGCCGCGCCATCGCCCCCGTGGTGGAGGAACTGGCCGAGCAGTACACCGGCAAGGTTAAGGTCGCCAAGCTCAACGTGGACGAGAGCCCCAAGACTCCCGGCCAGTACGGCATCCGCGCCATCCCCACCCTCATCCTGTTCAAAGGCGGCCAGGTGGCGGATCAGATCACCGGCGCGGTGAGCAAGAACCACATCGAGCAGGCCTTGTCCAAGCTGGTTTAAAGGCGGATGGACGCCATGGAGACCCGCGACCTCATCATCGTAGGGGGCGGACCGGCCGGTCTCACCGCCGGCCTCTATGCGGCACGGGCCAGGCTGGACACCCTGCTCCTGGAGCGCTTGAGCCCCGGCGGCCAGGTGCTCAACACCCACTGGGTGGAGAACTGGCCCGGCGACGTGCAAGGGGTGAGCGGCTTTGATCTGGCCGACCGCATGCGCGACCACGCCCTTAAATTCGGCCTCACCGTTAAAAGCGTGGAGGTGACCGGTCTCAAGCAGGACGGCCACTTCAAGGTTCTGACCACCCCCTCGGGCGAGTACCGGGCCAAGGCCGTGATCCTGGCCCTGGGGGCCAGCCCGCGCAAACTGGGCATCCCCGGCGAGACCGAGCTGGCCGGCAAGGGGGTATCCTACTGCGGCACCTGCGACGGCCCCTTCTTCCGCGACAAGGTGGTGGTGGCCTTTGGCGGCGGCAACACCGCGGCCGAAGAGGCCGGCTTCCTGACCCGCTTCGCCTCCCAGGTATATCTGGTGCACCGCCGCGACGAACTGCGCGCCTGCGCCGTGCTCTGCGAGCGGGTAAAGGTCAATCCCAAGATCAAGGTGCTGTGGTCCCACGCGCCCTTGGCCATCGAGGGCCAGGACGGCGTGCAGGCGGTGCGGCTAAAAAACCTCAAGACCGGCGAGGAGCTCAGCCTGGCGGCCGAAGGCGCTTTCGTCTTCGTGGGCACCACGCCCAGCACCGCCTTCCTGGCCGGCTCCCTGCAACTCAACGAGGAAGGCTTCATCCCCACCGACCAGAACATGCTAACATCCATGCCCGGGGTCTTCGCGGCCGGCGATTGCCGCGCCTCGCTCCTGCGGCAGATAGTGGTGGCCAGCGGCGAAGGCGCCGTGGCCGCCTATGCGGCTCAACGTTACCTGGAAGAACAGGAATAATGAAAACCTGGCGTGCGGTGCTCACATTGGCCCTGGTGGCCTCCCTGCTTTCCCTTGGCGGTTGCGGCTGGTGGAAAGGATTGGGGGGCGGTAAGGGCGACAAGGGCGACGCCTTCGACGTGCCGGCCCAGGTGCTGGCCAACGAGGCCGAACAGGCCCTCAAGGAAGGCAATCACGAGGAAGCGGCCGACCTCTTCCAGCAGCTCAAGGACCGCTACCCCTACACCCGTTACGGACTGCTGGCCGACCTGCGGGTGGGCGACGCCTACGCCAAGGCCAAGCGCTTTGACGAGGCGGCCCTGGCCTACGAGGACTTCATCCGCCTGCATCCCAAGAACGAGGCGGTTCCTTACGCCATCTACCAGATGGGCATGGTCTACCACGAGCAGATGCTCACCGTGGACCGCGACCCGGCCAACTCCCGCAAGGCCGTGGACGCCTTCCAGCGCCTGGTGCGCGAATACCCCGACACCGAGTGGGGACAGAAGGCCTTCCCCCGCCTGCGCGAGGCCCTGGAGCGCCTGGCCGGTCACGAACTGCACGTGGGACTCTACTATTTCCGCACCAAGCAGTACGAGGCCGCCATCGGCCGCTTCAAGCGGGTCATCACCCAGTACCCCGACGTGGGCCTCTACAAGGACGCCCTGGAATACATCCGCCTCAGCCAGGCAGCCCTGGACAAGCTCTCCCCCGAAGAGCGCGCCAAACGCCTGGAAGAGCGCCGCGACCTGCTGGTCTCCCCCCCCAACGTGGAAACCCCCTCGGTCGTCTTCGAGAGCGAACGCGGCGGCGGGCCTTTCTAGGATAAGCCTAAGACTGGGGGAGAACCCTTTTTGCAGCGCAAAAAGGGTTCTCCCCCAGTC
>CAZLSD010000266.1:0-4725 GCA_964561775.1 uncultured Desulfarculus sp. | reverse complement strand
CCACCAGGAGCTGGTTCAGGGTCTGCTCGCGCTCGTCGTGGCCGCCGCCCAGGCCCGCGCCCCGGTGGCGTCCCACGGCGTCGATCTCGTCAATGAAGATGATGCAGGGGGCGTTCTTCTTGCCCTGGTTGAAGAGATCGCGCACGCGGGAAGCGCCCACGCCCACGAACATCTCCACGAAGTCGCTGCCGCTGATGGAGAAGAAGGGCACCCCCGCCTCGCCGGCCACGGCCCGGCCCAACAGCGTCTTGCCGGTGCCGGGCGAGCCCACCAGGAGCACGCCCTTGGGAATGCGCCCGCCCAGGCGGGTGAACTTCTTGGGGTCGCGCAGGAACTCGATGATCTCGGCCAGTTCCTCCTTGGCCTCCTCCACCCCGGCCACGTCCTCGAAGGTGATGCGCTTGCCGCCGGGCTCGCTTTGCAGCCTGGCCCGGCTCTTGCCGAAGCTCATGGCCTTGCCGCCGCCCATCTGCATCTGGCGCATGAAGAAGATCCACACGCCTATGAGCAGCAGCATGGGGAACCAGGAGACCAGCATGCTGACGTACCAGGGCGAGTCCTCGGAGGGCTTGGCGCTGATCTTGACGTCCTTGGCGCGCAGGGTGCGGATCAGCTCGGGGTCATCGGGGGCATAGAGGCGGAACTGGCTGCCGTCGGCGGATTTGCCCAGGATTTCCTTGCCCTGGATGGTCACGCTGGTGATCTGTCCGCGCTCGGCCGCGGTCAGGAACTCGCTGTAGGAGAGCACCTCGCTGCCCACGCCCTGGCGGTTGAAGAAGTTGAACAACAAGACCATAAGCAGGCTTATGACCAGCCAGAGGGCCAAGTTCTTGTACATGGGGTTCAATGGCTTTGCTCCAAAAATAGGGGAAAGCCGGGCGCAAGATGGCCGGCGAATAGGCTATTGCTTGAAAAACCTAGTATATAAGGGAGGATGCTCGGTGTCAATCAGGCTTAGGCCCAGCCAGGGGCCCTTTTGTGGCTCCTGACGGGCCCTTTGGGCCACGCTGAAGGGCAAAAGCCACCAGGGGCCCTGGCTGTCCACCACCACCAGGGCGCGGGCGCGCCACCAGGCCGGGGTTTTCAGGTCCATCAGGATGCGGCTGATGCGCTTGGAGCCGGGGGCTCCCAGGGGGTGGAAGTGCTCGCCCGGCCGGGGCGGGCGCACGGCCAGGGGCCAGCGCACCTGCAACAGGGGCAGCCAGACCCTAGGTCCGCGCGCCTGCAACTGGGGGGCGGACGCCTCCACCCGGGCCTCCAGGGTGAGCCGCAGGCCGGGCAGCCACAGATGCCCCGGCCCGCCCAGGAGCAGCTCGCTGCGCAGGGGCTTGAGCGCGTGGCCCAGGCGCAAGGCCTCCTGCTCGCGCCAGGCCTTTAGCCCGCAGGGCAGGGTCAGCTCCTTGCCGCTCGGCCCGGCCAGCAGGGCCAGGAGTTGGTCCACGTGCCCGGCCAGCAGGTGCTGCCCCTTGCCGGATGCCCGGCCGGCCAGGAAGCGCACCAGCCGCCGGCGCTCGCCCAGGCTCTGGGCCGAGAGCCACTGGGCCTCCAGGCACCAGCTCTCCCCCTCGCGCCAGCCGCGGCGGGCGAAGGCCCGCTCGCACCAGCCCCGCCAGTGCTCCTCCTCGGCCGCCACCCCCGAGGCCAGCCGGCCCAGGGCCTCCACGGATTTGGGGTTGAGCAGGCCCTCGGCCAGGGGCAGCAGGTCGTGGCGCACCCGGTTGCGCAGATAACGGCGGTCGTCGTTGGTGGGGTCGCTGCGCCATTCTTGCCCCAGGGTCTGGAGCCAGGCGCGCAGGTCCTGGGGGCGCACGCCCAAGAGCGGCCGCCACCAGGGCGGATCCCAGGGCAGCATGGCGGCCAGGCCGGTCAGGCCACTGCCGGTGAACAGGCGCATGAGCAGGGTCTCGGCCTGGTCCTGGGAGTTGTGGGCCAGGGCTATGGCCTCCGCGCCCAGGGAGGAGGCCATCTCGGCCAGGGCCTTGCGCCGCGCCGCGCGCGCCGCCTCCTCCAGGGAGCGCCCCTTGGCCGGCACCTCCACCCGCCGAAGCAGGCAGGGCAGGCCCAGTTGATCAGCCAGTTCCTGCACCCAGGCCCCGTCGTCGGCCGAGTCGTCGCGCAGGCCGTGGTCCACGTGCCCCACGAAGAGCCGCCAGCCCCGGGCCGGGGCCAGCAGGTGCAAGAAGCGCAACAGGGCCACCGAATCCCCTCCCCCGCTCACCGCCACCAAAAGCGGCCCGGCGGGCGGGGTCCAGACCTCGGCCAAGGCCTTGA
This sequence comes from uncultured Desulfarculus sp., assembly GCA_964561775.1. Lineage (GTDB taxonomy): Bacteria > Desulfobacterota > Desulfarculia > Desulfarculales > Desulfarculaceae > JACRDC01. The sequence goes on along the minus strand of CAZLSD010000266.1, from coordinate 2,454 downwards.
CCCACTCCGGCGGGGCCTCTGGGGCCTTGACGCCCCGCGGGCGGGGGTCTAAAGTCCTTTTACGCGAACTCTTTGGGAAGGTGTCTGCCATGCGATCCGCCCAAGTTGTATCAGTCAATATTAGCGAAGTTACGGGCGTGCGTAAAACACCCATTCCAGAAGGCCGTTTGGAGCCCGAGGTGGGACTGGTGGGAGACGCCCACGCCGGGGCCTGGCACCGCATGCTCTCGCTGTTGGCCGTGGAGTCCATCGACCGCATGCGGGCCATGGGCCTGGAGGTAAACCCCGGAGATTTCGCCGAAAACGTTACCACGTCCGGGCTGACCCTGCACACCCTGCCCGTGGGAACCCGGCTTAGGCTGGGCCAGGTGGAGGTGGAGGTCACCCAGATCGGCAAGACCTGTCACACTGGTTGCGCCATACGCCAGCAGACCGGAGACTGCGTCATGCCGCGGGAGGGCATCTTCGTGCGCATCCTGAACCCGGGCCTGCTGCGCCCCGGCGACCCCGTGGTCCTGCTCTCCACTCCCCCGCCCCAGGCCTAGGCCCCATGGCAGCGGTGCAGCGCCTGGGCGGTCAGGCCTGCTCCTATTTTTTGCGCGCCCACTGCACCCGCACCCGCAGTCCGGAGGAATCGGCCGCCGCCAAGTGCTCGCTCCTGGAGGAGCGGCGCAAGGTGGGCAGCCGCACCCTGGACCGCCTGGGCCGCCTGCAAAACCTGGCCGACCCCGGCGACCGCGACGTGGCCCGCCGCCACCTGATCCAGAAGAACCTGGAGGTCATCAGCCGGCTCTCCTGCCCCAATTTCGTGCCCACCGGCAACGAGGGCATGATCTGCGTGCACCAGCACCTGGTCTACTGCCTGCGCCTGCTGCCCCCCTGCCCCGGACGCTGCGAGGACTACCTGCCCCGGCGGGATTTCTCCAAGGACGGGCAGGCCGACCGGTGAGCGAGGAGGGCCGCCAGGGCCTGACCTGCCCCGCCTGCGGCGGCCTGGTCCGCGCCTGGCGCAACCCCTTCCCCACCGTGGATATCGTCATCGAGCTGGGCCAGGGCCAAGGCCGCGCGCCCGGCCCCATCGTGCTCATAGAGAGGGCCAACCCGCCCCTGGGCTGGGCCTTGCCCGGCGGCTTCGTGGAGTATGGCGAGAGCATGGAGCGGGCCGCCCGCCGCGAGGCCGCCGAGGAGACCGGCCTGGCCGTGGAGCTCCTGGCCCTGTTGGGGGTCTACTCGCGGCCGGAGCGCGACCCGCGCCAGCACAACCTCTCGGCGGTCTTCGCCGCCCGCGCTTGGGGAGCGCCCCGGGCCGGCAGCGACGCCGCCCGGGCGCGGGTCTTCGCCCTGGATAACCTGCCCGCGCCGCTCTGCTTCGACCACGCCCTGATCATCGAACACTACCGCGCCTGGCGGGCCGGCCTGCGCCCGGCCGCCCCGGCGCAGGAATATTAAGGAGCCCGCCATGGACCAAGACCGCCCCCTGAACGCCCAGGAGCGGCGCGAGCTGTTGCGCCTGGCCCGCGAGACCGTCTCCCGCCAGGCCTCCGGCCAGCCCCAGCCCCGCCTCAAAAGCGAGCTGGAGGGCCTGGGCTTTCCCCGGGGAGCCTTCGTCACCATCCACAAGCACGGCTCCTTGCGCGGCTGCATCGGCCTCTTCGCCTCGGCCGAGCCGCTGGTCAGCACCGTGCAGGAGATGGCTGTCGCCGCCGCCAGCCAGGACCCCCGCTTCAGCCCGGTGCGCGCCGGGGAACTGGAGGCCCTGGACCTGGAGATCAGCGTGCTCTCGCCCCTTAAGGAATGCGGCGACGTGAACGAAATCCAGGTGGGGGTCCACGGCATCTACATCATCAGCCCCCGGGGCCGGGGCGTCCTGCTGCCCCAGGTGGCCACCGAGCAGGGCTGGGACCGGGACGCCTTCCTGGACCACACCTGCCTTAAAGCCGGCCTGGAGCCGGGCTGCTGGAAGCGCCCCGACACCAGGATACTCATCTTCTCGGCCCAGATCTTCGGCGAAAAGGACAACCTGGACGCGGCCGGGGCCTGAGCGGGGAAAATTGGCATGGCCAATTATCCACGGACTCGACTATCAGCCTGGTTTGGGTATGCTTGGGCAATGTCCGGCCCAGCGTCGGCCATTCTTCCGTGAGTCAACATACGCAAGCTGGCCAGCGCCCGCCCAGCAGGGAGACAGCAGATGAACGACTACCAGCCCCCTTCCCCTGATTCGCGGATTGACCTGGAGATCAAGGGCGTGCCCATCCGCCTGTGGTGGAAGCTGATGGAAGAGGCCCAGCGCAAGAAAATCGGCCTCTCCTATCTGGTCTTTCAGGCCCTGGTGGAAAAGGTCGGCTTCGACCCCGGCGAGGAATCCTATGACCTGGTGGTGCAGGAACTCCGCCAGGCCATGGAGGAGAGCAAGTAGTCCCTGGGGCTAGGGGCTTTTGCGCCGGGGCCTGA
>CAZLSD010000265.1:0-4727 GCA_964561775.1 uncultured Desulfarculus sp. | reverse complement strand
CTTCATAGGCCTGGGGCGCGGAGGGCCGAGGAGCCGGAGCGGCCTCGCCGCCCGCCGGTGGGGCGGCCATGCCCAGGTAGGACTCCACGCGGGCCAGGCGGCGCTCGGTCTCCTGACCCTCGCCGGAGTTGCGGCGCATGGCCTCCTCGTCCAGTTGGCCGCGCAGACGCGCGATCTCCTGGCGCAGGAAATCCATGTCCGCCACCAGGTTGGCCTGGGGGGTGCGCGAGCCTTCCACGGACCTGGTCAGGGTATCCACGCGCTTGGTGAGATCGCGCAGTTTGATCTGTTCGCGGGCCACGGTCTGTTGCAGGGCCACGAAGTCGGCCTGATCAACCGTGGCGCAGCCGCTAAGGCCCAAGGCCGTCCCCAAGAGGGCGGCAATCAGCAGCCTGGCTGGGCGCATGGCACTCCCCCTCACGCCAAGAATTTGTTTTGGGTCCGGCCCCGGAGGTTCCAGGGCCGGACCTTGTAGTCATGCTACTTAATGACGAAATGGGCCCGGCGGTTGGCCGCGTAGGCCTCCTCGGTGTGGCCCATGACCAGAGGCCGCTCCTTGCCGTAGCTCACGGTCTCCAGGCGGCTGGCGCTGATGCCCATGGCCGCCAGGTAGGCCGCCGCGGCCTTGGCGCGCTTCTCGCCCAGGGCCAAGTTGTAGGCGGATGATCCGCGCTCGTCGCAGTGGCCTTCCACGATGACGCTGACGCTGGCGTAGTTCTGCAGGAAGGCCGCCTTGTCGTTCAGAACCTGCTTGGCGTCGCCGCGCAGGTCGTAGCGGTCGTAGTCGTAGTGGATGTCCTGGTTCTGGAAGACCTCGCGCATCTGGGCCTCGGTGCCCGAGATGGCTCCGGCCTGACCCTCGCGCAGACGCTGCTCGCGCAGGCGGCGCTCTTCCTCGGCCTTCAAGCGGGCCTGCTCCTCGGCGCTCAGCTCGCCGGGTCCCACGGCCTTCTTGCTGCAGGCGGTCAAGGAACCCATGGAAAGGCCCAGGCAGAGGGCCAGCACCAACGTCCACACCATGCGATTTTTCACGATTCGCCTCCTAAAGTGATCTGGGTCTTGGGATGTTTACCTGCCCACCACGCCGCGAGGCGACCAGGCCGGATCGGCGCTGTCACCGGTCAAGTCGGTAAGCCTGCGCACAGGCTGACCATTCGCGGTCATGACGTATATCTGATAGCGTCCGCTGGCCCGGCCGGAATAGGCGATGAGCCTGCCGTCCGGGGACCAGGAGGGGTCTTCGGCCCCGCCGAACCCGCTGGTTATCACCTGTTGGTCGCTGCCGTCGGGACGGATGGTGACCACCTGGAACGCGCCGTTCGCCTGGGCCTGGAAGGCTATGCGGTCGCCGCGCGGGGACCAGTCGGGCGCGGCGGCGTATTTGTGGCCGAAGCTCAAGCGGGTGATGTTGCCGCTGCCCATGTCGCGCACGTATATCTGCGGGCTGCCGCCGCGGTCCGAGCAGAAGGCCATCTTGCGCCCGTCGGGGGAGAAGCTGGGGGAGACGTCGATGCCCCAGCCATCGGTCAAGTTGGCCCCGATGTTGCCGGTCTGGTCGGCCAGGAAGATGTTGGTCTTGCCGGTGTGGGAGAGCGTCACCGCCAGCTCGCCGCCGGCGCGGAAGACCGGGGTGATGTTGACGCCGACCTTGTTGATGATCATGCGCCCCTCGCCGCCGGCCAGGGCGTGCAGGAAGATGGCCGGGCGGCGGTTGACATAGGAGCAGTAGGCCAAAAGCGCGCCGTCGGCGGACCAGGAGGGATAGAGGGTGATGTCGCCCCGGTGGGTCAACTGGCGATAGCCGCTGCCGTCGAAGTTCATCACCGCCACCTCCTTCTTGCCGGGGGTGGCGTGCACGAAGGCGATCATGGTGGAAAAGACGCTGCGCTCGCCGGTGATGGCCTGCACCACCTCGTCGGCGAAGCGGTGCATCATGGCCGGCAGATCCTTGGGCACGCCGTCATAGCGTTTGCCCACCAGCAGCTTGCCGTCGGTGACGTCGTGCAGCCGACCCTCGAACCAGAAGATGTCGCCGCTGTGGCCGTAGGAGCCGGTGATGAGCAGTTCGGCCCCAATGCGCCGCCACTGGCGGGGGTTGACCTGCCCCTCGGCCCCCCCCAGATAGGTCTTGGGGTCCAGGATATCAAAGAGGCTGGTATAGACCAGATCGCTGCTCAGGATGGCGGTGGCCTCGGGTCCCAGGGAGGTGGCCGGCCCGGAGGGGACGAACTGGGGCAAAGCCAGAGGCAGCCGCCGCGAGCCGGGCTTGGTGATGTCTATGTAGACCCGGGCCTGGGCCTGTTCGGCCAGAAGCAAGGCCAGGGCCGCCAGCAGCAGGCTAAGCAGAATCAGTGTTCTAGGCGGCTTCATGCAAATGTTCCCGCCCCGCGCGGGGGCTGGTCGTGGTCCTTATTCCGAGTCCCTGAAACGCACTCCCACCTCATAGACCCCGCCGCTGACCGAGGGCGGCGGCGGATAGGGCGAGGCCTTCTCCGTGGCGCGCAGGGCGCTGTCGTCGAAACGGCCGTTGCCCGAGCCCTGCTCCAGCCAGGATTTTTCCAGGCTGCCGTCGCGGCGGATGCGCAGGGTGACCACCGCCACCAGGCCCTTGGAGCGGGCTATCAGCACCTCGGAGACCGCCCAGTTGCGCTGGATGCGCTCCCACAGCTCGGTCAGGTAGAGCTGATCGCGGGTGGACACCTGGGCTCCCCCGCTGGGCGCGCCGGCAAAGGCCCCGGCCACCGTGTTGCCGCGCGTGGCCTGCTGTTTTTCCAGTCTGTTGATGGCCTGGTCATAGCGGCGCTGATCGCTGACCTTGGACTGCAGGTTTTGCAGGCTCTTTTCCAGCTCCTTGCTGGCGTCCACCTCGGGCGGCTTTTCCACCGGCTTGGGCTTGGGTTTTTCCACCGGCTTTTCCGGCTGCTTGGTGGCTATGGCCTCCTTGGGGACCTCCGGCTTGGGCTCGGGCTTGGGCTTCTCCACCGGTTTGGGCTCGGGCTTGGGCTCGGGTTTGACCTCGGGCTTGGGCGCGGGCGCCGGGGCGGGCGGAGCCGGCGGGGCCGGCTGGGGCAGGGCCCCTGCCCCCACCAGTTGCACCTGGTAGACCGGCGAGAATATCTCCCGCTTGCTGGGCCCCATCATCTTGCCAAAAAGCACCAGCGCCACCAGGAACAGGTGCAGCCCCACGCTGAGCGCCAGGGCCCAGCCCATCTGATCCTGGGGGCCGGGGCGCAGAAACTTGTATGTGGCCGCGCTCACGACGGCTTCTTTTTACTGGGCGGCGGCACCTTCTCGGGCTCGGTGACCATGCCCAGGTTGTGGACCCCGGCCTTGCGGCACTCGGCCATCACCTGCACCACCACCCCGTAGGGAACATCCTTGTCGGCCCGCATGTAGACCTTGGTCCCCGGCTTGCGGCCGGTGATGCCGGCCAACTTGTCGGCCAGGCCCTCCACCTTGACCGCGAACTCGTCCAGGAAGAGGTTCCCGTCCTTGGTCACGGTGAGGATCAACAGCTCGTCGCTCTGCTTCAAGGCCTCGGAACTGGTCTCCGGCAGCTTGACATCCAGGCCTTGCACCATCATGGGCGCGGTCACCATGAAGATGATGAGCAACACCAGCATGACGTCCACCAGGGGGACCACGTTGATCTCCCCCATGAAGCGGCTTTTGCCCGTGCTGACTCCCGCCATGACCCGCGTCCCCGCGCCCTAGTTGATCTGGGCCGTTGGCCGGCCCTTGGGCTCGCCCTGATAGGCGGTCTCGGCCGGGGGGCCGCTGCGCCGAAGCAGGTCGCGCTCCACCAGGTTGAGGAAATCGTGGGCGAAGGCGGCCATCTCGTTTTCCAGGACCAGCATGCGCCGGTTGAAGTAGTTGTAGAAGACCACGGCGGGGATGGCCGCGAAGAGGCCGAAGGCGGTGGCCACCAGGGCCTCGGCGATGCCCGGCGCCACGGTGGCCAGGTTGGCCGAGCCGCTGGCCCCGATGGAGCGGAACGAGTCCATGATGCCCCAGACCGTGCCGAAGAGCCCCACGAAGGGGGCGGTGTTGGCGCAGGTGGCCAGGAAGGTGACGGCCCGGCCCAAGCGGGTGGACTCGGCGGCCTGGCCCCGGTTGAGGGCGCGCTCCAGGTTCTCGATGACCCCCTGGTGCACCACGTTCTGCTCAGAGCCCTCGCCGGCGCTGCCGGCCTTCATCACCTTGGCCATCTCGGCGTAACCCAGGCGGAAAACCGAGGCCAGCGGGCTGGATACCAGGTGTTTGGTCTGGGTGTAGGCCGCGGCCAGGGAGCCGGCCTGCCAGAAGATTTCCTCGAAGGCGGCGTTCTGGCCGCGCGCGGCGCGGATAACCTTGTATTTGGCCAGGATGATGGCCCAGCTGGTCACGGAGAAGACCACCAGCAGGAGCAGGATGAACTGCACAACCAGGCCGGCGTTCCAGATCAGGGACCAAATGTCGGTGGAGTGGCCGCCGGAAACGGCGGAGGCGGCCTGGGCGCTGAAAGAGGGCGCCCACTCCGCCGCCAATCCCCAGATATAGTTGGTCATGGCAGAGTTATCCCACATGATGTTGGGGCCACTATAGCCAGGCCCAGGAATAAAGTCAACCTTACGGCCGTCCCCCGGGGCCGGCGCGAGGCAATTTTATCCCTGCCCAGGCGGGTTTTAAAGGGCGCGGGGCGGCTAATTTTCAACAGCGCCGCGAAAGATAGTCCCGCCCTTCCCCTC
>CAZLSD010000264.1:0-4747 GCA_964561775.1 uncultured Desulfarculus sp. | reverse complement strand
ACAAGGGGCGGGGTTTATACCCGCCCGTCCCTTCTCCCGGATAAAAAAGACGGGCGGGGATAAACCCCGCCCCTACGAAGATGAACTTAGTTTTATTCGTGAAACGGTACTAGTCCAACAGGGCGTTGAAGACGTCCGCTCCTGGGCTTATCCAACCCCAACTGGTTGGATTGAATCGGCCAACTCGCTGCAAAAATTGGCCCGCGCGGCCCGCTAGCCCCAGGCGGCCAGGCCCAGGCCGTACTTGCTGCCCAGGTCGGGATGGAAGGGCACCACCCGCACCTTGAGCCCCATGCGCCCGGTGTCGCGGCAGGTCACCCGCCCCCGGAACTCATAGCGCCCGTCCTGGCCGGAGACGGCCTGCATGGGCTCGGTGAAGCGCTCCTGGAAGTGCCCCTCGGCGTTAAGGGGGCCGTAGTACACGTCGCAGGCCACGTCCTCGGGGGTTAGCCCGCCCAGGCGCACGGAAGCCTCCACCTCCATCTCCTCGCCCCAGACCAGGGACTCGGGCGCGGGGCTGAAAACCCGCTGCACCTCCACCTGGGACCACATCTCCATGATGCGCCGGGTCCAAACCCCCAGGCCGCGCGCCCGGGTATAGCCGTCCTGCACCAGGGAGTTGTAGCGCGTGGCCGCGGGCACGTAGCAGTCCACGGCGTAGTCCTCCACCATGCGGTGGCTGTTGAAGGCCGGGCACAGCTCGGAGAGGCTGCGCTTCATGTAGCTTATCCAGCCCCGGGGCAGGCCGTCCTCGCCGCGCTCGTAGAAGAGCGGGATGACCTCGTTCTCCAGGGCGCGGTAGAGGGCGCGGGCCTCCACCTGGTCTTGCAGTTCTTCTTCCTCATAGACCTCGCCGCTGCCGATGGCCCAGCCCAGCCCCGGCTGGAACCCCTCGTCCCACCAGCCGTCCAGGATGCTAAGGTTCAAGGCCCCGTTGGCGGCGGCCTTCATGCCGCTGGTGCCGCAGGCCTCCAGGGGACGGCGGGGGTTGTTCAGCCACACATCGGTGCCCTGGACCAGGTAGCGGGCCAGGTTGATGTCGTAGTCCTCCAGGAACACGATGTGCTGGCGGAAGCGGGGCTGCTGGCTTAAGGCCACGATGCGGCGGATGAACTCCTTGCCCTCGTTGTCCTTGGGGTGGGCCTTGCCGGCGAAGATGATCTGGGCCGGTTTGCGCGGGTCGCAGATGGCCCGCTCCAGGCGGTCGGGGTCGGCCATGAGCAGGATGGCCCGCTTGTAGGTGGCAAACCGCCGGGCGAAGACGATGGTCAAGGCCTCGGGCTGCAAGACCTCGGCGGCCTGGCGCAGGGCCTCGGCGCTGGCCCCCCGCCGGCGCAACTGGTCCACCAGCTTGGCCCGGATAAAGGCGATGGTGCGGGCGCGGCGGCGTTCGTGGGCGCGCCAAAGCTCGGCGTCGGGGATGTCCAGGATGGCCTTCCACACCGCGTGGGAGTCGGGGTCCTCCATCCAGGCCGGGCCCAGGTAGCGGTAGTAGAGATAGGCCATGTCCGAGCTGATCCAACTGGGGATGTGCACGCCGTTGGTGATGGCGGTGATGGGCACGTCCTCCAGGGGGAAGTGGGGCCAGCAGTCCTTCCACATCTCGCGGCTGACCTGGCCGTGCAGTTTGCTCACGCCGTTGCTGAAGGCGCTTAGCCTAAGGGCCAGCACGGTCATGCAGAACTGCTCCTGCTGGTCGTGGGGGTGCACCCGGCCATAGGCCAAGAGCACCGGCAGGCTGATGCCCAGCTCGGCCACGTAGCCCATGAAGTGCCGCCGCACCAGGTCGGTGTCGAAGTAGTCGTTGCCCGCCGGCACCGGGGTGTGGGTGGTGAAGACGTTGCTGGCTTTCACCATCTCCCGCGCCTCGTCGAAGGACAGCCCCTGCTCCAGGCGTAAGCTGCGTATGCGCTCCAGGGCGGCGAAGGCGCTGTGGCCTTCGTTCATGTGGAAGGCGTTGGCCTCGATGTTAAGGGCCTTCAAAAGGCGCACCCCGCCGATGCCCAAGAGGATCTCCTGGCGGATGCGCATCTCGGTGTCGCCGCCGTAGAGTTGGCGGGTGATGGAGCGCAGATCGACGGGGTTTTGTTCGATGTTGGTGTCCATCAGGTACAGGGAGACGCGCCCCACGTGCACCTGCCAGATGCGGGCCATGAGCGGCCTGCCCTCGATATCCACGCTGATGGTCACTTCACGCCCCTGGTCGTCGCGCACCAGGTCCATGGGCATGTTGTAGAAGTCGTTGGGGTGGTACTCCTCCTGCTGCCAGCCGTCGGAGTTGAGGTACTGGTTGAAGTAGCCCTGGCGATAGGCCAGGCCCACGGCAATCAGCGGCAGGTTCAGGTTGCTGGCGCTTTTCAGGTGGTCGCCGCTCAACATGCCCAGGCCGCCCGAATAGATGGGCAGGCAGTCGGCCAGGCCGTATTCGGCGCTGAAGTAGGCGATCTTCAGGTTTTCCGGGGCGCGATCAGCTAGGAAGGCGCAGCCCAGGGTGCCCAGATAGGCGTCCAGCGAGCTGTTTACCCGGTCCAGTTGGGCCAGGAAGCCCGCGTCCTTGGCCAGGGCCTCCAGACGGGCCTGGGGGATGGAATTGAGCATGGTGACCGGGTTGTGGCGCACCCGCGACCACAGGGGGCTGTCCATGCGTTGGAACAGCTCCACCGCCTCGGGGTTCCAGGAGAACCAGATGTTGCGGGCCAACTGGTTCAGCAGTTCCAGTTGGGGGGGGAGATTGGGCCTCACCTGGAAGGTCAAAGTGGGCTGCACGTCCTGGTCCTCCATTTGAGGGGCCTCTCACGGCCCGTGGGAGTGGGCGCAAGCGGGGAAAAGAGCCAAACCAGACGGCCGGAACCGGGGTGCGGCCTTCTCTTCCCACCAAATAATCATAGATGAAAATCATTGCCGATAGCAAGGACTTACCCTGCGCGTTCCGGAAAAAACCCGGCCCGTCCCCGGGGCATGCGGCGCGCGCTTTGCGCGGGGGCGCGCCTAGGCCCGGCCCCGTCGAGCCAGCAGCCGCCGGGCCAGGTCCAGGGCCTGCTCCGGCGTGGTGACGCGGCCGTCCAGTTGGGCCAGGCGCAGCAGGCGCAAAAGACGCCCCACCTCCGGCCCGGGCGGCATATCGAGGGCGGACATGAGGCGGCGGCCGTCCAGCAGGGGCGGGGCTTCCAGCAGGGCGGCCATTTCCCGCTGGCGCAGCGCGCTGGTTTCCCGCCACAGGGCCAGCAGGTTCTCCTCGGCCTGGGGCGGGCGCTTATGCCCGCGGCCGGCCATGGTGTCGGCCAGGCCCAGCAGGAAAAGGCCGGTCAGGTCGTCGCCCGCCGCCGCTATGAGGCGGCGCAGGCCGCGCGGGGAGAGCGAGTCCCGCTGGCGGGCGCCCAGCAGGTGGAAGGGGCGCATGTGCAGCTCCACCAGCCTGCCCGCCTGGGCGCAATGGTCCTTGGGCAGGCCCAGACGCCGCAAGGCCCGCCGGGCCTGGGCCGCCCCGGCCGTGTCGTGGCGATAGAAGCTGGCCCAGCCCGGGGCCAGGGGCTGGCAGGTGGCCGGCTTGCCCAGGTCGTGCAAGAGGGCGGCGGTCATGAGCAGGGCGCGCCGGTCCGCCTCGGCCAGATACTCCCGGGCCTGGCCGGCCAGATCGCCCAGGTGCTCCCGGGGCGAGCGGGCGATCTCCTCCAGGGCCATGGCCGTGGCCAGGTTGTGCCCCAACACGTCCAGGTGGTGGAAGGGGTTCTGCTCAACGCCTCGCCCCTGGGCCAGTTCGGGCAGCAGCCGGGTGAGGGTCTGGGCGCGCTCCATGGCCGCCCAGGCCTGGCCCGCTTTGGCCCCGGCGGCCAGCTTGAGCCACTCCTGGGCCACCCGCTCCCGCGCCACCCGGAAGAGCCCCGGAGCCGCCGCGGCCAGTTCCTCCTCCAGGCCGGGGGCCAGGCCGAAGCCGTGGCTGGCGATGAAGCGGAAGGCGCGCAGCACCCGCAAGGGGTCGTCCCGCAATGAAGTTGGCCCGGCCAGGCGCAGAACCCCTCGCTCCAGGTCGGCCAGGCCGCCGGTGGGGTCCAGGATGCCTCCCGCCGCGCTGTCCCCTTCCGTCAGGGGCGATGCCAGGGCGTTGACGGTGAAGTCGCGCAGGCCTAAATCAGCCAGGATATCCGGGGCGCGCAGCCCCATCAGGTCCAGATAGCCTTGCCCCAGGGCCACCCGGCAGGCCGCGCGCTCGGCCTTCAAGAGGACGAAACGCCCGCCCGCTTCCTGGGCCAGGGCCTGGCCCAGTTCCAAGGCGTCGCCGCTGGCGGTCAGGTCCAGGTCCGGAGGCTCCAGCCCCAGCAAGGCGTCGCGCAGGGTGCCCCCGGTCAGCCAGACCTGGGCCCCGCGCCGGGCGGCCAGTTTTTTCAGCAGACGCAGAATGGGCAGGGAGGAAAAGCGGGACAGAGAGGGGGCCAGGGTCAACTGTTCTGCCCGACGAAGATGACGATGGTCTCGCCGATGAACAAATTGCGCCGCTCGCCCAGTTGCTGGGAGTTCCAGCGCACGATCTCGTCCATGGTCACCCGATAGCGCCGGGCCAGGCCGGTCAGGGTGTCGCCGGACTTGACCCGGTAGCTGAGCCTCTGCGGCTGGGCGGGCCGGTTTTGCCCCGCGCGGGCGGCCCTTTCCTGGGCGCGCGTGGAACTCAGGTGCTCGCCAGCTTCCGCCGGAGGCCGGGAAGAGGCCTGGGTTGCCGGGGCCGCCTCGTTGACCTGGCGCGGGGCGGGGG
>CAZLSD010000263.1:0-4765 GCA_964561775.1 uncultured Desulfarculus sp. | reverse complement strand
CGGGTTGTCGGCTAACCCCCGGCACGTGGGTTCGAATCCCACCCTCTCCGCCAACAATATTTAACCCGCTGGCTCGCCAGCGGGTTTTTTTTTGGGGCCATGGATCATCGTCCCAAGGCCAACCTTCCTATCTCATTTGATGCCCAGGGCCTTGAAAAAGGTGTAGCAAAAGACTCCGCCCGGCCGGGCGGTGGCGTGCAGGCCGGCCAGGCCTTGCTCCCAGATATCCCGCTGGATAAGACCATCTTCCAAAGACGGCCTGGCCACACCCTCCACCATGGGGATTATGGTGCGCCGTATGAAGCCCTCCACCAACTCCGGGCGGCTTCCGTCCACATAGACCATGCGCGGTTCCACCTTGACCTCGCGCAGGCCTGCCTCCGCCAGCAAGGGATAGAGCCTGCGCCCTATGAGGGAGTCGCCGCCCAGGCGGGCCTGGGTCTTGATGAGGCAGTTCCACGCCGCCCGCGCCGCCTGGGTTTCCGGGTGGAAATAGCAGGAGCCGTGGTCCCCCTCGATGACGGTCAGGCTGCCGCCGTTTCTAAGCACGCGGCGCAGTTCGGACAGGGCCTTGAGGGGCTGGCTCAAATGCTCCAGCACGAAGCAGACAAAGACGTGGTCAAAGCTCTCCTCCGGCCAAGGCAGGCTATATAGGTCGGCCTGCCTGAAATCCACGTTGGCGTGCCCCGCCTCTGCCACTGCCCTTTTGGCCTGGGCCAGGGAAGCGGGGGACAGGTCCACCGAGGTGATGCGGGCCTGGGGACTGGCCTGGGCCAGCAACAAAGTCTGGGAACCAACTCCGCAACCCGCCTCCAGCACCCGCGATCCGGGAGGATAGGCCGTGCCCGCGTGCAGCAGGCGGGCCAGGGTCTGGGCCTGGTCGCTCAGGCGCTCGGCCTCGCGGGGGGAATAGCCGTGCACATAGGTGTCGCCTCGTACCATCTCGTTTCCTCCTAAAGAGCGTGTCTTCCTGAAACATAGGCGGGACGGGGCTAGGTTTCTTGAACGATCTTGCGGTAGCGTCCGGGGGGCAGCCCGAAATGGGCGCGAAAGCGGCGGGTGAGGTGGGCCTGGTCGGCAAAGCCTGTCTGGCAGGCCACCTGGGCCAAGGCGTGGCCTTGGCTGATGAGCTGGCGGGCCAGACGCAGGCGCAACTGGGTCTGGTACTCGTGGGGGGCCAGGCCAGTGTGGGAACGAAACACGCGCGCCAGGTGAAAGGGGCTCAACCCCGCCACCTGCGCCAGTTCGAACAGGGAGACGTTGCGGCCGGGCCAGGCCTCCAAGTATTCCCGCGCCCGGCGCACCGCCCCGGGCTCCCGGCCCAGGGCGCGCCAGGCTGGGCGGCTGTCGGCATGCCGGGCGATGAGGCTGGTCAAGGCGGTGAGCAGCCGCTGCTGAGACTCCAGCAGAGAAGCCTGGCCTCCGCTGAGGCAAAGGTGGGCCGCTCTCAGGGCCTGGGCCAACTGGTCGTCACGCAGCCAGCCTTGGGCGAAGAAAGGGATATCCCGCGGGCGTTGGGATATCTCCCTGGCGGCGGCGGCCAGCACCGAGGTGTCCAAGTAGAACATGCGGTAGGTCCAGCCGCCCTCGGTCACCGGGTGTCCGGTGTGCGGTTCGCCCGGGTTGGCCAAGTTGATGGACCCCGGAGGGGCCACCACCTCCTGGCCCCGATAGCGGAAGCCCAAGGCTCCGGCCTCGATGACCCCCACCGGGAAGCGCTGATGGCTGTGGCGGGCAAAACGCTGACGCAGGTTGGCGGCCCTCAGCAGTTCCACGCCGCCCCAAGGGGTTTGCATGCGCCAGCGGCTGGTCTGTTCGGTAACTCTGCCCACATCCATCTCTTTCATTCAATCTACTTTAAGCGGTCCTTGCCGCTATGGAACGGGAATTTTTGGGAGCCATTCAAGGTGGGCAATTCAACTCGTCCCCAACGGCCGCGGCGAGCGGCAGAAAAGGCGGCAGTTGCGGATCCGCCAACAACGACATCATCAACTTGATGCCCTCCGGTTCATTGCCGTTGCCGTGGATGAGGATGATGCTCCCAGGCTGGGGTGTCTCCCCCCTGGCCAGCCAGGCATCGCTTCCCAGCGGGATCAACCCCAGTGTGCGCAGGTTACGCATCTGCGCGCCGCTTCCCACCAGGCCGGGGAAGCGGAAGAAGACCGACGGGGTCAGGCCATTTTTCAGGAGCTTCTGTTCCAGGGTGAGCAGTTCGGCGTGGAAGTCGATGCCGGGGGTGAGCAGGAAGTTCTTCTCCGGCGCCACACCCAGCGTGTAGGGATGGCTGTCGGAATGATTCACCCAGGTGATGACAAGCCGCTTCTTCTCCGTCTGCTCCTTCAGCCAGTTGAGCTCTTCCGGGTGGTTGTCGAGCCAGCTCCCGGTGATGGCCACCGCCACCGGCGCAGCTTGGCCGCGGGCCGCCACCGCCTCGAACATGCTCCGCTCAAAGGGCCGCTCCGACTGGCAGAGATCAACGGTAAGGAACAGCCCCCGCGCCACGCCCATCGCATGAGTGAGGCCATGGTTTTCCAACCGGTAGGGCGGGGCGCAGCTTTTGTCCAGGGCCCTCAGGTAGGGCGTTGTGGCCGGCGGCGGCGTGCCGGAAGGCTTGGTGGCGTTGACCGGCGTCACCTCGGTGGTCAGACACCGCGGGTCCGCCAGCAGATATTGAGAGATGCCGTCGCGCTTAAAGGCGCGAATAGCCAGGAGTAACTTCCCCTCCTTCATCACCGGCTGGGAGATGGCGCGGTAATCGGCGATGAGCGGGGGCTCGACCGGGGCTGGGCCAGTGGGGTTTCCAGGCGTCATGACGGCCTCTGACTCACAGATTGCAGGTGACGGTCACTAGGTTCTGCCCCGCCAGCCGGGAATAATGGATTGAGGAACTGAGTCCACGAACCAGGCGAAGTCCGATTCTCGAAGGCTCTTCGCAAGCGATGGGATCGAAAGCCTGGCCGTCATCACGAATGGACAGCACGAGTCTGTCCGGCAATTTCCGCAAATCGATATCCACGTAGCGATGGCTGTCATCCGCCCGGTAGGCATGCTCCAGGATGTTGCCGACCAGTTCTTCGCAGCAAAGTTGAACGGCGGTCAGTATCATATCCGGTAGTTGGTATTTGCCTAGAAACGACCTGATCTCCGTCATCATGGCGGGAAAGTCGGCCTTGACGCCCCGCACGGAAAAATTCACGGAGTCGGAGAGGTCCTGCGGCAACAGGGCCGGGAATGAGAGCCCGGGCGCTCCATGGCGAATTTTCCAGGCGAAGCAGAGCACCAGCAGCAGCACCGCGGCTTCGCTGATGACGAAGGAATACCAAATTCCCGAAGCGGCTAGGTCGCTTACCAGTAACATGACCGGGAGAATCATCAGGGCTTGCAGCCAGGCAATCGCCACCGCCGCCCGTCTGCGCTGCGTGACTTGGTAAACCACCATCATCAGGTAATTGAGGCCGCTCAAGGGAAGGTGCAGCCAAAAGAGGCGGATGGCCTTTTCCACCTCCGGCGAGGGGGGAACACCAAACAACTCGGCGCATTCTCCGGGAAACAGAAGAATGGCGAGCATCATCAGAAGAAGCCAACGGCACATGACCTTGAAGGCGGTGGCGACGGCGATCCTGAGCCCGCCATAGTCTTGTGCCCCATAGAGCATGCCGGCAACCGGCTGCAAGGTCAGGCTGACGCCGCCTACGACCATGGAGGCTGGCATCAACAAATTGTAGCAGATTGCCAGGATGCCCATCCCAGGCGGGCCGAGAACATTGACCACAATATGGTTCATGCCGAGAAGCCGGACCATGAGCAGCGCGGAGGCTGCCGCCACCGGAAGGCCGGTGAACAGCAAATCCGGCAGACGCCGCCATTGGGGGCGGGCCGGCGCAAGAATCGATTTTCGCTTAAGGAAATGATCCAGGGCAATCCCCAGACCCAGGGCGAATCCGCAGGTGGTGGCCAGGGCCGATCCGGCGATTCCCCAAGCGAACCACTTGATAAACACCACGTCGAGCAGCAAATTGCCGATATTGGCGATCACCAGGGCCCATGACGCCTTTTTCGGCGCGCCGTCTAAACGGATATAAAAGCAGAGCCCCTGCAGGAAGAGATAGACCGGGGCGCTCAGCAAAGCGATTCTGGCGTAGGTCAGCACCAGCGGCTGGAGCGTGGAGTCGGGGCAGAGCATCTCGGCGACGGAGTCGGATAGCGTGAGACCCGCCAGCGTCAGCATCAGGCCGCATGCCATGGTGAGAGCCATGGAGATGGTGAACAAGGAGCGGGCGTCATTTTCATCGCGCCGGCCGATGGCGTGAGCCGCCAGCGTGGCGCCCCCGGCGTTGAGCAGGAAGGTCGCCGCGTTGAAGAACTGCAACACCGGCGCGGCCAGATTCACCGCCGCCATGGCATCGACGCCGATGAGGTTGCCTACAATAATGCCGTCCACCATGACGCCCGCCGACATGGCCGTGGTTGCCAGGACGGTGGCGATCAGGTACTCCCGGAAGGCCCGGTTGACCAGATAGGGATGCCTCTGTACCGCTTTCATGTCTTCGCGTCGACCGCCGTCTGGCCTCTCACCGTGGCTCCCCTGGTTCTTGAGCAAAAACCAGCCGTAGGCAAGGAACAGGATTATGATCTCATATATTACGGCGCCCGTCCGAGCAGGTTTGATATGCCCTGGCCCGCCCCAAATCTTGTACCAGGGTATGGCTCAAAATTCTTGGCCAATCGTGGCCAAGGGGCCGGTTTGGGAGGCTCTCTGGCATTG
>CAZLSD010000262.1:0-4777 GCA_964561775.1 uncultured Desulfarculus sp. | reverse complement strand
TTCTCCGGGCGCAGGCTGACGTTGGGCTCGTTGGTGGGGTACTGGCGGAAGCCCAGGGGGGTCAGCAGGTGGATGATGGTGTCGCGGTAGTCCTGCAAGGTCTTCTTGGTCTCGTCCAGGTCCCAGTGCCAGGAATAGCCCACGATGTAGAGGATGCGATCCTCGTTCTCCGGCTCGTTCACCACCATTTGCAGCATCTTCTTTTGCAGGCCCACCCCCCGCCAGCCCCGGGCGTTCTCGCCAAATACCTCGTAGAGGATGGGGGGGTCCATGCCGGCCCAGCGCTCGCCGGCCAGGGGAGGGCGGCGCACGGTGTAGCCCACGATGCGGCGGCCCTCCAGCAGGGAGAGGCACAGGTTGGCCCCTGGGAAGAGGGCCTGGTGCATCAGGCTTTCCTTGCTGGTCAGGATGGAGCGGTAGGAGGCGAAGTTGCCGATGCCCGGGTCCAGCTCCATCCGCTCCACCTCTTCGGCGCTCACGTAGGTGGCCACCTCCACCAGGCCCTGGCGGGTCTCGACCCTCTGGCGCTGCGGCTGGGCCATGGCGCGCCCGCCTAGAAGTCGTCGTAGTCGCGGTGGATGCGCTTCATCATGATGACCAGGTCATAGTTGTTGCCCCGCTGGTCCTTGGCGTAGTCGGGCAGCACGCACTGCTCGAAGAAATCCAGCTTGCGCGCGGCGCGGATGGCCTTGTCCTCCACGCCCCGGATGAACTCGGCCACCAGGATGCGCAGGCCCAGGTTGACCGCCAGCTGGATCATGTCCAGGAAGAGGTAGGTGCCCAGGCGCTGGTTGCGGAACTCGCGGTCCACCACGATGCGGATGCGCCCCACGTGGGCGCGGGCGCCGGGGTTGGGATAGCGGTTTATGGTGGCCTTGCCCACGATGCGGTCGTCCTCGTCCAGGGCCACCACGGGCAGCATGCGCTGGGGTCGGTAGTCCAGCAGGTAATGCTTCACTATGTCCGGGTCGGCCACGTCGTTTTCCAGATACCAGAGGTCATCGGGGGGAACGCGGGCGAAGAATTCCAACAGACGCTGTTCGTCCTGGGCGGGGTCCAGGGGGCGCAGCCAGACCTCCGCGCCGTTCTTCAGGATCATGGGCCGGGGATAACCGTGTTTGCTGATGTCCAAACCGCCCCTCCTTCTTGTCCCGCGTGTCAATCCAGCGCCGTCAGTATGACCTCCAGGGTGTCGGCCACCCGGCAGCAATAGGCGTGCTCGTTGTCGTGCCAGATCAGAAGGCGCAGCAAGGGGCCACTCAAGCCCAGCCAGTTCATGTCCACCACCGCCGAGCGGGGGTCGCCCGCGAAATCCGCCGCCACCCGGCCGCGCCCCAAAAAGCCCTCCTCCAGGCCCAGCACCCCCTCCAAGGGGCCTTGGGCGGCGCGCTGGAGCAAGGCGGCCACCTGGGCGGCGCTCTCCGGCGGGCGCTCAAGCGCCAGGTCGGCCAGCAGGGCGTTGACCACCAGGGTGGGGACGCGCAGGCTCAATGCCTGCAAGCGCCCCGCCAGCTGGGGCAGCAGCTGGGGCACGGTGCGGGCCATCTCGCTGGAAACGGCGCGCACCGAGAGCCCGGAGCGCCCCTTGGCCGCCTCGCAGGCCGGGGCGTCCAGCAGGGTGTCGCCGGAGAGCGCGGGGTGGACGCTGGTCAGCGAGCCGGCGGCGACGCCATAGGCCCCGTGCAGCAGGGCCAGCAGGGGGGCCAGGGCGTTGGCCGTGCAGGTGGAGCAGCTCACCACGTGGTGGCGGGCCGGGTCGTAGCTGGCCAGGTTCAAGCCACGCACCAGGATGGCGTCGGCCTGGGCCTCGGAGCGGGTTATGACCAGCTTCTTGACGCCCGCGCCCACCAAGGCGCGCGCCTGGCTGGCGGCCTGCGCGTCGCCCGAGGCCTCCACCAAGAGACCCACCCCCAGACCAGCCCAGTCCACCCGGGCCGGGCTCTCTTGCAGCAGCACGGGAACCGGGCGTCCCTCCAGGAGCAGGTTCTGGTCCTGGGCGCTCACCTGGCCGGGAAAACGGCCAGCCACGCTGTCGTGGGCCAGGAGATAGGCCAGGTCGGCCACGGTCTGGGAGGCGGGGCGGCCGGGCAGTGGCCTCTCGGCCAGGGCCTTGACCCGTCCGGCCAGGCCCCGGGCGTGCAGCTCGCGCAAGAGCCTTCGCCCCACCCGCCCCATGCCTATGATGCCGATGCCGGTCAATCCTGGCGTCCCTCTAGGAAAAGCCCTCGCCAAACCCCCGCGCGGGGGCAAAAGTGCAGTCTATCCCAGGCCCGGCGCGGCATCAAGGCCGCCGGGGTCTCCCAGCTGCCGCCCGGCCCGGGAGCCGAGGCCCTACTCGGGGATGAGCCCGGCCACCACCAGGATGGACATGTCCTCCGGGCCGGTGTTGATCATCTCGTGGAAGCTGCCCACGGGGATGTGCACGGCGTCGCCAGCCTTGACCTCGCGGTAGATCTCGTCCACCGCCATCAGGCCCTGGCCGCTTTGCACGATGTATATCTCCTCCATGGGGTCGCAGTGCCCCTCCAGGCGCTGGCCGGCGGGCAAAAGCGCATGGGCCAGAAACATCATGCTCTTCAGGTGCCGCCGGTCCAGGATCATGTGGGCCACCCCGCCGCCGTGGGCCAGATAGCGGGTGGCCTGCACCTCGGGGTGCTCCAGGCTGCGTTTGAGCATAAACCTCGCTCCTTGGCTCAACCCAATTCGAAGGTGGTGATGCCATACACCCGGGAGGCCTCCCAGGCGGGGCTGCCGTTCATGTACATGCGCGCGCACTCGAATACCGGTCTAAGGCCGTGGCGGCGGGCCAGTTCCACGGCCTGGGGATTGTTCTGGGGCGCGTCCAAGAAAACCGGGCTTCCCACCGGCGCTTGGGCGCACAGGCCCTGGTACAGGCGCTCGGCGGTGGCCGCGTCGTCGGCGAACAGCGGACCGATCTTGCCGCCGGTCTGGCAGGGCCGAAGCACGCCATAACCGGCCAGCTCTCCTCCGCGCAGAACCCCCAGGGCCGTCCCGCCGGGATAGGCCAGCCAGCGGCGCAAAAACTCCGGCCGGGGGGCGGGGAAGCAGGCGCGGTCATAGGCCTCCACCTGGGCGAAGGGAATGGCGTCCAGCTCCGTGAGCCCGCCCGGGTCGGCCCCGCCGCCCAGGCCCTCCAGGCGCAGGCTGTTGAAGGCCATGACGAAGCCCATGCGCCGGTAGTTCTCCTGCTGGGCCGCCACCCCGTCCAGGCCTATGACCCGGCCCCCCAGGCGCGGCGCGGCGTGCTGGGCCAAGAGCCGCCCCAGACCCTGGCCGCGCAGCTCGGATCGCACCATGTACAGTCCGGCGAAGGCGAAGCGCTGGTCATAGACCACCGCCGAGATGGCCCCCACCGGACGCCCCTCCAGCTCGGCCAGGAAATATCCCCCCGGGTCGGCGGCGAAAAAAGCCGCCGCGTCGGCCAGGCCGGGGTTCCAGCCCTCGGCGGCGGCCCAGCCCAGCACCATCTCCAGGTCTTCCAGGTTCATGGCCCTTATGCGCGGTTCAACCGAAGCTTTCATCCAGACCTCCCGCCAGCGCCCGGGCAGGGGCGCGGTCTTGAGCCTAGATGATAACTTGCGGCGGGGCGCGGGGGGAAGATTCTTGCCACCAGCCTCAAGCCGGCGGGGCGGGAGGCGGATTCTTGAGAACCACCGTGCGGTGGGGAAAGGGAATCTCCACGCCCTGGCGGTCGAAACTTTTCTTGATGGCCTCCAGCAGGTGATAACGGGCCTGCCAGTAGGAATCCATGGAAGGCGCCCACACCAGCAGGCGCAGCACCACCGCCGAGTCGGCCAGCTCCACCAGGCGCACCACCGGCCCGGCCGGGGCCTGGTCGGCCTCCATCACGTGGGGGCAGGCCTTGGCCTCCTCCAGCATGATGCCCCGGGCCAGGTCCAGGTCGGCGTCATAGGCTATGCCCACGTCCAGGCTAAGCAGCACCTTGGGGTCCACGATGCTGTAGTTGATCAGGCTCATGGAGTCGATCTTCTCGTTGGGGATGACCAGGCGCTTGTTCTCCCAGGTGCGCACGATGGTGTGGCGCAGGGTGATGTCCTCCACGATGCCGGTCTCGTTCTCCAGGGTGATGCGGTCGCCGATGCGGAAAGGCCGGTACACCGCCAGGGTCAGCCCCGAGACCAGGTTGGCCAAGGTGCTCTTGGCCGCGAAACCCACCACCACCGCCGTGATGCCGGCGCTGGCCACCACCGTGCCCAAGAGCGATTGCAAGGCCGGCACCAGGCTGGCGAAAAAAGCCCCCGCCGCCAGATAGACCAGCACCGTCTTGATGCGCAGGGCATAACGGATCACCGTCTCGTCGGTGTGGCGTCCAAAACGGTCCATCATCCAGGTGGAACGCCGGATGACCCGCTCCAAGGACCAGGACAGCAGCCACGCCGCCCCCGCCACCACCACCAAAAGCGCCAGCGCGCCGGGCAAGGTGCCCGGGTCCAGCAAATGCTTGGGTTGCCACCAGTCCATGTGATGATCCTAAGGGAAGAGAGGAGTTGGGGGGAACCCCTTTTTGCGTGTCTATTGCCTGCAAGCAAAGCCATCCCTGGCTTTGCTTGCACCTCGGCCTGGCAAAAGCGCGGTTTTGCCAGGCCTCACGGGCGCTATCGCGCCCGGGCGGGCCATCCATGGCCCGCTTCAGGGTTCCCCCCAAACCCCCCTCCCCAAAAAGGCGTAGGGGTGTCAAGCGCGGGGGCACCGCGATCAAGACGGGCGGGGAGTAACCCCGCCCCTGGAATCCAGG
>CAZLSD010000261.1:0-4811 GCA_964561775.1 uncultured Desulfarculus sp. | reverse complement strand
GTACATTTTTTCCCAACTCCGGGTCAATCACTGATGCTGGATCAGGCTTCGGTTGCGGCCAGGCGGTCCTTGTAGACGCCCAGGGGGAAGTAGGAGGCCATCTCCTGACCCACCCGGTTGTTGGCCTGTTCCGGGGTCATCTTCCAGTTGGTGGGGCAGGAGGAGAGAAACTCCACGAAGGCGAAGCCCTGGCCCTTGACCTGATATTCAAAGGCGCGCTTCAAGGCGGCCTTGGCTTTTTTAAGGTTCTTGATGTCGTTGACCGCCACCCGGGCCACGAAAGAGGCGCCCTCCAGGGTGGCCAGCATCTCGGCCATGCGGATGGGCGGGCCGGCCAGTTCCACGTTGCGCCCGGCCGGGCTGGTGGTGGTGACCATGCCGGGCAGGGTGGTGGGGGCCATCTGGCCGCCGGTCATGCCGAAGATGGCGTTGTTCACGAAAACCACCAGGATTTTCTCGCCCCGGTTGGCCGCGTGCACGATCTCGGCGGTGCCGATGGCGGCCAGGTCGCCGTCGCCCTGATAGGTGAAGACGAAGCGATCGGGCAGGGCGCGCTTGACCCCGGTGGCCACCGCCGGGGCGCGGCCATGGGGAGACTCCACCACGTCCATGTTCATGTAGTCGTACAGGAACACCGAACAGCCCACGGATGCCACGCCCACGGTCTTCTCGCGCACGCCAAAGGCGTCGATCTGTTCGGCCACCAGGCGGTGGATGACCCCGTGATGGCAGCCGGGGCAGAAGTGCCAGGGCTTGTCCACCAGGGCCTTGGGACGGTCGAAGACCAGCTTCATCTTGGCGGCCTGGGCGCTCATGAGCGGCCTCCCTTGCGATAGACCTTGTCGATTTCGGCGGCCAGCTCGTTGGGGGTGGGGATGGAGCCGGGGGGGCGTCCGTAGAAGTCCACCTTGGCCTGGCCGTTGACCGCCAGGCGCACGTCCTCCACCATCTGGCCGGTGTTCAGTTCCACGGCCATCAGGTGGCCGCACTCCTGGGCGGCCTGGGCCACGGCCTGGCTGGGGAAGGGATACAGGGTGATGGGGCGCAGCACCCCCACCTTGCGGCCCTTCTCGCGCAGCAGGTCGGCCGAGGATTTCAGGATGCGGGCCACCGAGCCGAAGGCCACCACGATGAGCTGGGCGTCGTCGCAGAGGTAGCGCTCGAAGCGCACCTCCTTGGCCATGGACTGGTACTTCTTGAACAGCTTCCAGTTGAACTCGGTCAGCTCGCCGTCGGCCAGGTGCAGGCTTTTTAAGAGCTGCGGTTTACGCCCCTTGCAGCCGGTCAAGGCCCAGGGCTTGGCCGGGGGCTGCTTCTTGTAGGGCTTCATCTCCACCGGCTCCTTGATGTTGCCCAGAAGAGCGTCGCCCAGCACCACCACCGGGTTGCGGTATTTGTCGGCCAGGTCAAAGGCCAGCATGGTCAGATCGTAGTTCTCCTGGGCCGTGGAGGGGGCCAGCACCAGGGTGCGGTAGTCGCCGTGGCCGCCGCCCCGGGTGGCCTGGAAGTAGTCGCCCTGGGAGGGGTGGATGCCGCCCAGGCCGGGGCCGGAGCGGCTCATGTTGACGATGACCCCGGGGATCTCCGAGCCGCACAGGTAGCTGATGCCCTCCTGCTTGAGGCTGATGCCCGGGCTGCTGGAGCTGGTCATGGCCCGGGCTCCGGTGGCCGCCGCGCCCAAGAGCATGTTGATGGAGGCTATCTCGCTCTCGGCCTGCACGAAGACGCCGCCGGCCTGGGGCAGGGCCCAGCTCATGTATTCGGGTATCTCGTTCTGGGGGGTGATGGGGTAGCCGAAGTAGAAGCGGCAGCCCGCGGCGATGGCCCCCATGGCGATGGCTTCGTTGCCTTTGGTCAGGACGCGCTTGGCCATGTTAGTCGCGCTCCTCTTTGTAGACGCGGATGGCCACGTCCGGACAGAGCTCGGCGCAGAAGGCGCAGCCCACGCAGCCGGCCTTGGGGTCGAACTGGGCATAGGTGTAACCAGCGGCGTTGATCTTCTTGCCCAGCGCCAGGGTGTGCTTGGGACAGGCCAGCACGCACAGCCCGCACCCCTTGCAGCGCTCCTTGAGAATGGAAACCTTGGGCATCTTCCCTTTTTCCTCTTTCCGGGCCGCTCTCAGGCCAAGGCCTTCAAGGTGGCCTCCAGGCTGGCGGGGTCCTCGACGTTGTAGACGGCCACGCCCTCGGGCGCGGTTTTCTTGATGAGCCCGGCCAGCACGTTCTTGGGGCCGGCCTCGATGAAGGTGTCCACCCCCAGGGCCAACAACGCCTGCACGGTCTGCACCCAGCGCACCGGCGAGGTGAGCTGCTTCATCAGCTCGGCCTGGGCTTGGGGCGCATCGCGCAGGGGCTCTCCGGTGGTGTTGGGCACGTGGGCGCAGACCAGGGGCGCGAAGGTCAGGGCTTCAAGCGCGGCGGCCATCTCCTGGCCGGCGGCGGTCATGAAGGGGCTGTGCCAGGCTCCGCTGACTTTGAGGGGGATGGCCTTGCCGCCCTGGGACTTGGCCAGGGCCGCCGCGGCGGCCACCGCCTCCACGCTGCCGGTGATGACGGTCTGCTGGGGAGTGTTGTAGTTGGCCGGCTGCACCACGCCTTCCACCTGCTCCGTTAGCTGGGCCACCTGCTCGGGGCTCAGGCCCATGATGGCGCTCATGGCCCCGGGGTTGGTCTGGGCGTCGCGGTCCATGAGCCGGCCGCGCAGGCTGACCAGCTTCAGGCAGTCGGCCGCCGAGAAGGCCCCGGCCGCGGCCAGGGCGGGGTATTCGCCCAAGCTGTGCCCGGCCACCGCCACGGGTGCGATGCCGGCCGCTTGCAACTGCTGCCAGCAGATCAGGTCCACGGCCACCACGGCGGGCTGGAGGTTGACCGTGAGCGTCAGTTCCTCCAGGGGGCCTTCGAAGCAGAGGCGGCCGATGGGCAGGCCGCTGGCCTCTTCGGCCTGGGACAGAAGCTCCTTGGCCTGGGGCGAACTGGCGCAGAAACCCTGGCCCATGCCCACGTACTGGGAGCCCTGGCCAGGAAAAACAACGGCGATGGAAGCCATGGTTTCCTCCCCACAAGGAAGCCGGCCCAGGGCCGCGCGCAACATGCGCGGCCAGGGCCGGACCTTAGCTATAACTTAGCAATTTACCCTGGATAGGAAAGAGTGTCAACGCAGGCTTTGCGCGATTGCCAAGGCGCGGGCACGGCCTGTTCAGCGTGCATCCGGACCGTGGAGGCTCCCCGGTTATAAGGCCGCCAGTATCTTGGCCGTCACCTTCTCGATGTGCTTCATGTTGCCGGGCTTGGCCTCCCACTCCAGGATTTTCAGCTTGTCCTGGGGACGGTTGCGGGGAATCAGGTGCACGTGATAGTGCATAACCACCTGATTGGCCCCCAGGCCGTTTAGTTGCAGCACGGTGAGCCCGCCCGGCTTCAAGGAGCGCATGATGGCGTGGGCCACCTTCTGGGAGGCCTGGTGCACCGCCGCCAGGTCGCCGGGGGTGATCTCCATCAGGTTGGTGGAGTGGTTCTTGGGGATGACCAGGACATGGCCGTCGGCCAGGGGGTTTATATCGGCGAAGGCCAGGCTGCGTTCGTCCTCGTAGACCTTGAAGCAGGGGACTTTTTTGGCCACGATCTGGCAGAAGATGCACTCTTCGCTCATGTATTCACCTCCTGGCTCTCCAGGGCCCGCCCGGGCGCGCTGGCGGCGTCCAAATCGATGATGCGCAGGCCCTGGGCATAGGGCCTGGTGACATACTCCCTCACTTGGCTGATGCGCTGAACCATCTCGCCCAACTGCTCCACCTGGTTTTGCAGGGAGAGCAGGCGGGCCAGGCGGGGGTCGTCGGCGGGGGTCTGGCGCAGGAGTATATCCAGCTCCAGGGTCAGGGTGGTCAGGGGTTGGGACATCTCGTGGCAGGCCGCGCCGGCCATCTCCATGGCGGCCTGGCGGCGCTGCATGAGCAGGTTCTGCTCCAGGAGCAGGGCCGCGTCCAGGGCCTGGGCGCTCTTGCGGGCCAGGCTCTCCAGATAGTGGGTCTCCAGGGAGGGGTGGAAGCGCTGGGGCGAATCAGAACCCAGGCAGAGCGCGCCCAGCAGCTCGCCGCGCACCCACAAGGGCGCGGCGGCCAGGGAGGAGAGCGCCACGGGCTGGGGGAAGAGGCAGTCGGCCAGTTCGGGGTGGATGCGGTTGGTCAGGAAGGGGCGCTCCAGGTCCACCAGCCACAGGCGCAGCTCCTTGCGCGGGCGGGCCGTCACCTGGGCGGGCAGCTTCAGGTCGGGATAACCGGGCAGGGCCTGGCGGAAACGGGGGTTGTCCTCCAAAAGCACCAGGCTGACCGCGGGCAGTTGATAGGTCTGGGCGATGGCGGGGGCCAGGTGGCTCAGCAGCCAGGACAAATCATGGTGGGCCAGCAGCAATTGCTCCACCCGCTCCAGGCGGCGCTGGATATCCTCGTTGCGCCTGGCCTGGGCCAGCAATTCCTCCAACTGGAGTCCCGGAAGCATAAGCCTTTGTAAGCCTTTCGTCACTTGCCTGTCTGGTACCGCTGACTGCATGCTAACACAGGCGGAAGGAAACCGGCAAGCTGGCGGGCAAGCATTCCTTTTCCCGGCCGGGCTGGTTATAATGCCATCTATGATCGTCGCGGTTGCCCAGATGAATTCAGGACCGGAGCGGCTGGCCAACCTGGCCCAGGCGGCGGATTTGTTGCGCCAGGCCAAGGGGTTGGGGGCGGAACTGGCCGTGTTGCCAGAGCATTTCGCCTGCCTCCGCCCCGAGGGCAGCCCCTGGGACGCGCCCGAGCCCCTGCACGGCCCCACCC
>CAZLSD010000260.1:0-4833 GCA_964561775.1 uncultured Desulfarculus sp. | reverse complement strand
GCACCTCCACCGGAGCGCCCTTGGTCTCGGTGTGGTCCACGAAGACGTTGACCTCGTACTCCTTGAAGCTGGGCTCCTCGCTGGCCACGGGGAAGGGCATTTGGGGCGCTTCCTTCTTTTTAAAGCGCTCGTAGTTCTCCACCACGTCTTCGCGCACCTGCTCCAGATAGCCCCGCACCTCCTTCTCCTCGGCGTATTTGTCGAAGAGCTGGTCCAAGAGATGCCCCACCGCCTGCAACACGGCCTCGCGGTCCAGTTCGCGCATGGCCTGGGCCACGCTTTTTTCCAGGGCGCCCACCGCGCGCAGGCTTTCCGTGACCTTGGCCTGCACCAAATCGCTGCGCCGGCGCAGGTCCTCGCGCTGCTCGGGGGCCATCTCCCGGATGGCGCTCTCGGGCATGGGCTCGCCGTCCTCGCCGGCCGGGGCCACCATGATGCCGGTGGGCTCGAACTTGAGGACATAGCCCTGGGTGCGGGCGAACTGATCCAGGTCGCTGAAGACCTGGGTGCGCCGGCGCTTGAAGCCGTTGAGCACGCCCTCCTTCTTGGCCGCGTACTCCTCGCTCTCGAAGATTTCGGGGATCTTGGTCTTCAGGCGGGTGAGCAGTTCGGCCATCTCCTTGGCCAGCACCCGTCCGCCGCCGGTGGCCAGGCGCAAGGCGCGGGGCTGGTCGGGCTGGCGGAAGTTGTGCACATAGACCCAATCGGGCGGGGCGGGCTGCTGGCTGGCGATCTTTTCGATGAAGGTGCGCACCAGATGGGTCTTGCCGGTGAACTGGGGGCCGGCCACGAAGACATGGTAGGACATGTCGCGCATGGCCAGGCCGAACTCCAGGGCTTCCTTGGCCCGCTTCTGCCCCACCACGGGGTCCATGCACTGGGTGGCCTTGTCGCTGGTCTCGAAGGGAACCTCGGCCGGGTTGAAGGTGCGGCGCAGGTCCTGGGGCTTCAGGGAAGTGATCTTGCGTGACGCCATGTTGCTATTCTCCGGGTCTGTCCTGGCAGGGAACAGGGCTTGCTAGACCCGGAAGATAGCATACTGCGGCCCAGGCTGGCGCAAAAACAGGCGGCCTATCTGGGCTGGCTTCTCAGCAAGAACCCGCGGCCCGCGTCCACATCACCGCCGCGGTCTGGCCTTTGAGCGAGGCTATCAGCCCGCTTAAGTCCGGTTTCTTTTCCACCCGCAGCCAGTCGCCGCCGGCGGGCTCCCGCAGCCGCCGGGGCTGGGCCAGCACCAGCAGGGGTCCGGCATGCACCCGGCGCACCCGCTCCAGCCAGCGCCGGGGATGGCTGCCCGCCGACTCCTGGTCCGCCACCAGGATGTGGGCCGGGCTGTGACGCAGATCCAGCAGGGCCTGCTCCAGGTCGGGGCGGACCCTCACCGCGAAACCGGCCTCGCTCAGCTCCTCCAGATACAGCTTGGCCAGTGTCCTGTTTCCTTCCACCACCACCACTTGAATCATGAACACCTCCATGGCCAGGGGGGATCATGTCCAGCCGGAGAGGAATGAGCAGACGGGTGTCCTGCCGGGGAAGAAAGCGGGCGCGCGGCCTATGAGACGGCCACCCTGGAGTGGGAAGGTTAATCTTTTGATGTTTCATGAAATTAAAAGCAAGAATTGTGCAAACTAAAAGCTCAGTAGGGGCGGATGGTTGCGAAACGACAAAATGGTCTGATATGTCCGATACAATACAATGCCAAGCTTATGAGCGAGATATTTTGCATTATTCCATTTTTAACAGCTTGTTATCTTCATATGTCCGAAATTGGTCATATGTTTTGTTTTCGACGCAAATAGTTCTGCTCCCAATAACACCCACAGGCCCTCCAAAGCTGGGGCAAGATGACGTTATTGTGCCTAACACCATATCAACAAATTGTATTTACTTATTATTCTATTGTGAAGGCTGCCTATCGCCACTCTTTACTGAAAACTGGCACGGGGGTTGCGTATAGTTGAAGTAAAACATTGAAGTGGTGTCAGCGCCACTTACATTAAGGGAGCAATTACCATGAGGCGCGCGCGAGTTGGCAGAGGCAAGGGCCGCAGCTTCACCCCCACCCTGGACGTGCAGGCCTGGTTGCAGAACCACCCCGAGGCCCTGATAGAGTGCCCCCACCAGCCGGGCAACCTGAAGCTGATGCCCGCGGCCTGCGCCAAGCGCCATCAGGCCGCCAACGAGCCGCGTTGGTCGGTCATAGGAGCGGAACCTTTCCCGCTGTTCGTGTTCAAGATGAACCTGGTACCTTGTCGCAACTGCCAGATCGGCGCTGACTGCGCCGCTCGCGCGCAGGAGCGTGCAGCCTAATCCCTCTCCCTCCAACTAAAGGCCGGGGCATTCCCCCTCCGGCCGACAACCTTGGCCCATGCCCCTAGCGGGCGTGGGCCTTGCTTTTTGGCCCAACTGACGGCAAGCTTCCTGTGCCAACCACCCGCCAGGCGCGGGCCACCCCCACGGAGGACATGCACATGAAACGCTTCACCCCGCTGCTGACCCTGGCGCTCAGCCTGTGTTTAAGCCTCGCGGCCCAAGCCGCCCAAGAGCTGACCCTGGCCGTCACCACCAAGGCCGGCGTGAGCCAGAGCGTGGCCGCGGAAAAGTTCAAGGAAAAGCTGGAACCAGCCAGCAAGGGCCGCTACCAGGTCAAGCTGATCCAGGGCGCCCAGGCCGGCGGCGAGGTGGCCATCATCAACGCCGTGAAGGCCGGCCAGATCAACCTGGCCGTGGTCAATAGCGGTCCCCTGGACAATTTCCTGCCCGAGGTCAAGGCGGTGGAGTATCCCTTCCTGTTCGCCAGCCATCAGCAGGCCTATGCCGCGCTGGACGGCGCGCCGGGGCGGGCCGTGCTGGCCGGCCTGGAAAAGGCCGGCTTCAAGGGCCTGGCCTTCTGCGAAAACGGTTTCCGCCACCTGAGCAACAACCTGCGCCCGATAAGCACCGTGGCCGACGTGCAGGGTCTAAGGATCAGGGTCATGGAATCGGCCCTGCACCAGCGCCTGTGGCAGCTCCTGGGCGCCCAGCCCCTGCGTCACCGCTGGCCCATCAACGAGCTGCTGGCCTCGGGCGGGGCCGATGGCCAGGAAAACCCCCTGGAGGTCTTCTGGGCCTATCGCCTGGACGAGCAGCAGAAGTACCTTAGCTTGACCGGCCATGTCTACTCGGCCCCCATCGCCCTGGCCAACCTGGCCTGGTTCAACTCCCTGGCCAAGCAGGATCGCAAGCTGCTTGGCCAGGCCATGCGCCAGGCCTGCCAGGACCAGCGCGGCCACGCCCGCGCCATGGAGGTCCAGGCCCTGGCCTCCCTCAAGCAGACCGCCATGCAGATCAACGAGCAGCCCGACCTGGCCTCCTTCCGCCAGCGCGCCGGGGATTTGGCCCGCGACCCGGCCTTTGCCTCGCCCGCTCTCAAGAAGCTGCTGGCCCGCTTCCGGGAGGCGGCCAAGCAGGCGCGCTAGCCTCCACGCCCTGGCCGGTCCCCTCGCCTTGCGCCGGGACCGGCCAGCCCCTAAAATGCAGCCTGTTTCCTTTTGCCATCCACCCCAGGGTCCGCGAGGATGTTCATGGCGCTCAACTTGACCCGCAAGATATTGGAAGCTCACCTGGTGGAGGGGCGGCTGACGCCCGGCGCGGAGATAGGCCTGCGCATCGACCAGACCCTGACCCAGGACGCCACCGGCACCCTGGCCGCCCTGGAGTTCGAGGCCCTGGGGCTTGAACGGGCGCGCACGGAGGTCGCGGTCTCCTACGTGGACCACAACCTGCTGCAAACCGATTTCAAGAACCCCGACGACCACCGTTTCCTGCGCTCCTTCGCCGCCCGCTACGGCCTGTGGTTTTCGCCGCCGGGCAACGGCATCTGCCACCAGTTGCACCTGCTCAACTTCGCCCGGCCCGGAGCCACCCTGCTGGGCTCGGACTCCCACACCCCCCACTGCGGCGGCCTGGCCATGCTGGCCATGGGCGCGGGCGGTCTGGACGTGGCCGCGGCCATGGCTGGCCAGCCCTTCTACCTGGCCTGCCCCCAGGTGTTGGGCGTGCGCTTGAGCGGCCAACTGGCCCCCTGGGTGGGGGCCAAGGACGTGATCCTGGAGCTGCTGCGCCGGCTCTCGGTCAAGGGCGGCCTGGGGTATGTGCTGGAGTATTTCGGCCCCGGCGTGGCCACCCTCTCGGTGGCCCAGCGCGCGGCCATCACCAACATGGGGGCCGAGCTGGGGGCCACGGCCAGCCTCTTCCCCAGCGATCAGCGCGCCCATGAGTTCCTGGAGGCCCAGGGCCGGGCCGGGGACTGGCGAGAACTCTTGGCCGACGAGGGCGCGGCCTATGACCGGGTGGAGGAGCTGGACCTGGCCTCCCTGGTCCCCCTGGCGGCCTGCCCCTCCAGCCCGGACAAGGTGCGCCCGGTGACTGAGTTGGCGGGCGTGCCCGTGGAACAGGTCATCGTGGGCTCCTGCGCCAGCAGCGGCTATGAGGACCTGATGACCCTGGCCTTGGCCCTCAAGGACAAGAAGATCGCCCCGGGGGTGAACCTCTACGTCAACCCCGGCTCGCGCCAGGCCCTGGCCCAGCTGGCCGCCGCCGGCGGCTTGCAGCATCTGCTGGAAGCCGGGGCCAGCATCTTTCAGTCCGGCTGCCTGGGCTGCATCGGCATGAGCCAGGCCCCGGCCACCGGCGCCAACTCCCTGCGCACCTTCCCGCGCAATTTCCCGGGGCGCTCCGGCACCAAGGACGACGCGGTGTATCTGGCCGGCCCCGAGGTGGCCGTGGCCACCGCCCTTAACGGGCGCGTCAGCGACCCCCGCGACCTGGGCCCGGCCCTGGAATTGCCCCCCG
>CAZLSD010000259.1:0-4924 GCA_964561775.1 uncultured Desulfarculus sp. | reverse complement strand
CAAGAAGAATGTTCGGAGCTACTATCTTAAATCTAACCAAATAGCAAGTCATTGCGAGCGAAGCGAAGCAATCTTCCGCTTACATTGCTTTGATCTTTCAATGCATCAAGTTAATGTAAATGGAAGATTGCCACGTCGCTAAAGCTCCTCGCAATGACTCTATTTTTTGTTGTTCTAGTAATGCAATCAACCTGCTTTTGCATGTAACCCATGGACTAAGCGTATAGGCTCAAGCCGTTATTGCGAGCGGAAGCGAAGCAATCCACCCTGCTTTCCCTAAAGGCGAGGAAAGTATGGTGGATTGCTTGGTCACTAACGCTCCTCGCAATGGCCTCATTTTCTATTAGGGGCCCTCATGTCTTCGCTGGCGCTTTAGTAAGCCCAGCCCCCAACAGGAATACCTAGTTACCGCCTTCCTTATCCACTCGCTTTTTTAGGAAGGGGGGTTTGGGGGGAAACCCTTTTTTGGCACAAAAAAGGGTTTCCCCCCAATTTTCCCTCTTCTCTCTTACCTCCCAGCCCCTCGCGCGGGTGGCGAGCTGAACAGGGCGTCGGAGGGGGATTTTTCCAGGCGTTGCATGAGGCGGTTCATGTTTTCGGAGGCTTGGCGCAGGTTTTCGGCGGTGATGCGCAGTTCGGAGCTGAGGCCTCCGGCGGTGTCCTTGACTTCGTCTATGAGTTCGTTGGTGGTTTGTCCGGCGCGGGCCAGGTTGAGTCCGGCCACCTGGGCTCTTGTTTCGGCCAGCAGGTCGCGGGCCTGGGCCAGGGCCTGCTGGGCGTGCAGGGTGACTTTCTCCAGTTCGGCCTGGTCCATGAAGCGGTCGGCCTTGGCGGTGACGCTGACCAGGTTGGCGGAGGCTTTTTCCACGTTGGCCAGGGTGGTGGCCAGGCGGGAGTTGTCCAGGATCTGCTGGGCGGCGGAGAGGGAGTCTTGCAGGGTGTCGGCCAGGGATTTGAAGTCCACCTTGCGCACCTGGCGCACCACGTCTTCCACCAGGGACCAGAGCTGGGCGATGTCGCTGGGGCGGCTGGGTATGACCGGGTATTCGGGGGTGAAGCCCAGGGCGGGGGAGAGGTTGGGTTCCTCGGGGTCGGCGCGGTCCAGCTCCACATAGGCGATGCCGGTGATGCCCACTTGTTTGAGGCGGGCGCTCATGCCGTGGTCTATGGGACCGTTGAAGCCTATGTCCATGATTACTTCGATGAGGGTGTGGTCGGGGGCCACGCCTATGGTGCGCACCCGGCCTATCTCCACGCCCCGGTATTTGACCACGCTGTCCACTTGCAGGCCCTGGACGCTTTCGGCGAAGTAGGTGGCATAGGTGACGGCGCCCTTGAAGTAGGTTTGGGCGCCCAGGTAGATGAGGGCGCCCACGCCGATGAGCACGCCCACCAGCACGAAGAGGCCCACCTTGAATTTGGAGGCCTGGCGGGTCATGGCTGGGCTGGTCCGGGCTGGCGGGTCATGTTCAAGTCATGCGCTCCCTAGGGGAGACCCCGGCTTAGGCGCGGGGCCGTCTTTGGAAAAAGCTTAGCACACGGGGGTCCTGGCTGGTCCGCAGAAGTTCTTGGGGAGGCCCCATGGCTATGATGCCCTTGGCGGATTTGTCCAGCATGACCACCCGGTGGGCGATGGCGAAGATGGAGGCCAGTTCGTGGGTGACGATGACCATGCTGGTGCCCAGGCCGGCGTTGATGCTTAAGATCAGTTGGTCCAGCTCGGCCGAGGTTATGGGGTCCAGGCCGGCGCTGGGCTCGTCGAAGAAGAGCACCACCGGGTCCAGGGCCATGGCGCGGGCCAGGCCGGCGCGCTTTTTCATGCCGCCGGAGAGTTCGGAGGGCAGGTGGTGGTCATAGCCGGCCAGGCCCACCATGGCCAGCTTGGCCCGGGCCACCTGCATGGCCTGCTTGGGGGTCAGCTCGGTGAAGTCCAAGAGGGGCAGGGCCACGTTTTCGATGAGGCTCATGGAGCCGAAGAGGGCTCCGGACTGGAAGAGCACGCCCAGGCCCCGGTGCAGGCGCACCAGTTCCTCCTCGCTGGCGGTGGTGACTTCGACGCCGTCGATGACCACCCGGCCCGATGTGGGCTCGTGCAGGCCGATCATGTGCTTTAGCAGGGTGGACTTGCCGCAGCCGCTGCCTCCCACCACCACCAGGATCTCGCCCCGGGCCACCTGGAAGGAGACGTCCTCCAGGATGGATTGACCGGCATAGCCCGCGTAAAGGCGGTCCACGGTGATGATGGGGTTGGCTTGGGCGGCGTCCATGACGGGCTCAGGTCCAATAGTGCAATACGATGGCGAAGATGCTGTCGGCCACGATGATGAGGAACATGGCCGCCACCACGGCGCTGGTGGTGGCCTGGCCCACGGCCTGGGCTCCGCCGCGCACCATGAAGCCGCGCTGGCAGCCTATGCCGGCGATGAGCACGGCGAAGACGGCGCTTTTCAAGGCTCCGGTCAGGATGTCGGTGGCGTAGAGGGTCTTGGCGGTCTGCTGGATATAGCCATGGGCGGTGATGCCCATGCCCAGCACGCCCACGGTGAGCCCGCCCATGATGGCCACCAGGTCCGAGAATATGGTGAGCAGCGGCACCACCAGCACGGCGGCCAGCACCTTGGGCAGGGCCAGGAAGATGAGCGGGTCATAGCCCATGACCACCAGGGCGTCCACCTCCTCGTTGACCTTCATGGTGCCTATCTCGGCGGCGAAGGCCGAGCCCGAGCGGCCGGCCACCAGGATGGCGGTCATGATGGGACCCAGCTCCTTGACCATGGCCACCGCCACCAGGTTGGCCACGTAGATGTTGGCGCCGAAGGGCTGGAGCTGCAAGGAGGACATGAAGGCCATGATCAGGCCCAGGAGAAAGCTTATAAGCGCCACGATGGGCAGGCCGTTGACGCCCACCTGCTCCATGTAGAGAAAGACCTCGGACCAGCGCACCTGGCGGGGGTGCAGGAAGCTGCGCCCCACCGCGCCCAGGAAGTCGCCCAGGAAGCTGACCGTCTGGTAGAAGTCCTGCTGGGTGGCCAGCCAGCCCGCGCCCATCTGCTCCACCAGGCCGCTGGGTTGGGGCGGGGGGGCCAGGGGGGGCTTGGCCAGCTCGGCCGGGTCTATGAGGTTCTTGATGCCGGCGAAGGCCGGGGCCAGGTTGTCCAGGGAGAGGGCCTTGCCCTGTTCGCCGGCCTGTTGCTCCAGCCAGGTGAGGAGCAGGGCTCCGGCCGAGTCCAGGTAGGTGACGCCGCCCAGGTCCAGGCTGAGGCGGGCGGGCGCGGAATGGACCAGGCCCAGGAAATCGGACTGCAAGCGGGTGAACTCGGCCAGGCACAGCCGGCCGCTTAAGCTGGCGCGCAGCTGGTCCTGGTCCTGTTCCAGGATGGCCAGGGAGTAGGCGCAAGCCGGGCTGGCCAGGCGGTGCAGGCGCGGAAGCCGCCGCCGCCAGGAGGGGCGGGGGGCGGGTATGTCAGGTGTCTGTGCAGGCGTGGGATTCATATCAGGTACCCGCCGAACTTCTCCCGGGCCAGGCTGAAGCGGGCGGCGCGCCACCGCCAGGGGGAATCTGCGCTCAGCCTTTGTATACCTGGCTTTTTGGGCAAAGGACAGATTTTTTCTTGAAGTATGCGGCGGACAGGCCGATACTCCCATATATCCCTGCCCCTTACATACCATTAAAAAAGCGCTTCCGGGAATCGGCCGGGGGATGGGGGAGCAAGCGCGTGGCCAGCAAATCTTCAGGCAAGTCCTCGCCGGCCCAGCCTTCCCCCGCCAGGGGAGAGGAGAGCCTGCCCCTGGCCCGCCTGGAGGCCAACGTGCGCACCGTGGAGGTGAGCGAGGAGGAGCTGGCCCGCGAGCTGGGCGGCCTCATCCACCTGCCCCAAGACGCGGTCAGCGCCGGCTCGCCCCTGCCCGTGGACCTGTATCTGCCCCGCCTGCGCAAGACCGAGCAGGGCGACTACCTGGAGTCCGTGCTCTTCGCCGTGGCCGGGCGGGCCGTCTCGCCCCGGCGGCTACAGAACGTGCGCCAGGCGGGCCTGGACTATTTCTATTGCCAGCGCCAAGACTTCGACAAGGTGCTGCGCTTCATCGGCTCCCAGGTTCACCAGCGCCTGGCCGACCCCGGCCTGGCCGCCCCCGCCAAGGCCCACCTGGTCTATGAACAGGCCGCGCTCATCGTCGAACAGGCCATGGAAGAGGAGCGCCTGGGGCCCAACCTGGAGCATGGCCGTCAATATGTGCAGGGTTTGCAGGAGTTTCTGACCCGCACTCCCGGGGCCATGCAGGCCCTGGGCGAGATGCTGGTGCTGGACTATGGCCTCTTCACCCACTCGGTCAACGTCTGCCTGCTCACCACCGCCTTTGCCCACCACCTGGAGATGCCCGCCTCCCTGATCTGGGAGCTGGGCCTGGGCGCGCTCTATCATGACCTGGGCAAGCGCGGCATACCCGCCGGCATCCTGCGCAAGCCCGGCCCCCTGGACCCGGAGGAATGGGAACTGATGCGCGGCCACCCCCGCCAGGGCTACGAGCTGCTGCGCCCCTTTGACACCTTTCCCCAGCAGAGCCGCCGCCTGGTGCACCAGCACCACGAAAACCTTGACGGGACCGGCTATCCCTTCGGCCTGGCCGGACCCCAGCTGGACCAGTGCGCCCGCCTCATCCGCCTGGTGGACGCCTACGACGCCATCACCTCCACCCGGGTCTATAAGCCCGCGGCCTTTGCCTTCGACGCCATCCAGATTCTGCTGGGCGAGATGGGCAGCCAGATATCCCAGGACCTGCTGCGCCAGTTCATCACCTTTCTGGGACACCTGGCCCCCAAGCCCGGCCGCATGGGCCGGGGCGCGCGCCGGGGCCTGAACAGCGTGGTGGCCTCCGGGCTGACCAAGGTGGCCCCCAGCCCAAGGGCCTGAGCCCCCGCCTATTG